>NZ_JAMYUM010000004.1:0-318537 GCF_040322975.1 Mesorhizobium sp. M0074
ATCCGGGCGCGCTGATCCTGCGCCATGCCTGCACCGGCTGCGGCGTCCACATGCACGGCCCGGTCGAGCGCGACCACGCTTTCAAGGGGCTGTCCTTCATCCATCCCGAACGCTTCCAGGAAGACGGCTGGTCGCCGCCGGGCTTCACCGCCTTTGTCTCGTCGATCATCGAATCCGGTGTCGATCCGAGCCGTATGGACGGCATAAGGTCACAGCTGAAGTCGATCGGGCTCGAACCTTATGATTGCCTCAATCCAGGACTGATGGACTATATCGCCACCTGGACGGCCAAGAGATCCGGCGCGTTGCCGGCCTAGTAGCCGCTCGACTATCATCGATCGAGCCGGGCGACGCCGCCCGGCTCTTTCACATTTGGAACAACGATGCCCGCACCTGCTATTCTCGTCGATGCCGACGCTTGCCCGGTGAAGGCCGAGGTCGAAAAAGTCGCCGAGCGGCACGGCATCGTCGTCACCTTCGTCTCCAATGGCGGCTTGCGTCCGTCGCGCGATCCGATGATCCGCAATGTCGTCGTCTCCAAGGGCGCCGATGCCGCCGACGACTGGATCGTCGAAAATGCCCGGTCCAACGATATCGTGGTGACCGCCGATATCCCGCTTGCCGCGCGCGCGGTGGCGCTTGGCGCCCACGTACTTGGTCCGACCGGACGCCCGTTTACGCCCGAAACGATCGGCATGGCGGTGGCAATGCGCGATCTCAAGCAGCATCTGCGCGAGACCGGCGAAAGCAAGGGCTACAATTCGAGCTTCGCGCCGCAGGATCGCTCGCGGTTCCTAGGCGAGCTTGACCGCATCCTACGGCGAGCGCTGAAATCCGCGTCAGCGGACTGAAGGCCATGGCGACTGGTACCCCGACCAAAATGCCCATGCGACCCCACACGCCGTTCGCGGTGTCGGCCTGCATCGGCGTGGCAGCCTTTGGCGCCGCGCTGGTCTGGCGTGCGCCGCTTGCCTATTCGATCGGCGCCAATGTGTTCTTTGCCGCCTATCTCGTTCTTGTCATCGCCCACATGCCGCGGCTTACCGGCAGCTATCTGCGCAAGAATGCAGGCGACACGGACCTGCCGGTACTGGCCATCTTCGCGGTCACGCTGATTGTCGTCGCTATTGCCATCATTTCGTTGTTTCAATTGATCAACAGGGAGAAGAGCGCGGACACCGTCGAGCTTACGGTGGCGCTGCTGTCTATCCCGCTTGGCTGGTTGACCATCCACGCCATGGCGGCACTTCACTACGCGCATATCTACTGGTTGGATGGCGATGCGATGGATGGCGACACAAAAAAGAAAATTCCGGTCGGCGGCCTCGACTTCCCGGGCGGCAAGCGGCCGGAAGGCTCGGATTTCCTCTATTTCGCCACGGTGATCGGCATGACGGCGCAAACCGCCGACACCAACATCACGACCTCGCAAATGCGCCGTGTCGTGCTTGTGCATTCGATCCTGTCGTTCTTCTTCAACACGGTCATCGTGGCAGCCGCGGTCAACCTCGCCGTCAGCCTCGGCAGTCCGTAATAAATCCGTGATCGGGTGAAACATCGCTTAGGCTGGCGACGTATTGGGAGGAGAAGAGATCTGACGAGGCCATGCGGAACCACTTGGCAGGGAGGCACGGAAAATATGGAATCAGTTGCCAAAGGCGAAGCCAGCACCGAGGCAGATAGCGCTGCTTCGACGGATGCGACGCTGATCTATCGCCAGTCGCGCTGGACGCGGCTGACGCATTGGCTGTGGGCGATCGCGCTGTTCTTCATGCTGCTTTCGGGCCTGCAGATCTTCAACGCCCGCCCGCAGCTCTATATCGGCAAGGAGTCGGGTTTTGGCTATAACAACACCGTCTTCGCCATTGGCGCCGAGAATACGGCGACTGGCCCGCGCGGCTATACCGAAATCTTCGGCACGCGCTTCGATACCACTGGCGTGCTCGGCTGGTCGGGTCCGGCCGGCCAGGAGACCTCCCGTGCCTTCCCGTCCTGGGCGACGATCCCTTCCTATTACGATCTCGGCACCGCGCGCGTCGTTCATTTCTTCTTTGCCTGGGTGCTGACCACCACGCTGCTGGTCTGGCTGGTCGCCAGCCTGATCAACGGCCATTTGCGCCGCGATCTTGCCCCGCGCCTCGATGATTTCAGGCGCCTGCCGCGAGACATTGTCGAGCACGCCAAGCTCAGGTTCCATCACACGCGCGACTACAACACGCTGCAGAAGATGGCCTATGGCGGCGTGCTGTTCGTGCTGCTGCCGCTGATGATCATCACCGGCCTTGCCATGTCGCCGAGCATGGATTCGGTGCTGCCGTTCCTGAATGATCTGCTCGGCGGCCGGCAGACGGCGCGCACCATTCATTTCACGGTGATGCTGCTGCTGGTCGCCTTCTTCATTATCCACATCCTGATGATCCTGGCCGCCGGCCCGATCAACGAGCTGCGCTCCATCATCACCGGGTGGTACCGAACCGACCCGCCGGCGCATGGCGACAAAGCGCCAGAGAGGAGTGCCTGACATGGCGAAATTCGAGATCAGCCCCAAGCTACAGATAAGCCGAAGAAAGTTCCTGACCTCGGCCAGCCTCGGCCTTTCCGGCATCATGCTGTCGGGCTGCGACGCCTTCGACAGCCAGCTTGGCGTCGGCGACAGCCTGCGCAGCTTCCTCGAAAGCGCTAATGGCCTGACCTGGCGGGCGCAGCGACTGCTTGCCGGCGCTGATGCGCTGGCGCCGGAGTTCACCGAAGCCGACATTCGCCAGCCGCAGCGGCCGAACGGCGTCACCGCGCCCGACGACGATTACTATAAGGGCCTACTCGCCAGCGATTTCGCCGACTGGCGGCTGGAGGTTTCAGGCCTCGTCGAAAAACCGCTGTCGCTGAGCCGCGAGCAGCTGATGAACATGCCGAGCCGCACCCAGATCACCCGCCACGACTGCGTCGAAGGCTGGAGCTGCATTGCCAAATGGACCGGCACGCCGCTGTCGCTGGTGCTCGACCAGGCAGTGGTCAAGCCGCAGGCGCGCTACGTCATGTTCCACTGCCTCGACACGATCGACCGCAGCCTTGCCGGCGATATCAAATATTACGGCTCGATCGACCTGGTCGATGCCCGTCATCCGCAGACGATCCTTGCCTATGGCCTCAACGGCAAGCCGTTGCCGGTCGAGAACGGCGCGCCGCTGCGCGTCCGCGTCGAGCGCCAGCTCGGCTACAAGATGCCGAAATACCTCTACAAGATCGAGCTGGTCGACGGCTTCGCCAATCTCGGCGGCGGCAGAGGCGGTTATTGGGAGGACAATGGCTACGACTGGTACGGCGGCATCTGACCGAAACCTGACCCAAGCTTCATCTAACTGTCGTCGTCGCTGTCGTCGCCGTCGCTGCGCAGGGCCGGATTCAGGTCAGGATTATCGTCAGGGGTGACAAGCTTGCCCAGCCCGTGCGGTCCCTGGTAGTTGCCGTGGGTATCGAAGTTGGGGTTGCCCTGATTGTCGAATTGCGGCGTCGGATCGATCGATTGGTCGTAACGGCGCGGGCGCGGCTTCGGATAGTAATTATCGGAATGATGGCGATGCGAATTGCCGTTGTCGAGAATGGCGCCTACCACGCCGCCGACGATAATGGCTGCGGCGACGTCGCCAGCAGAGGGATTGCGGTTGGGGCCGGCGACTGCGAATTCGGCCGAGCAACCATTGTCGACCCAGATGCCGCCGCCGTCATAGCCCCAGCTTCTACCGTATACGCAACGCGCCTTCGAAAGCCTGGAGGTCAACTGCACGCCGCGGCGCGTATCGACCCCGCAATAGGAATAGCGGTAATCGGCGCTGGAGCAGACCACGCGGTTTGCCCCCGCAGCCTGCGCTGCCGCCGGCAGCAGCGAAAGCTTCGCCGGATTGCCCAGGATGCAAACCAGGAACATCATCGAACCGGTAACCGTCATCCGTGTCGACATCGCAACTCTCCATCAGGGTCCGCTATCGACAGAATGGCACCTCTGTGTAAATCTGACAACCGGACGGGCTCAGCGAGGTTATATTAATGCGCGCTAAGATGATCGCCACAACTATACTTGCCCTTTCTGCTTGGTTGGCTTTGTCGCTGCTGCCAGCCCGGGCGGACGACAGCCTCAAGCGCATCATCGACCAGAAGACACTGACGATCGGCGTGGCGCTCAACCCGCCATGGATCCTCAAGAAGGCCGACGGGAAGTTCGCCGGCTATGATGTCGACCTGACCAGTGCGCTGGCGTCTGATCTCGGCGTCGACCTGAAGCTGGTCGAGGTGCCCTGGAACGACCTTAAGACAAGACTGCTCAAGGGTGATTTCGACATGATCGCGGCGGGCTACGCCAGCACGCCGGAACGCGCACGCGAGGTGGTGTTCTCCAACCAGACCGGTACCGCCGATATCCGTATGGTTGCGACGATCGCCAGCCTTGGGAAAAGGCCGGGAAAGGCAGTGGCGGCGCCGGGATACAAGATCGCCGTGCTGTCCAATTCCACCGATGAAGCCGCCGCGAAGGAAGCTTTTCCCAAGGCGACCATCCTGTCTTTCGACAATACCTCAGATGTTTTCGCCGCGATCATCGGCGGCGACGCACAGGCGATGGTCGCGACGTCGCCGACGCCGCAGATGGCCGCCAGGCTCTATGACGCGAAGTTGACGATGGTGGGCGGCCCGCTGTTGCGGACGCCGGAAGCGTTTGCGATGCGCCCGGACGATGTCCGCCTCATCCAATACGTCAACAACTGGATCGGCGCGCGCACCGCCGACGGCACCATAGGCGGCGTGCGCCGCTACTGGTTCGGCAGCTTCAAATGGATGTCGCGCTTCGAGACAGCTAAGTCCGAGCCCGCCAAGCAATAGGGTCGCGACCTGTTATGCGACCTTGTCGATCAGCGGCTTCAGCGCCGGGTGGATTTCCGGCGAGGCGTGCTTGATCAGCGTCAGCAGCGCGCGCTCGTTCTCCTGCAGCGGCCGGTCGCCTATGTGTTCAGCGAGCCATTTGGCCTCGCCGGCATCGACCGTCTCGGCGCGGCGGGCCAGTGCCTCGGCTGCCTTGTTCCTCGATTCCCATTCGGCCTCGACGTCGCCCGGTGAGAGATAGGCCTCCATAATGCCGGACAGGCCACCCGACACCATGCGGCTGAAGAACCCGCCGATCTCCGGATCGGCCTGTTCGAAAAAAGCATCCCGGCGCAGCGCCACGTCGCGCACCGGCGGTTCGTAGCCGGCCGAACACATGACGAAATTGGCGATCGCCTTGACGAACAGATCGTTCCAGGACGGATCGTTGTCGCCCGCCGCTGTCCGCTCGTTGATCTCGAACAGCACCTCGGCCTCGGCGCGGCTGATGGCGATGTTGCCATCGCCGCCGTAGGCGTAAAGGATGCGGCGCAACAGCTCGACCTCAGCCTTGGCAATCGACCCAGGGATAAGCCTGCCGCCGGTCATCAGCGGCCCCTTGCCGTCCACAACCGCATGAGCGACCTGCTCCAGCGCATAGCTGGAAAGCTTGCTCGGCGATGATTTGGCAACTTCCAGCACATGCACCAGCAGCTCGAGTTCGGTCTGGCTGTCGACCATGCCGTCGCGCGAAATCGTCCGGATCAGCCAGTCGGCATTGTCCTGCGAAACATAGCCCGCCGGCTTTTCCTGGTGGACGATGAAATCGGTGACGGCCTCGACGAAAAACTCGAGCCATTCCGCGCATTTGTCCCTCGCCGTCGCGTCGAGCGCAAACAGCGCCTCGGCCTCGCCGCGCGTTACTACGCCGTCGCCGAACACTTCGCCGCGCAGCATGACCACGTCTTCCGCCGTGATCCGATTTTTCGAGGTCAGCCCGGCCACCGGCGCGCTCATGATCAATTCGCCCATTGTCTTCCCCGCCCGCTGCCGGTAATTGCCGGCCCTTATGCGGTATATCGACAAGGTCTTGAGAAACCGGCAAGCGGCGTGGTTAGCGAAGGCTTGCCTGTAAAGAAGGCCCGCGGAAGACTTGCCAGTAAAAATGTCGCCGGCAGGTGACAAGGTGTCGTCCACGGGCTATGGATGACGAGTCGAGGGCTCTTGACCGAGTCCTACCTGTTTGCGGGAGAGAGCAGCGAGAGCTGCCGCCGAAGGGGAAATCGCCCGAAATCTCTCAGGCAAAAGAACCGTAGACGGGAAAGACACTCTGGAAAGTCGGGGCTTGCCCCCGCGCCGAAGGTGTAAGCGCTGCCGACAGAGTTACGGGGCGCGAGTCTCTCAGGCTTCAGACAGAGGGGCACGGACTGGTCGCCATTCGCGGCCGCTTGCGTGCGACTCTGGAGATGACATGACGGGCGACGACACCAAACACCTTCCCCTCGAAGATCTGCACATGGCAGCCGGTGCGCGTTTCGGCGCCTTCGCCGGCTGGTCGATGCCGCTGACCTATCCGGCCGGCGTGATGAAGGAGCACCTGCACAGCCGCGAGCATGCCGGCCTGTTCGACATCTCGCACATGAAGCTGTTCGAAATCAGCGGCCTGGGCGCAGCACCGCTTCTGAACCGCGCCTGCCCGTTCGATGCCGGCGCGCTTGAGATTTCCCAGTCCAAATACACGTTCTTCCTCAATGAGGCGGCCGGCATTCTGGACGATCTGATCGTAACCAGGCTCGGCGCCGAGCGCTTCATGATGGTCGCCAATGCCGGCAACGCCGCCGCCGACGAAAAGCATCTGCGCGCACTGGCCAAAAATTTCGGTGCAGAGGGCGATTTCGATGTAAAAGTGGATGCGCTCGACCGCGTCTTCTTGGCCATACAGGGCCCCGAGGCGTGGGCTGCCCTTTCCCGCGCCGGCATCGAGACCGGTTCGCTGGTGTTCATGCACGGCATCGAACCGCGCGAAAAATGGTTCATGAGCCGGTCCGGCTATACCGGCGAAGACGGCTTCGAGATCGGCCTGCCGGAAGCGGATGCAAGAAACCTCGTCGCCAGGCTGCTCGAGGACGAGCGGGTGATGTGGGTCGGCCTTGCCGCCCGCGACAGCCTGCGGCTCGAAGCCGGACTGTGCCTGCACGGGCTGGACATCACGCCGGAGATCGATCCGGCCAGCGCCGGGCTGATGTGGGCCATCCCCAAGGAGGTTCGCGCCTCTGGCGCCTTCATCGGCGCCGATGCGCTGCGCGCCATCCTGGAGCGCGGTCCGGCGCAAAAACGTGTCGGCCTGAAGCCGGAAGGCCGCCAGCCGGTGCGCGCCGGTGCTGCCCTTTTCGATGCTGACGGCAACCCTGCCGGCCATGTCACCTCAGGCGGCTTCGGCCCCTCGGCCGGTCATCCGGTCGCCATGGGCTACGTCCAGACGCCGCTTGCCAAATCCGGCGCAAAACTGTTCGCCGATGTCCGCGGGACGAAAATCCCGGTCGACATCCACCTCTTGCCCTTCACGCCCCATCGCTATCGCAAAGGATGATTTCAATGGCAAAGACCTATTTCACCGAAGATCACGAATGGCTGCGCGTCGAGGGCGGCATCGCCACGGTCGGCATCACCGATTACGCGCAGCAGCAGCTCGGCGATCTCGTCTTCGTCGAACTGCCGGAGCCGGGGAGGAAGCTGGCCAAGGGCGACACCGCCGTGGTGGTCGAATCGGTCAAGGCCGCATCGGATGTCTACGCGCCCGTCGACGGCGAGATCACCGAGGCCAACACCTCGCTGTCATCGGATCCTTCACTCGTCAATTCGGCAGCAACCAGCGACGGGTGGTTGTGGAAGATGAAGCTGGCCAATGAAAGCCAGCTCGACGGACTCCTCGATGAAGCCGCTTACAAAGCCCATATTGGTTGATAGCAGGACCAGGAAGATGACCGCAGCACCCTACCCCTTCTCGGCTCGCCATATCGGCCCGGGCCTCCATGACGTCAGAGCCATGCTGGCGACGATCGGCGTTCCTTCGGTCGAGACCCTGATCAGTCAGGCAGTGCCGAAGTCGATCCGGCTCGACCGGCCGCTGGCCCTGCCCGCCCCCGCAAGCGAAGCGGAAGCGCTGACCGAGCTCGCGGCGACGATGGCAAAGAACACGGTGCTGAAGAGCTTCATCGGTGCCGGGTATCATGGCGTCCACGTGCCGCCGGTGATCCAGCGCAACCTGTTCGAGAACCCGGCCTGGTATACGGCTTACACGCCTTACCAAGCCGAGATCAGCCAGGGCCGGCTGGAAATGCTGTTCAACTTCCAGACGCTGGTGACAGAACTGACCGGCCTGCCGGTGGCGTCGGCCTCGCTGCTCGACGAGGCGACGGCGGTGGCCGAAGCTGTCGGCATTGCGCTGCGCCATCATCGCGACAAGCGCACCAAGGTGGCACTGGCCGGCACGCCGCACCCACAGACGCTGGACGTCGTGCGCACCCGCGCCGAGCCGCTCGGCATCGAGGTCGACGGCGAGGTGATCGACGACAACACCGCCGCCCTGCTGGTCTCCTGGCCCGATACATTCGGCGTCTACGGCGACCACAAGGTAGCGATCGACAGGGCCCGTGCTGCCGGCGCGCTGGTCGTCTTCATCGCCGACCCGCTTGGCCTGACGCTGACCGATGCGCCGGCCAGGCTTGGCGCCGACATCGCCGTCGGCCCGATGCAGCGTTTTGGCGTGCCGATGGGCTTTGGCGGGCCGCACGCCGCCTATTGCGCCGTCTCCGACAGGCTGACGCGGCTGATGCCCGGCCGGCTCGTTGGCCAGTCGACGGATAGCAAGGGCCGTCCCGGTTATCGCCTCGCTTTGCAGACACGCGAGCAGCATATCCGCCGCGACAAGGCGACGTCCAACATCTGCACCGCACAGGCGCTGCTCGCCAATATGGCGACGGCCTACGCGATCTGGCATGGCCCTGCCGGGCTGCAGGCGATTGCCGGCCGCGTCCACACGCTGGCCAACCGCCTGGCTGCCGGCCTCAAGGCAGCGGGCGTTTCGGTGCTCGGCGACAGCCGCTTCGACACTGTGACCGTGGAAGTGAAGGGCAGAGCCGGCGCGATTGCCGCCGCCGCAGAAAAGACCAGCCGACTGCTGCGCGTCATCGACGCCGACCATGTCGGCATCAGCTTCGACGAGACCTCCACCGAAGCCGATCTGGAGGCGATCGCAGCACTTTTCGGCGCCAAGGCCGGCGTTGCCGCCAGCAGTTCCATGCCAGGAAAACCGCGCGGCAACGAGTTTCTCACCCAGCCCGTCTTCCGCGAAAACCACTCGGAAACCGACATGATGCGCTTCCTGCGCCGGCTGTCCGACAAGGACCTGGCGCTTGACCGCGCCATGATCCCGCTCGGTTCCTGCACCATGAAGCTCAACGCCGCCGCCGAAATGATGCCGGTGAGCTGGCCTGATGTCGCCAACCTGCATCCCTTCGCCCCGGCTGACCATTCGACAGGCTATCGCGCCATGATCGACGAGCTGGAAGGCTGGCTGGCGGAGATCACCGGCTTCGACGCGGTGACCCTGCAGCCCAACGCCGGCAGCCAGGGCGAATATGCCGGCCTGCTCGCCATTCGCGGCTACCACCGCTCACGCGGCGAAGGCCATCGCACCGTCTGCCTGATTCCGTCCTCGGCGCATGGCACCAATCCGGCAAGCGCGGCCATGGCCGGCATGAGCGTTGTCGTCGTGCGCTGCACCGAGGACGGCAATATCGACATGGAAGACCTGCAGGCCAAGGCGGCCGAGCATGCGCACAATCTCGCGGCGCTGATGTTCACCTACCCTTCGACGCATGGCGTCTTCGAGGAAGGCGCGCGCGATCTCTGTGCGCTGGTCCACAGCCATGGCGGCCAGGTCTATTTCGACGGCGCCAACCTCAACGCGCTGGTCGGCCTCGCCCGTCCCGGCGATATCGGCGCCGATGTCTGCCACATGAACCTGCACAAGACCTTCTGCATCCCGCATGGCGGCGGCGGCCCCGGTGTCGGCCCGATCGGCGTCAAGGCGCACCTGAAGCCATATCTGCCCGGCCACATCACCGAAGGCTCGGCCCATGCCGTGGCGGCGGCACCGTTCGGCAGTGCCTCCATCCTGCCGATCACCTGGATGTATATCCGCATGATGGGCGCTTCCGGCCTGAAGCAGGCGACCGAGACGGCGATCATCTCCGCCAACTATGTGGCGACGCGGCTCGGCGAGCATTTCCCCCTGCTTTACAAAGGGCGCAACGGACGCGTTGCGCATGAATGCATCCTCGACACCCGCGTGCTCAAAGACAGCGCCGGCATCAGCGTCGACGATATCGCCAAGCGGCTGATCGACTATGGTTTCCATGCACCGACCATGTCGTTCCCGGTGGCCGGCACACTGATGGTGGAGCCGACCGAGTCCGAGCCCAAGCGCGAGCTGGATCGCTTCTGCGAGGCGATGATCGCCATAGCCGGCGAGGCAGCCAAGGTGGCGAAGGGCGAATGGCCGTTGGGCGACAATCCTCTAGTCAATGCGCCGCACACCGCCGCCGAGGCGTTGGCCGGCCAGTGGACCCATCCCTATTCGCGCCTGGAGGCGGCCTACCCCGCCGGCGATGCCGACACGGCGGCAAAATACTGGCCGCCGGTGTCACGCATCGACAATGTCGCCGGCGACCGCAACCTTGTCTGCTCCTGCCCGCCGCTGTCGGAATATCTGGGTGCGGCGGAATAGATCATGATCCCGAAAAGTGGAATCCGGTTTTCGGACAAGATCATGGGTCTAACAAGAAGATAGAAACCTCAATCAGGCAGAACGCAAGGCCGGCCCGTCGGCCTTGCTCGCCCGGTCCCGGACGACGACGCGATTTCGCCCGGCGCGCTTTGCCGCATAGAGTGCTGCGTCGGCTTCGGCCAGCACATCGTCGAGACCGGTGCCGTTTGTTCCGCCAAAGCCGATGCCGCCGCTGACTGTGCTTCGCAACGGACCGAGTTGGGTGGCCACGACTTCCGTGCCGAAGGCGACGCTGATCTTGCTCGCAATGTCATAGGCCTTCTCTTCCGTCATCCGCGACATGACGAGCACGAATTCCTCGCCGCCCAACCGGAAGGCGTCGACGCCGGTCCGGGCGTATTTCCTGATGACGGCGGCAAAGCGGCACAGAACCTGGTCGCCGACCGGGTGACCAAATACGTCGTTCGTCCTCTTGAAATGGTCAAGGTCGAACATGGCAACGGACATGAACGGACCGAAGACCCGCTCGCCGTAGAGTGCCGTCAACGCCCGCCGATTCATCAGCCCGGTCAATGGATCGGTCATCGTCTCGGCCTTCAATTCGATCTGCGCCTGCAAATGGTGCAGGGAGAGCGTCAATGCGCCGAGCCCGGTCATGCAGGCGACGGCCACGACGGAATTCACCCGCTCGGCCCAATTGTCGGGCGCAACACCCAGCACCCATTGGCCCGTGACCAGCAGGACCGCGCCGCAAAGTCCGAACGACAGCGCACAGACGCCGCTCAGGAACGAGACGACCAGCAATATCCGGCGATCGTGACCACCCTCAATCCAGAACATCGCTCCGATGAGCGAGAGCAGCGCCGTTACCGTTGCGTAGGTGACAATAAAGCCGACACCATCAAATCCGAGATACGTCGCGCCTGTGCAAACAGCCATCGCAACCAAGGTCGGCAAGATGGCGCGCCTGTAGTCGCCTATGCCGAGATATTGCATGGCCGACAGGCAGATAATCAGGAAACCGAGGCTGAGAAGCGCAAGCACGATCTGGCAAAGCCAGGGGCTTGGATCTCTTGCGTAATGCCAAAACAACACGACATGTGCGACGAGCACGAGAATGCCGCAGGCCACCGTCAGCACAAAGCGTGCCTGTGGCGCGCTGAACCAGATCGCAAACATGGTGATGCTAAGGCACGTGCCCGACAGCGCCGCCGCGAGCAGAAGCGA
Source organism: Mesorhizobium sp. M0074 (assembly GCF_040322975.1). Lineage (NCBI taxonomy): Bacteria > Pseudomonadati > Pseudomonadota > Alphaproteobacteria > Hyphomicrobiales > Phyllobacteriaceae > Mesorhizobium > Mesorhizobium sp. M0074. The sequence goes on from NZ_JAMYUM010000004.1 coordinate 11,870, forward strand.
ACTGTAATCCAACATGCTTAAGCGACAGCCTCTTGAGGGTTCCACTGCATTCTAGGTCAGCGACAGTTCGCGGATATCGTTTTTCAGCCAACCTTGCGGCGTAACCTTCGGACAAGGTTTACAAAGCGTCGATGCCCCAAGCTTCGACCCCATTTCCGCCGCTTGGCTGTCGAATGGTTTTGCAGTAAGAGGCTCTATCCTCGAACGTAACAGGAACCTCCGTCGCCTGCCCGCGAAAAGCGTGGCAGTATCGGGTGGTGATTCGCAGCATCGGAATCCAGGATCGGCATGGACGACAATAACGATCTTTTCGCCAAATTGGACAAGCAGCCGCAGCCGGCTCGCGCCGCCGCGCGACCGGCCGATCCGCTTGTGCAGGCGGCGAAGCGGCCGGCGCCCCGCGACGCCAGCGAGAGCTACAGTGCCGCCGATATCGAAGTGCTGGAGGGGCTGGAGCCGGTGCGCCGCCGCCCGGGCATGTACATTGGCGGCACCGACGACAAGGCGATGCATCATCTGTTTGCCGAGGTCATCGACAATTCGATGGACGAGGCGGTCGCCGGCCATGCGACCTTCATCGATGTCGAGCTTTCCGCAGACGGATACCTGTCCGTAACCGACAACGGCCGCGGCATTCCGGTCGATCCGCACCCGAAATTCAAGAAGCCGGCGCTTGAACTCATCATGACGACGCTGCATTCAGGCGGCAAGTTCGACAGCAAGGTTTACGAGACGTCCGGCGGCCTGCACGGTGTAGGCGTTTCCGTGGTCAACGCGCTGTCCGACCATCTCGAGGTCGAGGTCGCGATTGGGCGCAAGCTGTATCGCCAGCGCTTCTCGCGAGGCGTTCCGGTGACCGGCCTGGAGCAGCTCGGCGAGGTGCACAACCGCCGCGGCACGAAGATCCGCTTCCATCCAGACGAGCAGATTTTCGGCAAGGGTGCTGCTTTCGAGCCGGCGCGGCTCTACCGCATGGCGCGGTCAAAGGCCTATCTGTTCGGCGGTGTCGAAATCCGCTGGACCTGCGATCCGTCGCTGATCAAGGAAAAGGACACGACGCCGGCCAAGGCAGAATTCCATTTTCCGGGCGGCCTCAAGGATTATCTGAAAGCCTCGCTCGGCGACGAATTCCAGGTCACCCGTGAAATGTTTGCCGGTAAGAGCGAGAAGCAGGGCGGCCACGGTTCGCTCGAATGGGCGGTAACCTGGTTCGGCGGCGACGGTTTTATCAATTCCTATTGCAACACCATTCCGACCGCCGAAGGCGGCACGCATGAGGCCGGCTTCCGCAACGTCCTGACGCGCGGCTTGCGCGCTTATGCCGACCTGGTCGGCAACAAGCGCGCCTCGATCGTCACTTCCGAGGATGTGATGATCTCGGCGGCGGGCATGCTGTCGGTGTTCATCCGCGAACCGGAATTCGTCGGCCAGACCAAGGACAGGTTGGCGACGATCGAGGCGATCCGCATCGTCGAAAGCGCCATCCGCGATCCGTTCGATCACTGGCTGGCCGACAATCCGCAGGAGGCTTCGAAACTGCTCGAATGGGTGATCGCGCGCGCCGACGAGCGGGTGCGCCGCCGCCAGGAAAAGGAAGTGTCGCGCAAGAGTGCGGTGCGCAAGCTGCGCCTGCCCGGCAAGCTCGCCGACTGCACGCAGAATGCCGCCGCCGGTGCCGAGCTGTTCATCGTCGAGGGCGATTCGGCCGGCGGTTCGGCAAAGCAGGCGCGCGACCGCGCCAGCCAGGCGGTGCTGCCCCTGCGCGGCAAGATCCTCAACGTCGCCAGCGCCGGCAACGACAAGCTTGCCGCCAACCAGCAGATATCCGACCTCATCCAGGCGCTTGGCTGCGGCACGCGCTCGAGATATCGCGACGAGGACCTGCGTTACGACCGGGTCATCATCATGACCGATGCCGACGTCGACGGCGCCCATATCGCTTCGCTGCTGATCACCTTCTTCTACCAGGAGATGCCAAGCCTGGTCCGCGGCGGCCATCTCTATCTGGCGGTGCCGCCGCTGTATTCGATCCGGCAAGGCGGCAAGGTCGCCTATGCCCGCAACGATGCGCACAAGGACGAACTCCTGCGCACCGAATTCACGGGGCGCGGCAAGGTCGAAATCGGCCGCTTCAAGGGGCTGGGCGAAATGATGGCCGCCCAGCTCAAGGAAACCACCATGGACCCGAAAAAGCGCACGCTGCTGCGGGTCGACGTTATCGATGCCGAGGCGGCGACCAAGGATGCGGTCGACGCATTGATGGGGACCAAGCCCGAGGCACGTTTCCGGTTCATCCAGGAACGCGCGGAATTCGCCGAGACGGAAGTGCTGGATATCTGAGCTCCCGCCGCTAGCTTGGCCTTCTGAGCTGGAGACGAGCACTTGACCTGGGCGCGGCTGAAGGACGATATCGGCACGCGGATCGCTGGCCTGACGCGGCCGACGCGCTCGGACTGGATCTTTGCCCTGCGCACCGTCTCGGCCGGCCTCATCGCAATTTTGGCCGCCTATGCGCTGAAGCTCGACCACCCGCAATGGGCGATGATGACGGTGTTCATCGTCGCACAGCCGGTCGCCGGCATGGTGCTGGCGAAGGGGTTTTATCGTCTCCTCGGCACGCTTGCCGGCGCGCTGGCGGCGATCGGCATTACCACTGTTTTCGATGCCAACCCGTGGTTGCTGGTTGCAGTTCTTGCCGTCTGGATCGGCATCTGCTCGCTGGTCTCGTCGCTGCTACGCAATCCGGAAGCCTATGGCGCGGCGCTTGCCGGCTACACCGCGATGATCATCGGCCTGCCGGCTTTCGGCCAGCCGCACCTCGTCATCGATCTCGCCGTGGCGCGCTGCGCGGAAATCGTGCTTGGTATCGTCTGCGCTGCGCTGACCAGCCGGCTGATCCTGCCGAAACTGGCCGCCGACGCCATCATCTCAAGACTGAAACGCAGCATTCTCGACCTGGCGGCCTATGCGGACGGCGCTTTTTCCGGCGGTGATGCGGAAAAGCTTGCCGGGCTGCACCGCAAGCTGATCGGCGACGTCCAGACGCTCGGCGAGATGCGCACCTACGCAAGGCTGGAGGGGCCGAGCCTCGCCACCCGCGCCTATCCGGTCCGGCGTACCATCGGCCAGCTTCTGTCGGCCCTGTCAGCGGCGCGTGCGCTGCATGCCCACGCCGCGCCGAAGAATGCAGCCCTCATCCCCGTTCGCGCCGAGTTGCAGGCCGTTGTCGGCGAACTGGTAGCCAAGCCGGGCGCGCTGGACGATACGGCGCCCTGGGTGGCGCGGCTCGACGCAATCGCCGGCAAGGCACGGCAGATGCCTGACATCGCGGCCGGGCAAGACATTGACTGGGCTGGCACTGTCACCCGCCTAACCATTGCCGCCGACTTCGCCGAGGCAATGCAGCAAGTGCTGCGCGGCCTGGATGCACTCCGCTCTCCCCCGTCTCGTGCCAGTCGCGAACGGCGGCAGCCAGCGCTGGTGGTGCACCGCGATTACCGTGCGGCATCGCGCAATGCCGTGCGCGCAGCAATCGCCACGCTCCTGGTCGCCGGCTTCTGGCTGGCGACGAAATGGTCGGACGCGACCGGCACGGTCATTCTGGTCGCCGTCGTCTCCAGCCTGTTCGCCGCTCGCCCCGATCCGATCCGGTCGGCATGGAACTTCTTCGAGGGCACGTTGCTCGCCCTGCCCTTTGCGTTTCTCATCGGCCAGTTGGCGCTTCCGGCTTTGCCAGGCTTCGGATGGTTCATGGTCTTTGTCGTGCCGATCCTGGTGCCAGCGGCACTGGCCATGGCCAATCCGCGCTATGTCGGCGTGGCAACGGCCTTTGCCATCAATTTCCTCGCCTTCCTCAGCCCACATCAGGCGATGACCTACGATCCATTTCCGTTCTTCGCCAATTCGGCATCGGTCCTGGTCGGCATTCTTCTGGCGATCGGCGTCTTCGCCATCGTGCTGCCCGCCGACCCCTGGGTCACCGTCAACCGCATCCTGCAAGCCATGCGCGAAGATCTTGCACGCCTTTGCCTGCACGACCGCCTGCCGCGGCGATCGGCCTTCGAAAGCCTTGCCTACGACCGGATCAACCAGTTGATGCCACTGCTGCAGAACGCCGGCAAGAAAGGCGACGCGGTTCTCGGCGGCGGCATAGCTGCGGTTACCGTCGGCCTCGAAATCCTACGGCTGCGCAACGCACAGCAAAGTTCCGCGATCCCGCCTGAAACAGCTCTTTCCATCGCCAATTTCCTGCGCGGTCTGGCACGCGAGCTGCTGTTCAGACGGCCCGGCGAGCCGCAGACGGCGACCGTCGCAGTCGCCAGGCAGTATGCAGCAGGCATCGCGGAGCGCAGCGTCGCAGCCGAAATGCTGCAGACCGCCGCCTCGCTGCGCATCATCGCCGCCGCGATTGAGGATTTTCCGGACTTTTTCGCGAAAGACCGGGTTTAGGCAGCAGCGATCGCCAGCGCGTGCCCGCGTGCGTTCTCGCGCAGCGCGTCGAGATGGATCGATTTGACCAGCCCGGCGAGATCGCCTTCGGCGGACTGTCCGCCCAATTCCTTCAGCATCAGCCAACTGACTTCCTGGACGCCGGCGAGGCGTTTGCCATTGGCGACCTCGCGCCAGACCTTCAGCGCGCGCAGGATGATGGCGTGGGTGGCGGCGGCAAGCCCGGCGCTGCGGAACAGTGCCTGCAACGCTATGTCATGCCCGCCGGCCAGCAGTGCTCTCACCCGTTGTTCGGACTGTTGGCTGAGCGCGACCAGCGCCGAGCCAAAGAAGTCGACCTTGCCGTGCGCGATGGTGCGGATGACGAAGCTTGCGGTCAGGTCGCCGCGCAGGCGCAGATGTTCGACAAGTGCGGTATGTTCCTCTGCACGCGTGCCTTCGATCAGTGTCACGGAAGCCTTGACGCAAGCATCGCGCGTAACGCGCTCGGCCCTGGCGGCGCCCATCAGCGCCAGCACCAGCGGCGAGCCCTTGAGCGTCTCGCCCACTTTGACCAGCAGCAAATGCCGGCAATCGGCGGGCAGGCGCGCGTCGGCAATCAGCGCTTCGCGCACCAGAGGCAGATGGCCGTGCCGCTCGGCCATGCGCCGAAAGCTGATCGATGCGATATCGGCGCCGCTGTTGGCGAGCAGCGTGGCGCAGGCTTCCGGCTCGCCGATCTCGGCGATCGCCGCCGCAACCGACATCGAGACGCGTGGCCGGTCGGCGATCACCTTCTGCGTCGCTTTCTGGCCGCCGGCAACCCGATCGATCAGGTCGGCATCGGTGAGCAGCGGCGACCGCGCCAATACCAACGCGGCCACCTCGGGCTGGTCCGACGCCAGCGCGCTGACGATCTGCGGCGGCGCATGATGGCTCATGGAAAGCGCGTCGGCGATCGCCAGCCGCACCTTCGACGATACGTCATCGAGCAGCAACGTTAGCGCCGCCTCGGCAGCGCAGCGGTCCTCGAAAGGCAGCTCCGAGTCGACATAGGCGCGAGCCAGCGCGCTTGCCGCCGCAGCACGCTCCGACACCTTCGCCGTATGGATCCATTTCAGGAAATGCGAAACGACCATGTCGCCTGCTTACGCCCCTTGCCAGAACGCTTCTGACCCTGGTGGAGACCGTAGGCACAAATGGTTTACGAACGGTTCACCATGTTCGTTAACTGGCTTGCGAGCCCGGTATGCAACGCCTATCAACCCTTAAGCAGCGGAGGAGATCGACAATGGCCGGACTTTACCTTGAGGAGTTCGTTGTCGGCCATGTGTTCAAGCACACGCTGCGCAAGACCGTGACCGAAAGCGACAACATGCTGTTTTCGGTGATGACGTTGAACCCGCAGCCGCTGCACATCGATTTCGACTTCGCGGCGAAGAGCGAATGGGGCAAACCGCTGGTCAATTCGCTGTTCACGCTGGGCCTGATGATCGGCATCTCGGTCAACGACATCACCGTCGGCACCACCATCGCCAATCTCGGCATGAAGGAGACAGTGTTTCCGCACCCCGTCTTCCATGGCGACACCATTCGCGTCGAGACCACGGTGGTTTCGGTGCGCGATTCCAGGTCGAAACCGGACCGCGGTATCGTCGAGTTCGAGCACCGCGCCTATAACCAGAACGATGTGCTGGTTGCCAAATGCACGAGGCAAGCCATGATGATGAAAAAGGCATAGCCGATGCGTTCTCTGCTCTTCGTTCCCGGCGATTCGGAAAAGAAGCTGGAGAAGGGCTTTGGCGTAGGCGCCGACGTGGTCATCGTCGACCTCGAGGATTCGATTGCCGCGCAGAACAAAGGTCTGGCGCGCGACACAGCGGCGCGTTTTATCGCCGAGCACAGGCACCGGACCAGCTCCGCGATCTATGTTCGCGTCAACGATCTTTCGACCGGACTGACCGACGACGATCTGGCGGCGCTCGTGCCGGTGAAACCAGACGGCATCATGCTGCCTAAGTCGAACAGCGGACTGGATGTCCAGCATCTCTCGGCCAAGCTCAGGGTGCACGAAGCCGAAGGCGGCCTGCCGGATGGAGCGATAAGGATCCTGCCGATCATCACAGAAACGGCCGCAGGCGTCTTGGCCGCAGCGACCTACGCCCGTGCAAGCGCGCGGCTTGTCGGCGTCACCTGGGGCGCGGAAGATTTGTCGGCGGCGATTGGCGCGCGCGCGACGCGCGACGCGAATGGCCGCTACACGGATGTGTTCCGCCTCGCCCGCACCATGACCATGCTTGCCGCAAGTGCCGCGGAAGTCGCGGCAATCGACACCGTCTTTCCGGATTTTCGCGACATGGCCGGCTTCGAGGCCGAATGCGCCGAGGCCGAGCGCGACGGTTTCACCGGCAAGATGGCGATCCATCCGGCGCAGGTGCCGGTCATCAACGCCGCCTTCACGCCTTCGGCGCAAGCGGTGAAAAGCGCCCTGGCGATCGTCGAGGCGTTCGAGGCGGCAGGAAATCCCGGCGTCGTTGGCATGGATGGCAAGATGTACGATCGGCCGCATCTCAAGCTCGCCGAACGGCTCCTGGCGCGAGCCAAGGCAGCGGGGCTTGACGCTTAGGGTCTGTTCCGCGCGAAAATTATCCCACCCACGGCCCCGAATAGTCGGCATAGAGCTTTGCCGGATCGGGCCGCGGTCGTTCCGGCGCTGGCCCCTGGTAGGAGCCGATATGGACGAAGCCGACGACCCGCTCATGCGGCGCCAGGCCGAGGATCGCCCTGCCCTCGGGCACGTCGGAATACCAGTTGCTGATCATGTTGGTGCCGTAGCCCAGCGCATTGGCGGCAAGCATCAGGTTCATCGCCGCCATGCCGCCGGACAGGAACATCTCCCATTGCGGGATCTTTGGATTTTCCCTGGGGATAGAAATCACGCCGATGACCAGCGGCGCCCGCGAAAAGCGCGCCAATTCCTGGTTGCGCCGGCCTTCCGGCAGCGGCCCTTCGCGCTGTTCGGCAAGTTCTGCCAGCTTCTTGCCGATCTCGATGCGGGCCTCGCCGCGATAAAGGATGAAACGCCAAGGCTCCAGCCGGCCATGGTCCGGCACCCGCGAGGCGGCGGCGATCATCGTCGCGATCTCCGCATCGCCCGGTGCCGGTTCTTTCAAATCCGGGATCGGCGCGGAATTTCGGGTCAGCAGAAGATCGATGATCGGCGACGCCATGGGCGCAAGTCTCCTGGAATTTGAGCTGAAGCGCACCATCGGGACATCGGGCGGCTTGGGCATTGGCGCGGCGCGCCGGACAAAGAGCCCTGTAGCAGAAGCCGACCGGACTCTTAAGCCTTGAAATTGCCACCGCCTTGGGCTTCAACGCAAGGCATGTTTGAGGGGACATTGCGTCTTTTCCTGATATGGCTCGCTGCCGCACTGTTGATGGTGCCGGTTTCGCTTGCCGTCGCCCAGGATGTGGACGGCCTCGGCGAGCTGAAGCTTCCCGGAATTTCGGGCTATGCGCCTCCGAAAAGCGAGACATCGCTGGCATTGGGCAGCAGCGGGGCGATCACGCTGTCGGCGCAATTGACCGACAAGGGCGCCGACATCACGCGCGGCATAGTCTGGCGCGTCTTCAAGCCCGAATCGGCCAGCGACGGCAAGCTGCCGATGGTCGCCTCCGCTCATGGCGGCACCGCCATATTCCAGCTCGAGCCGGGTTCGTATCTGGTCCACGCCTCCTACGGGCGGGCCGGCGCCACCAAGCGCATCACCGTCGGCAAGGAAGCCAAGCGCGAGAGCCTCGTGCTCGATGCCGGTGGCCTCAAGCTCGATGCCGTGCTGTCCGGCGGGGTACGCATACCGCCGAAGAAGCTGCGCTTCTCGATCTATGAGAGCCACGCCGCGGCCGATGGCGATCGCGCCCTGATCATACCCGATGTCGAGCCGAACAGCGTCGTGCGGCTCAATGCCGGCACCTACCACGTCGTGTCGACCTATGGCGCGGTGAACGCGGTCATCCGCTCCGACATCCGCGTCGAGGCCGGCAAGCTGACCGAAGCGACCGTCGAGCACCGTGCCGCCGAGATGACCATGAAGCTGGTGCGCGAACCAGGCGGCGAGGCGATCGCCGACACCTCCTGGTCCCTGCTCAACGAATCCGGCGATCCGATCAAGGAAACCGTCGGCGCCTTTGCCTCGATGGTGCTGGCCGAGGGCGACTACACCATCATCGCCAAGAACCGCGACCGCATCTACCAGAAGGATTTTACGGTGGTGGCTGGGCACAACCAGGACATCGAGGTTCTGGCCACCGAGGCTTCGGCCATCGATTCCGAGGAAGGCGCCGACTGAGGCGCGCCCCTCTAGGCTGCTTTGCGCATGCGTCGCGCCAGCAACTGCGCGCGGCCACGCGGTACGGCCGAAGGCAGGTCGAAGACGCAGCGGTGAAGGCGGTCGAGCAAGATCTTGTGGTCGCGCAGCGGCTTCCAGTTCGTCCCACTCCAGCACGTCGCCGATGCGCACGTCGATCGATTTTGCCGGATAGGCTCGCGGCGTGACAGGCATATGAAAATGGCGGTGGATCGCTCCACCGCCATTCGTTGCTGGTCGGCTGGTTCAGGCCGCGCGGCGCTTGCGGTCGGGTGTCACCGCCTCATCGGCAAGCAGCTTCACGGCGGCTGCGAGGCCGAGTGATTCCTGGTCGCGCGACCCGAGACGACGGATATTGACCGTTTCTTCCTCGGCCTCGCGCTTGCCGCAGACGAGGATGACCGGCACCTTGGCCAGCGAATGCTCGCGGACCTTGTAGTTGATCTTCTCGTTGCGCAGATCGGCTTCGGCGATCAGCCCCGCCGCCTTCAGCTGCGCGACGACCTTTCGCGCGTAATCGTCGGCATCGGAAGTGATCGTCGCCACCACCACCTGCAGCGGCGCGAACCAGAGCGGGAAATGGCCGGAATAATTCTCGATCAGGATGCCGAGAAAACGCTCCATCGAGCCGCAGATGGCGCGATGCACCATCACCGGCTGCTTCTTTTCCGAATCCGAGCCGATGTAGAAGGCGCCGAACCGTTCCGGCAGGTTGAAATCAACCTGCGTGGTGCCGCATTGCCAGTCGCGGCCGATGGCGTCCTTCAGCACATATTCGAACTTCGGCCCGTAGAACGTGCCCTCACCCGGATTGACGCCCGTCTTGATCCGGTTGCCCGACCGCGCGGCGATCTTGTCGAGCACGTCCTGCAGCACGCCCTCGGCATGATCCCACATCGCGTCGGTGCCGACCCGTTTTTCGGGGCGGGTCGCCAGCTTGACGGTGATTTCGTCGAAGCCGAAATCGGCATAGGTCGAGAGGATCAGATCGTTGATCTTGATGCACTCGTCGGCGAGCTGTTCCTCGGTGCAGAAGATGTGCGCATCGTCCTGGGTAAAGCCGCGCACGCGCATCAGCCCGTGCAGCGCGCCGGACGGCTCATAGCGATGCACATTGCCGAATTCCGCAAGTTTTACCGGCAGATCGCGGTAGGATTTCAGCCCGTGCTTGAAGATTTGGACGTGACCGGGGCAGTTCATCGGCTTCAGCGCAAACACCCGGTCGTCGTCGGTGTCGTCGCCAGCAACCGTCACCTTGAACATGTTGTCCCGGTACCAGCCCCAGTGGCCTGACGTCTCCCACAGGCTCTTGTCGAGCACTTGCGGCGCGTTGACTTCCTGGTAGCCCTGCTCGTCGAGGCGGCGGCGCATGTAGTTGACCAGGTTCTGGAACATCCTCCAGCCCTTGGCGTGCCAGAAGACGACGCCAGGGCCCTCCTCCTGGAAGTGGAACAGGTCCATCTCGCGGCCGAGCTTCCTGTGATCGCGCTTCTCGGCTTCCTCGAGCATCGTCTGATAGGCATCGAGCTGGGCCTGGTCGGCCCAGGCCGTGCCGTAGATGCGGGTCAGCATCGGGTTGTTGCTGTCGCCGCGCCAATAGGCGCCGGCGACCTTCATCAGCTTGAAGGCGTTGCCGATCTGGCCAGTCGAGGCCATATGCGGGCCGCGGCAAAGATCGAACCAGTCGCCCTGTGCATAGATCTTGAGGTCCTGATCCTCGGGGATGGCGTCGATCAACTCGAGCTTGTAGCGCTCGCCCTTGTCGGCAAAGATCCTTTTCGCCTTTTCGCGCGACCAGACCTCTTTGGTGAACGGCTTGTTGCGCGCAATGATCTCGCGCATCTTCTTCTCGATCACCGGGAAATCGTCGGGCGTGAACGGCTCGTTGCGGGCAAAATCGTAGTAGAACCCGTTTTCGATCACCGGCCCGATGGTCACCTGCGTTCCCGGCCAAAGTTCCTGCACGGCTTCGGCCAGCACATGGGCTGCATCGTGGCGGATGAGCTCCAGCGCACGCGGGTCCTCGCGGGTGATGATCTCGACCTTGCCGGACTTGCCGATCGGGTCGGAAAGATCGCGCAGCGTGCCGTCGATCGAATAGGCAACGGCCTTCTTGGCCAGCGACTTCGAGATCGATTCCGCCAGGCCGGCGCCGGTCATCGCCGCGTCGTAATCGCGAACGGAACCATCGGGAAATGTCAGGGAAACGGAATTCAACATAAGATTCTCCTATCCAGTCCCGCAAACGAGCGCGGGTGGTGAAATGCATGTCGCCCAAGACTGCTTAGCGGTTTTGGGGCTACGACATGCATCAGTAAGAGCCGGATGCGTCCGGCGGCGAGCGGTCTTTTATGGGCAGTTTTCGGTGCCGTAAAGCCGGATGTAGGTCACCTGAGGAGATTCGGCAGATCTTTCAGGAACATCGCCCGCGTCTTGAGCCCCTTTGGCGTGTCGGAACGTTTCGTATCGACTACCAGGCGGGCAAAGACGATCTTGCGAGCATCGGTCTGCGCACAGCCGACAAACCAGCCAAGCGAGCGCTTGTCGGCGCTGTCGCCGAGCCTGGTCGTTCCGGTCTTACCCTGCACCGTCCAGCCGCCTGCCCGGAAGGTCGGGACAATCGCGCTGGTCATCGCATGGGCCTTGTCCGAGACCGGCAGTTTCCGCGCCAGCAGCTTGCGCAGGAAATCGACCTGCTCGACCGGCGATATCTTGAGCGAAGAATTCACCCAGGAATGGGTGGGGCCATCATTCTTGCCGGCAGTGCCGGAGACTTCGGTGTTACCATAGTCCAATCTGGACACATAGCCGGCAAACTGTTTGCTGCCGAGCCGGCGCGTAATCTCGCGTGAGAACCAAAGGACCGAATCCCTTTCCCAGATCGTCGGGTCGACGGTCTTGCGGTCCCGTTTCGGGGCATTGAACTCTGCCTTGTACTCCCAGCTTGGCGTATGCTCGTCGCTCAGGATTCCAGCATCATAGCCGATCAGCGCCAGCGGAACCTTGAATGTCGAGGCGGGGCTGAAGCGCTGATCGCAGGTCCCTTGGCGATACAGCGTCTCGCCGCTTGCGGCGTCGACGATCAGCGTGCATTCGACGTCCCCGAGCGGCGCCGATTGCGCACGGATCGGAAAACCCATCAGCCACGCCAGGACATAGAGAACCACGGCGAAAACGAAGGGAAGACGATCTATCCGGCGCATTTGGTAATCTCTCCTGAAGGGTGTCAGGAGCGGCTTAGCGAGGTGTCTTGTCTCGATTTTGTCTCAAATGCGCTATGTCAGCGCAAGCTGCGGTTAACCCTAACAGATCGTAAAAAGCGATCCCTTTGTGCACCGCACAGCTGCGGTCAACTGTCCAGGTCGCCACGTTTTTTCCCGATCCGCCAGTACCGCCATGGCGTGAACCAGAGGTAGCGATCAGCCAGTGCCTCAGGCACCCGGTCGATGCCGTGCGTGCCGAACGGTCCGCAGCGCAGCACCCGGAAAAACCCCATCCAGCCGCCGGCCCACAGCCCGTGGCGGGCGATCGCTTCGTGCGCGTATTCGGAACAGGTCGGCAGATGCCGGCAGGAATTGCCGACGAAGCCGGACAGCGTCAGCTGGTAGAGTCGGACAAGCGACGTGCCGAAGACGCGGCCCGGCGTCTTGCGCCACGGGCCGGGCCAATTGCGTCCTTGTCGAATCGGTCTGGCGCCGTGCGCTTGCCGATGTTGGCCGACCACCGCAGTCTCCACATCGCGTTTCCCTACGCGATAGATGTGCGCATCGGGCCAGGAACGCAATGCCGTTCCGGCAATCCGGTCATGGCCTGGTACGGCGAACCGGGTAGTGGTCGGGCGTCGGCCTTCGACATACGGCGACGCTGGTCGGCGGCCTCTCCTCGCACCAATCCCTATGCGGTTTCTCGTCGTACCACTGAAACGTCGCGATCCGCACGACATCGCCTAGAATGTTGAGAAACTGGATCATGGCGGCACTCCTTGAGCACCGATTAGAGCGCCGCTGGCCTTGCTCTTCAAACGAGTATAACGTCCACGTCAGATAACTCTGAGTTATGCGAATGAAGCGCGGACACCTCCCCCTGACGGCCCTCAGAAGCTTCGAAGCAGCCGGTCGTCACCTGAGCTTCAGCCGTGCGGCCGAGGAGCTTTATGTTTCGCAGGCGGCGATCAGCCGACAGATCCGCGAGCTCGAAACCTTCCTGCGCCAACCTTTGTTCTTCCGCCATCATCGCCGCGTCGAGTTGACCGACACCGGCCGGCGGCTGCTCGATCAGTTGGTCAGAAGTTTCGAGGGCATCGACAGGCTGCTTTCGGAATTGACGGCAGCCCCGACGCAGTCCGTGGTACGTGTCAGCGTCGAGCCATCGCTTGCATCCGTATGGCTGGTGCCGCGGCTCAACCGGTTTCGCGAGTTGCGACCCGACATCGACGTTTCCCTTGAGGTCGACCCGAGGTTGATAGAGTTTCGCAGCGATCAGCCCGAACTTGCCCTACGTTTCAGTGCGCACGCCAACTCATGGCCACGCAGCGAAGCCGAACAGCTTGCCGCGGTCGTCGATTCCCCAGTTCTGTCGCCGGCACTTCTTGCATCCGGCCCAGCTCTGGAAAAGCCGATCGACCTTGGTCGCTATACATTGCTGCACGAAGAAAACCGTCAGGCTTGGGCGCGCTGGTTCGAAGCGGCGGGCGTGACGGCTGATGCCGTGCCTGCGCGCGGCCCGATGCTGGCCGATGCTTCGCTTTCGAAGCAGGCAGCCTTGCTTGGACATGGTGTCGCGCTGGGCGATCTTTTGCAGATCGGCGAAGAACTTGCGTCCGGCGCGCTGATCAAGCCTTTCGACATCGACGTCGCGTCGGGCGCCTATTGGCTAGTGGCCAGAAGGCTGAATGACCTTTCCGAGCCAGCCAGGGCTTTTGCCGAGTGGGTCCGGGCGGAATTCGCCGAAAGCCGGCGTTTTCTCGCCAAGGTTTAAGCCGCCTCTTCCGCCCGCTTCTTCTCGATCTGGCCGATGGCATCGACCACTGCGTCGAAGGTCAGCATGGTCGAGGCGTGGCGCGCCTTATAGTCGCGCACCGGCTCCAGGTATTTCAGGTCGGCGAAGCGGCCTTCGGGCGGCGGGCCATTTTCCTTCAGCATCTTCAGCATCGTCTCGCGCACGCTGCGCAATTCTTCTGCACTGGCGCCGACGACATGCTGCGCCATGATCGAAGACGACGCCTGGCCAAGCGCACAGGCTTTCACGTCATGCGCGAAATCGCTGACGACGCCGTCATCCATCTTCAGATCGACGGTCACTGTCGAGCCACACAGTTTGGAATGTGCTCGTGCGGTTGCGTCGGGCCGGTCGAGCCGGCCGATCCGTGCGATATTTCCGGCAAAACCCAGAATTTTCGCATTGTAGACATCGTCGATCATATTTTTCCAATCCGTCGCCGCCCAGCGAACAGCGATTGCCGCTCTGGCGTCTTCCTTTCGCTCGGCACGAACATATATAATGGCGGTAGTCGGGTATCGACAAGGCGACCACAAACCTCGTCATGCCCAAATCTGTTCACGCCACTTACGGGCTGGAAACCGGGCGAGTTTCTAACACCCGAAAGGTCGTGGTCCGTTCAACTCGTTCCTCCTGAGAGAGGAACTGCGGGAGACGCCTTTATGGACGCCGTTATCAAGAAACTCATGCCGCAGTCGGCCTATATGGAAAAGCCGGTCACCGACCGGCCAAGCGAGGCCGAAGTCGAAGCCGCGGTGCGCACCTTGCTGCGCTGGACCGGCGACAACCCTGACCGCGAGGGTCTGATCGACACGCCGAAGCGCGTCACTAAGGCGTTCCGCGAAATGTTCAACGGCTACGACATGTGTCCGGCCGAGGAACTCGGCCGCACCTTCGAGGAAGTCGCCGGCTACGATGACCTCGTGATCGTCAAGGACATCACGTTCCACTCGCATTGCGAGCACCACATGGTGCCGATCATCGGCAAGGCGCATGTCGGCTATCTGCCGGACGGCAAGGTCGTCGGCCTGTCCAAGATCGCCCGCGTCGTCGACATCTTCGCCCATCGTCTGCAGACCCAGGAAGCGATGACGGCGCAGATTGCCGGGGTCATCCAGGACGTGCTCAATCCGCGTGGCGTCGCCGTCATGCTCGAGGCCGAGCATATGTGCATGGCCATGCGCGGTATCCGCAAACAGGGCTCCACCACACTGACCTCGACCTTCACCGGCGTCTTCAAGGATACACCCGAAGAGCAGGTCCGCTTCGTCACCATGGTGCGCGGCGGCGGAACTGATCAGACCCGCCCCACCTTAGTTAAATAAGGACCGGCGAATGTCGGCATTGGAGTTCCCGAAAGCTCCCTCAGACAAGAAGGCGCTTGAGGAAGGCACGGTCCTTTCGCCGCGCTTCGATGCCGGCGGCCTCGTCACCGCCGTCGTCACCGATGCCGAAGACGGCATGCTGCTGATGGTCGCGCACATGAATGCCGAGGCGCTGGCGCTGACGCTCGAGACCGGCATCGCGCACTACTGGTCGCGTTCGCGCAACGCGCTGTGGAAGAAGGGCGAAACCTCGGGCAATGTCCAGGAGGTTGTCGAGATGCTCACGGATTGTGACCAGGACGCGATATGGTTGCGCGTCAAAGTGCTGGGTCACCAAGCAACTTGTCACACCGGCCGACGTTCATGCTTTTATCGGACGGTGGGGCTGAGCGATGGCAAAGGGACACTTGCCAGCGACGGCAGCAAGCCGCTGTTCGATGCGGAAAAAACGTATCGAAAGCGCAATACACCATCAATATGAACCATTCGCAGCACTTCAGCCACGTATATTCATGATTTCGATACGGCCCGCCTATAGGATGGCCGTGGGACAAGGGAGATTGTGATGCTCGACTGGGCGTCATTGCGCAACAGACCTGACGTTCGGGAGGCCAATGGCCTCTCCTCGGCCGCGGGCGCATCCGAAACCAAATCTCCGGGCAAAACAGGGATTTCGCTGGCATTGGGCGGCGGCTGTGCGCGCGGCTGGGCGCATATCGGCGTGCTGCGCGCGCTTGACGAAGCCGGCATCGAAGTGTCGATGATCGCCGGCACCTCGATCGGCGCGCTGGTCGGCGGCTGCTATGTTGCCGGCAAGCTTGACGAGCTGGAAGAATTCGCGCGCAGCCTGACCAGGCGGCGCATTTTTGGCCTTCTCGACCTCAATCTACGCGGCAGCGGCCTGTTCGGTGGCATGAAGCTCGATGCGCGGCTGCGCGAGCACATAGCCGGCATCCGCTTCGAGGACCTGCCAAAACCATTCGTCTGCGTCGCTTCGGAAATCCGCACTGGCCATGAGATCTGGCTGTCGAGCGGCTCGTTGAGCACCGCAATGCGCGCCTCCTACGCGCTGCCCGGCGTGTTCGAGCCGGTCGCCTGCAATGGGCGTGTGCTGGTTGACGGCGCACTGGTCAATCCGGTGCCGGTCTCGGTCTGCCGTGCCTACGAGCAGCCGCTCGTAGTTGCGGTGAACCTTCACTACGATCTGTTCGGCCGCGCCGCGGTGATCAAGCACAATGCCGGCGAGCTGGTCATCGAGAAAGACGCGCCGAGGGCCGGCCACGCCGATCCTGAACGCCAGTCACGCGAGACGCGGCTCGGCATTACCGGCGTCATGGTCGAGGCCTTCAACATCATCCAGGACCGCATTTCGCGCGCCAGGCTGGCCGGCGACCCGCCGGACATATCGCTGCAGCCGAAGCTCAGCCATATCGGCCTGACCGAATTCCACCGCGCCGACGAAGCGATCCGTATCGGCTACCAGGCAACGATGGCGCAGATCGGCGACCTGACCCGGCTGCAGACCGTCCTCGCTTAGGCAGGGCGGCAGCGAGCTCTCAGGCAAGCGCCGCGTCGACGATACGAAATTGCACCGTGCGGTTGCCGTTCCAGTGGTTGCCCGACAGCGAGCCGGCGACATGCACCGGCTTACCCCTGTTCTTGAACAGGAATTCGCCAAGAGCCGTGTCGACGGCGCGAAAGGCGATCGCCTGGATGCGGCCGCCGCTTTCCGACTGCAGGTCGGCGCGGATGTGGTTGCTGCCGACCGCCCGCGCATCGACAAGCCGGTGGCGCGGCAGCGCGAACACCGGCGCAACATGCCCGGCGCCGAACGGCCCTGCCTTCTCAAGCGCATCGAGCAGCGCAAGCGTCGCGCCCTCGGCGGCAAGCGCGCCGTCGATCGCCAGGCTCTCCTCGCCTTGCAGCCGGAACACATCCACCGCCGCGCGTTCTTCGAAGAAAGCCCTGAGTTGGCCGAGCTTCGCCCGCTCGACAGTGATGCCGGCCGCCATTCCGTGGCCGCCGCCCTTGACGATCAGCCCGGCATCGGCGGCCTCGCGCACCAGCCGGCCGAGGTCGAAGCCCGACACTGAACGGCCTGACCCCGTGCCGACACCATTGGCGTTGAAGGCGATGGCAAAGGCCGGCCGTCTTGCATGGTCCTTGAGCCGCGAGGCAAGCAGGCCGACAATGCCAGGATGCCAGTTGCTGCTGGCTGTGACCACGATGGCCGGACCATTGCCGCCAGCAAGCTCGGCATCGGCCTCTGAGCGCGCCGCGGCCAGCATCTCCTGCTCCATCGACTGCCGCTCCTGGTTGAGCCGATCCAGCGTCTCGGCGATGGTGCGGGCTTCGACCGGGTCGTCGGTTGCAAGCAGGCGGCTGCCAAGTGCTGCGTCGCCGATGCGCCCGCCGGCGTTGATGCGCGGACCGATCAGAAAGGCCAGATGGAACGTGTTGATCGGCTCGCCGATACGCGAGACCCGCGCCAACGCCGCCAGCCCTTCGTTCCTCTGCTGCCGCGCAACCTGCAGCCCCTTGACAACGAAGGCGCGGTTGATGCCGGTGAGCGGCACCACGTCGCAGACGGTGCCAAGCGCTACCAGATCGAGCAGGCCAAGCAGGTCCGGCGGTGCGGCATCCGGCAGGCGGCTGCGCAGAATCTTCGCGGTCTGCACCAGGCAAAGGAAGACGACACCGGCGGCACAAAGATGACCTTGGCCGGAAAGGTCGTCCTCGCGATTGGGGTTGACGACCGCAGTCGCCGCCGGCAACGGCCCGCCGACCTGATGGTGATCGAGCACCACGACGTCGGCGCCGACGGCCTTCGCCGCGTCGATGGAAGCAGCACTATTGGTGCCGCAATCGACGGTGACGATCAGCGTCGCGCCGCGCGAAACGAGTTCGCGCATCGCTTCCGGATTGGGGCCGTAGCCCTCGAAGATGCGGTCCGGTATGTAGATCTCCGACGGCACCGAGAAATGCGCGAGAAAGCGCTTGAGCAGCGCCGATGAGGCGGCGCCGTCGACATCGTAGTCGCCAAAGATCGCCACCTTTTCCCTGGCCATCACCGCCTGGGCGATGCGAGAGGCGGCCTTGTCCATGTCGGTCAGCGATGCCGGGTCGGGCAGCAGGTTGCGGATGGTCGGATCCAGAAACTGCTCGGTCTGCTCGGCGGTGACGCCACGCCCGGCCAGCACGCGCGCCACGATATCGGGCACGCCATACCCTTGCGCGATGGCGAGCGCGGCCATGTCCTGACGCTCGGTCAGCCGGTGTTCCCAGGAAACGCCGGTGGCCGACTGCCTGACATCGAGGAAAAAGCGTCTTTCCCCCGTCACGTGACGCGCCGTCTGCAATTTGTCATTGCGCACAGTATGCAACGGCTAACTGAGTCGAAATCAAAACTTTTCCAGATCCTGGTGCCTGGCCTTGATTTCGCGCACGGTCCGCGATGACGATCGCAGGACGATCGTGTGCGTGGTGATGAAATTGCGGCCGAACTTGACGCCGGCCAGCATATTGCCGTCGGTGACGCCGGTCGCGGCAAACAGCACGTCGCCGCGTGCCATGTCTTGCGTGTGGTAGATCCGTTTAGGGTCGGAGATGCCCATCTTGGCGGCGCGCGCCAGCTTTTCCGGCGTATCGAGGATCAACTTGCCCTGCATCTGGCCACCGGTGCAGCGCAAGGCGGCAGCTGCGAGCACGCCTTCCGGCGCGCCGCCGGTGCCGAGATAGATGTCGATGCCGGTCTCGTCCGGGTCGGTGGTATGGATGACCCCGGCGACATCACCGTCGCCGATCAGACGGATTGCGGCTCCGGTCGCCCGCACGGCTTCGATCAACGCGCCATGGCGTGGCCGGTCGAGAATACAGGCGGTGATGTCCGCCACCGGCACGCCCTTGGCCCTGGCCAGGCTGGCGATGTTTTCGGCCGGCGAGGCATCGATGTCGATGATGCCGTTGGCATAGCCCGGGCCGATCGCGATCTTGTCCATATAGACGTCCGGCGCGAACAAAAGGCTGCCTTTTTCGGCAATGGCGATAACGGCCAATGCGTTGGGCAGGTTCTTGGCGCAGATCGTCGTGCCTTCGAGCGGATCGAGCGCTATGTCGACAGCCGGGCCTTTGCCGGTACCGACCTCCTCGCCGATATAGAGCATCGGCGCCTCGTCGCGCTCGCCTTCGCCGATCACCACCGTGCCGTTGATGGCAAGACGGTTGAGCTCCTGCCGCATGGCATCGACCGCGACCTGGTCGGCGGCCTTCTCGTCGCCGCGTCCGCGCAATCTGGCGGCCGCGACCGCGGCGCGTTCGGTGACGCGCACCAATTCCATGGTCAGTATCCGGTCGAGGCCGGCGACAATGTTCTGGGCCACATTCATCGATGGACAATCCTCGTTGGCACTTTGTTTTTATTATGCATGTCGTTGTCCCAAAACCGCTGCACACTTTTGGGCGACATGCATTAGCCTCCCGCCAGAGACGCGCTTCTTGTGTCAAAGCCCCGTGACAACAGCAAGACCTGCGCTGGACCTTTTTGAAAGCGCAGCAATATCAATCGATTAAACGCAAAATGTGAGACTGCTATCCGGCCCGCTCGATGCGGATGACTTGCGGCTTGTCGGTCAGAAGGCTGTCCCTGGTGATGCCGTCGACGGCCTTGCGCACCGCCGCCTCGGTCGTCTCGTGGGTGACGAGGATAACCGTCTTCTGTGCCTCGGTTTCCGGCCCGGCGGCATGCTGGACGATCGATTCCAGAGAAATGTCGTTGTCGGCCATGCGCTTGGCTATTGCCGCGAAGACGCCGAGGCGGTCGTGTACGGTCAGCCGGATGAAATAACCGCCAGCATGGCTGCGCATCTGCGCTTTCTTGTAAGGCTTCAATTCCTTCGCCGGCCGGCCGAAGACCGGACCATGCTGGAAGCCAGGCCGGCTCTTGGCGATGTCGGCAATGTCGCCGATCACCGCCGACGCGGTGGCGTTGCCGCCGGCGCCAGGGCCGGAAAGCAGCAATTCGCCGAGGATGTCGGTTTCGATCGCCACCGCATTGGTGACGCCGTGCACCTGCGCGATGACCGAGGCCGTCGGCACCATGGTCGGGTGCACGCGCTGCTCGATGCCGCTTTCGGTGCGTTGGGCGACGCCAAGCAGCTTGATCCGGTAGCCGAGATCGCCGGCCGCGCGGATGTCGGCCTGGCTGATGTTGGAGATGCCTTCCATGTAGATATCGTTGGCGGCGATCTTCGTGCCGAAGGCAAGGCTGGTCAGGATCGACAGCTTGTGCGCGGTGTCGTGACCCTCGATGTCGAAGGTCGGGTCGGCTTCGGCATAGCCCAGCCGTTGCGCATCCTTCAGGCAGGCATCGAAAGACAGGCCCTCGGCTTCCATGCGCGTCAGAATGTAGTTGCAGGTACCGTTGAGGATGCCGAAAACGCGGGTCACCGAATTACCGGCCATCGCCTCGCGCATTGTCTTGATGACCGGAATGCCGCCGGCCACCGCCGCCTCGTAATTGAGCAGCACGCCTTTCCTCTCGGCGATCTCGGCCAATGCCACCCCGTGTTTGGCAAGCAACGCCTTGTTTGCGGTGACGACATGTCGGCCGGCCTCGAGCGCCGCTTTGACGGACGAGCGTGATGGGCCTTCGTCGCCGCCGATCAGCTCGACGAACACGTCGATCTCGGCGGTCTGCGCCATCTTGACGGCGTCGTCGAACCACTGTGCTGTGCCAAGATCAACGCCGCGGTCGCGTTTGGGATCGCGGGCCGAAACCGCCGACACGACGATGTCGCGCCCGCACTGCCGCGTCAGTTCGGCCGCCTTGTCGCGTAGCACGCGGGCGACCGACGCACCGACGGTGCCGAGCCCGGCAATTCCAACACGCAACGCTTCAGCCATGTCCGGCGACGCCCCATTCAGTCGGTTCATGTGTAGAAAATCAGCGATGCGCGGCGAGCGGCACGACGTTATTCGGCTGCTTGGCGCTGGATGCGAGGAAGCGCTTGATGTTGCGCGCCGCTTGCCGGATCCGGTGCTCGTTTTCGACCAGCGCGATGCGCACGTGATCGTCGCCATGCTCGCCGAAGCCGACGCCCGGCGCCACCGCGACGTCGGCGTGCTCGATCAGGAGCTTGGAGAATTCAAGCGAGCCCAGGTGCTTGAACGGCTCCGGGATCGGCGCCCAGGCGAACATCGAAGCCGCCGGTGCGGGAATGGTCCAGCCGGCGCGGCTGAAAGCGTCGACCATGACATCGCGGCGTTTGCGGTAGACGTCGCGCACTTCGGCGATGTCGGCGCCGTCGCCGTTGAGTGCATGCGCCGCCGCCACCTGGATTGGCGTGAAGGCGCCGTAGTCGAGATAGGATTTCACTCGCGTCAGCGCCGAGATCAGCCGTTCATTGCCGACCGCAAAACCCATGCGCCAGCCCGGCATCGAAAAGGTCTTCGACATCGAGGTGAACTCGACGGCGACGTCTATGGCGCCCGGCACCTGCAGCACCGAAGGCGGCGGATTGCCGTCGAAATAGATCTCCGAATAGGCAAGATCCGACAGGATGATGATGTCGTTCTTCCTGGCGAAGGCCACCACCTCCTTGTAGAAATCGAGCGAAGCGACCAGTGCCGTCGGGTTGGATGGATAATTGAGGATCAGTGCCAGCGGCTTCGGGATCGAATGGCGGATGCCGCGCTCCAACGCCGGGATGAAGCCGTCGTCCGGCTCGACCTGCAGCGAGCGGATGACGCCGCCCGACATGATGAAACCGAACGCATGGATCGGATAGGTCGGGTTGGGGCACAGGATCACATCGCCGGGGGCGGTGATCGCCTGCGCCATATTGGCAAAGCCCTCCTTCGAGCCGAGCGTCGCCACCACCTGGCTGTCCGGGTCGAGCTTCACACCGAAGCGGCGGGCATAGTAGTTGGCCTGGGCACGACGCAGGCCCGGAATGCCGCGCGACGACGAATAGCGGTGCGTGCGCGGATCGCGTACCACCTCGCAGAGTTTGTCGACGATGGCCTTGGGCGTCGGCAGGTCCGGATTGCCCATGCCAAGGTCGATGATGTCGGCGCCGCGCGAACGGGCGCTGGCCTTCAGCCGGTTGACCTGTTCGAAGACATAGGGCGGAAGCCGGCGGACCTTGTGAAATTCTTCCATGGCAGTTCCAGACAGTGAGGTTGCGGTCGCGCGTATAAGCTTATTTGCAACTAGGGTCGAGAGCGGGGTCGCATTTGCCTTCGATCTGCTTCAGCGCCTCGGCGCCGTGTTTTTTTGCCAGCTGGTCCAGCGCTGCCTGGTCCGCAACCTTGACGCCGCCGCCCTTGGCGGCCTGGCTCTGCTCCTCGGCCTTCAGTTGGGCGAGCTTGGCGTTCTTTTCCTCGTCGGTGAATTGCTCGGCCGCCACCTGCGGCCGGATGTTCAGGTTCGGATAGGAACCGGTGTCCTTCGCGCCGACAAGGCCGGTGGCGGGCGCCGCACCTTCTATGTTGCTGCTCGTGCAACCGGCCATCGCCAACAGGACGAGCGCCATGCGGCAAAAACGACCAGTGCCGGAAAAAACGTTCTTGCCAATATTAATCGTCATATTGTTTTCCTGGCGGCCGGGTTAGAGCACATTGGACCCTGTTCGATATCCCATGGTAATATGTCAACAAAACGCTTCGGGAGGAACCCCGCGAACCATGTCCAAAACACCCGATTCGGGCAAAGCGGAAGATGACCAACCTTCGACCGTCGAGCAATATCTGGTGAAGGACCCGGAACGCTTCGCTCTGAACATGGCCCGCATGATCGAGCAGGCCGGCAAGGCCGCCTCGGCATGGGCCGAGCCGCGGGAAAAGGGCGAGGTGCGCGATCACGTCGCCGAGCCGGTCGTCGACATGGTGAAGACGTTCTCCAAGCTCACCGAATACTGGCTCTCCGACCCGCAGCGCGCGCTGGAGGCGCAAACGCGGCTGTTTTCCGGCTACATGACCGTCTGGGCCAACGCCGTCCAGCGCATCGGCGCCGGCGCCGAGGACGCCGAGGACGCGGTCAAGCCCGAGCGCGGCGACAAGCGTTTCCAGGACCCGGAATGGGGCCGCAACGCCTTCTTCGATTTCCTCAAACAGGCGTATCTGGTCACCTCGCGCTGGGCGGCCGAACTGGTCGAGCACGCCGACGGCCTGGACGAGCACACCCGCCACAAGGCCGGCTTTTATGTCAAGCAGGTGTCCAATGCCATCTCGCCGTCGAATTTCATCCTGACCAATCCGGAATTGTTTCGCGAGACTGTCGCCTCCAACGGCGAAAACCTGGTGCGCGGCATGAAGATGCTGGCCGAGGACATTGCCGCCGGCAAGGGCGACCTGAAGCTGCGGCAGGCCGATTATTCGCCTTTCGAGATCGGCAAGAATCTCGCCACCACGCCGGGCAAGGTGGTCGGCCGCAGCGACGTCGCCGAAATCCTGCAATACGAACCGACTACCGACACCGTGCTCAAGCGGCCGCTGCTGATCTGCCCGCCATGGATCAACAAATACTACATCCTCGACCTCAACCCGCAAAAATCCTTCATTCGCTGGGCGGTCGAGCAAGGCCACACCGTCTTCGTCATCTCCTGGATCAACCCGGATGAGCGGCACGGCGCCAAGAGCTGGGAGGCCTATATCAGGGAGGGCCTGCAATACGGCCTCGACACGATCGAGAAGGCCACCGGCGAAAGGCAAGTCAACGCCATCGGCTATTGCGTCGGCGGCACGCTGTTGGCGGCAGCGCTGGCCTTGATGGCGCAGGAAGGCGACCACCGCATCAAATCGGCGACCTTCTTCACCACCCAGGTCGATTTCACCTATGCCGGCGATCTAAAAGTGTTCGTCGACGAGGAACAGGTCGCGGCCGTCGAAAAGGCGATGAACGAAAAAGGCTATCTCGACGGCACCAAGATGGCGACTGCATTCAACATGCTGCGCTCGGGCGACCTGATCTGGCCCTATGTCGTCAACAACTACATGCGCGGCAAGGATCCCCTGCCCTTCGACCTGCTCTACTGGAATGCCGATTCGACCCGCATGGGCGCTGCCAACCATTCCTTCTATTTGCGCAATTGCTATCTCGAGAACAGGCTTTCGCAAGGCATGATGGAACTGGCGGGCCGCACGGTTTCGCTGAAGGACGTTACCATGCCGGTCTACAACCTCGCCTCTAAGGAGGACCATATCGCGCCGGCGCTGTCGGTATTCCTCGGCTCGAAATATTTCGGCGGCGAGGTCGATTACGTCATGGCCGGCTCCGGCCACATCGCCGGGGTCGTCAATCCGCCGGCGGCGCAGAAATATCACTACTCGACCGGCGGCAAGCCGGCCGGCGACTTCGACCAGTGGCTCGCCGGGGCCACCGACCATCCCGGTTCCTGGTGGCCGCACTGGCAACGCTGGATCGAAGCCAGGGACAATACCCGCGTACCGGCCCGCAAACCGGGCGAGCATATGCAAGTTCTAGGCGAAGCCCCCGGCACCTATGTCAAGGTGCGCGTGTAACCATCTGTAATGTGTGGTGAGTTGACGCGCCGCCAAAAGCGGGCGAAATGGTGCCGTCAACCCTGAGCAGCCTTGATTCATCCTCTAGCCGCCAAATTACTTTGAGGCTTGCAGATTTGACACAGGTCTCGTTTCCGGTTCGGGGAACAAGGGTCATTTCGACGAGACGTTTCGACGCCGCGCCAATGACGAACCGGTCGGATATCGAGGGGGAATTTTGTTTTGAGATCAGCAGGATCGCGCCTCGCGAAGGGAGAAAGCCGCGCCATTGTGGCGGCGCTTTTCTCGGTGCTCCTGGCGTCCTGCACCTCGGCCGGCGACCCGACCATGTCGGTCGGCATGCCAGGCTATAATACCTCGGCTACCGAAATCAGCACGGCCGCCGGTGCGCCCCAGGCCAGCACGGCCGCATCATCGTCGCAGATGACGACCGCACAAATGACGATGAATGCCGACGGTGACGCCAACCTTCCCGAGCAGGTGGCCTATGTGCCAGTGGCCAAGCCAGGGGCCAAGCCCGATGCCGGCTTCCCGATCGCCGTTCCCACGGCAGCCGAGACGATCGCGGGACACACGCCGCAGCCGCTGCAACCAAACGCCCAGACGGCCGATCAGGCCGTGGCACAGAACAGTGCTGATGCATCGAAGCCCGACGCCAAGGCCGCAGCGCCGGCGATGAACAACCCGGTCTATGTGACCGCCGGCGAGATGCCGCAGCCACAGGCCTACGCACCGAAGAAAAATTTCCTGGCCTCGCTGTTCAGCGCCACCCCCGCTTCGGCAGCATCGCCGGCCAACAGCAGATCGGGCGGGCAGCCAACGGTCGTGCAGGCCAAGGCGACGCCTGCGGCAAAACCCACCGTTACCCTGGCCTCGGCCAATCCGGCTGAAAAGCCGGTGCAGCTGGTGTCGACGGGCGATACCAGCCACTTCACGGCCGATGCGCTGCCCGGCGTGCGACAGACGGCGCTGTTCGAGATCAAGCGCAAATCCGGCCTCGACGATGAGAGTGACGTCGATCTCAACGAAGACGAAGGTTCGGGTGGCGCCTACCAGGTCGCCTCCGCCGCCGGCCTCGCCCGGCTGGCGCCCAACGGCCTCCTGAAACAGAACGAAAGCGTCGATGTCGCCTGCTTGAAGCCGTCGCTGGTTCGCGTGCTGAAGACGATCGAAGGCCACTACGGCCGCAAGATGACGGTCACCTCCGGCTACCGCGATCCGGCCCGCAACCGCCGCGCCAACGGCGCCAAGAATTCGCTGCACATGTACTGCGCCGCCGCCGACATCCAGGTCCCCGGCGTCTCGAAGTGGGAACTGGCGAGCTACATCCGCACCATGCCGGGCCGCGGCGGCGTCGGCACCTACTGCCACACCGAATCCGTTCACGTCGATGTCGGACCGGAGCGCGACTGGAACTGGCGTTGCCGCAGGCGCGGCTAGGGCGAGGATCTTCCGTCACCGCGAAGGCCCTTCGGCGGCGTTGCATCATGCCGCAAAAACCAGCTTGGCTGTCGGAAAGACGCGGTTTGGAGCCAAAGGAAAAAAGTTGTCGCAGCCGGCGGCAGACGGGTTGCCGGTTTGTCGCGACGCAACTATAAGCGCTCACATCTGAGCGCGCCCATCGTCTAGCGGTCAGGACACCGCCCTTTCACGGCGGTAACAGGGGTTCGATTCCCCTTGGGCGTACCAGAAAATCCACAAGAAATCAGGTACTTACCGGATGCATCGCGGTCCCTCTCGCCTTCGCAGGCTGATTCTAGGGTAATATGGGCGGCAGTGTGGATGGCGCGGGGGGATTCGCGTCAGGTACGCTGAGGGGCGGAGTTGCGGGAAATTTTATGGTGGCTCTCGGCGGAACAAGGCTCTTCATTTTATCGATCTTGGCATCGAGGTGCGAATTAAGCGCCGGCCTGACGAATGCCTCGTGGAGAAAGTGCTCCAACACGTCCATCATCGTGTTCAAGTCATGACCACTTGGCTTCCAGCCTCGATGCGCTGAAGCGTTGCCCGCCTCGACAAGCGCGAGGAGGCGCTTCTCGTCGATAACGCCGATGTGGCCTTTATGGGCCAACTCACCCAGTTTCTCTTTGAATGTCATATTCTGACTGACCCCTAGTCGGCCCGAAGCCACATCGAATGTCGTTCGCATTCCGATGGCCGCCAGAGTGTTGAGGTCGTTGTCGAGCGCGCCGTAGAGCTCGGTCAGAGCTTCACTCAAGTCCCCGCCTATCAGCAACACGTTCGCAAACCAGTCAGGTCGATTTCTCTTCAGCTGTGCGGGCCACGTGTCGTTGTAGACATTGTGATCCAAGATCTCTTCGCCGTTCGGCAGATATACGACCTCGAAGTCTTCGCTGCGGGAGAACGATGTCTGCGCAAATACATGTTCGCAACCACGGCACTCGAGGATGTACCACTTCTTTGACCAGTGGCGGTAATCATCGTCGCCGCGCTGATCGTGATATCCGCGGACCTCGCAGTTGCGCTCCCCGCCGCAGCTCGAACAGTTCGCCTTGATGACGGTCGGAGGAGTCTCCGTGGACATGCAGCCGTTCTCTCATTCGATGCCGACCCTCGGCATTAGACCCGACGAGAGACGAAATCAACGCTAGGGCCGCCCGGCCGCGAGGCGGGCGGCCCTAGCCGCGCTGCCGGGGAAGGAGCGATGGGAGTCAGCTGTTGATGGCCCCGGAGACGGCCCGCTGGGCGGCTTCGGCCTTCGCCACGATCTCGGTGCTGCTGAGCTGGGCGGTGTACTTGACCACCAGCTGGCCGCCGCGCTCGGTGTCCACCACCGCCTTGGAGATGCGCTCGATCCTGTCGAGCTCCGCCCAATGGCGGCTGCGGCGCCAGCGCAGCCTCAGCATCTCTCCTCCGGGGCTCCCAGGGCTCGGCACTCAGGTCACGGAGCTTGCCGCTGTTATTTCACGGCGTCTGGAAGATGGGAGACTTCAGCGCGAACGTGAGCTTCCGCTCGGAGTAGGTGAGACGGCACTAAAGCGCAGCAAATAACTACGCATAGCTACGATTGACTACTATTTTTAACTCTGCCATAAAGCCCCTACTCGAACAGGGAGAGCGCTGGTGGATTACGTTTCGATTCCCTTCCCGCAGGATCTATACAACCGCATTATCCTTCGATCCGGGGGCAAGCTTGACCCGGTCAGCCTAGCCGTCGATCAGGTGGAACAGTTCATCGAGCGAACGCGGGACGAGCCGCTTGTGTGGACCAGGGAGGGCGTTGCCCAGTTCGCAGCAGAGCAGGCCGTTGCTGGAGCTGAGTTCGGCGACCCCGATCGCGGCCATCAGTGGAGCTTTGTGTTCCTGCCCAACGGAACCGAGCTTCGCATGAAGTACCTGGGTAAGACACACTACGCGACCATCAAGTCCGAGAATGTGGTAAGCGATGCGACCACATTTTCTTCGGTGTCTCAATGGGTCAGGAACGTGGCGCGCGGCACGTCTCGGAACGCATGGCACGATGTCTGGATTCGCTTTCCTAAGGAATCGGAGTTCCGATACAGCGACACCGTCAGAGACGCGAAACGCAAGGAGCTTGTCAGAAAGCTGTAGGCCTTCGGTCCGGACCGCCAGCGCTCGCCGGTTACGGCCCGCCATAGCCGCGCAAGCCGGTGCGAAGCCGTCATCTCCTGTAGACACCCTTCCCACCCGGCAAGCAAAGGCCGCCAAATGTCAACGATCGCGGGTATGATCGAGCTTCGCATGGAGCGCTTCGTCAACTTCCAGATGGAACGCCGGCAGAAATCGAACCGGCTCCCTACGCCCGCAGTCCCCTCGCCTCGCCGCCGCGCTTGCGCGGAACCATCATGTCCCTGGCAAGCAGGCCGCTCACCCGGCAAAAGGCCATGAAGGCCCGCCATGCGTCCTCGGTCTCGACGATGTCCACCGTGGCGCCAAAACAGGCATTGAACGCGGCCTGGTAGGTTGGTCCCTTCCGGCGAACCGGCCACGTTTGCAGGAAATCGAGCGCCTGCTCGACACTGTAGATTTCCTCGACCGGCTGGCCGGGCACAGGCGCGATCCGCACCGGCACCTCGAATTGCAGTCTGTCCATTCGATCTCTCCCGAACCGACCCCCGCAGCAGCGCCGTTCGTCGCAAAAAGTTGCCGTGGCGGCTAACGCTTGGGCCGACTTCTCGCCTAGAAATGTGTCGTCACTACGGTGGTCAATGAACCCGGCGAAGCATGGGCCGCTAGAGGCAAGGAGAATGCTCCCAGGCGTGAATATCGCCGGTCTTCGGCCGTCGCCGGCAGTTCGTCCTTGAACCTTGCGCTTTCCAGTGCCAAATCTGGGAAGGTTTCTCTCGCGGAGGCTCATCCAGCCCCGCATCCTGCAAGACGGATAAAAATGGTCACCTATCTCGACGCCGCCACGGCACCGCTCAGAAACACCGGCCAGATCCGTCTTTACGACGAGGAAGGTTTTGTCGGCATGCGCAAGGCTTGCGATCTCACCGCGCGCTGCCTCGACGAACTGGTACCGATTGTGGCGCCCGGCGTCACCACCGAAGCGATTGATCGCTTCGTCTTCGAGTTCGGGATGGACCATGGCGCGCTTCCGGCGACGCTCAACTACCGTGGCTACACGAAATCATCCTGCACCTCGATCAACCACGTCGTCTGTCACGGCATACCCGACAGCAAGCCATTGAAGGATGGCGACATCGTCAATATCGACGTCACCTATATCCTCGACGGCTGGCATGGCGACTCCTCGCGCATGTATCCGGTGGGTACGATCAAGCGTGCCGCGGAGCGGCTGCTCGAAGTCACGTATGAGTGCCTGATGCGCGGCATCGCGGCAATCAAGCCGGGCGCCCGAACCGGCGCCATCGGCGCCGCCATCCAGACCTATGCCGAAGCCGAGCGTTGCTCGGTGGTGCGCGATTTCTGCGGCCACGGGGTTGGCCGGCTGTTTCACGACGCGCCGAATATCCTGCATTACGGCAGCGCCAGCGAAGGCGTCGAGATGCGGCCGGGCATGATCTTCACCGTCGAGCCGATGATCAATCTCGGCCGGCCGCATGTGAAAGTGCTGTCGGACGGCTGGACCGCGGTGACGCGCGACCGTTCGCTGTCGGCGCAGTACGAGCACACGATCGGCGTCACCGAGACCGGCTGCGAGATCTTCACGCTGTCGCCAAAAAACCTCGACCGCCCCGGCCTGCGGGCCTAGTGTCTGGCAGATCGGGCGTTACCTTGCCCGGCAAATGCTGGGTGGGGCAGCCATGAACGGTGACGATGACGAGCGGGCCTTCTTTCCCGAAAGGCCAGTGCGATCGCCCGCGAAGGCGGTGGCCGCCGACAAGCCGCATTATCTCGGCCATCGCGACCGCCTGCGCGAGCGCTTCGCCGCCGGTACCAACACCCTCCCCGACTACGAACTGCTCGAGCTTTTATTGTTTCGGCTGATCCCGCGCGCCGACACCAAGCCGGTCGCCAAGGCATTGCTGGCACGCTTCGGTACATTGGCCGAGGTCCTCGGTGCGCCCGTCGAGCGCCTGCAGGAGGTGAAGGGCATCGGCCCGGCGGTGGCGCTCGACCTCAAGGTGGTTGCGGCAACGGCGCAGCGCATGGCGCGCGGCGAGATCGTCGGCCGCGAGCTGTTGTCGACCTGGACGCAGGTTCTCGAATACTGCCGGTCGGTGATGGCCTTCGAGGAGCGCGAGCAGTTCCGCATCCTGTTCCTCGACAAGAAAAACGCGCTGATCGCCGACGAAGTCCAGCAGGTCGGCACAGTCGACCACACACCGGTCTATCCGCGCGAGGTGGTCAGGCGCGCCTTGGAGCTCTCCGCCACGGCGATCATTCTGGCGCATAACCATCCGTCGGGAGACCCGACGCCGTCGCGCGCCGACATCGAGATGACCAAGCTGATCATAGAAACGGCCAAACCGCTTGGCATTGCCGTTCACGACCACATCATCATCGGCAGGAAAGGCCACTCCAGCATGAAGGGCCTGCTGCTGATCTGAGGTTTGGCGTTGTTTTCAGCTTTGTCCGCTGTGCGCCTCTGTACCGCAACGTCAAGGCGGTCGGCTCGATAAATTCTGGCGCCGAGGCTCAGCTGGCCGTGCGCAGGCGTCGCGATCGGACAAAGGTCTTAAGTCCCTCGGAATCGAATGCGTGGCCGAAGGCATAACCCTGCAATATGTCGCAGCCCAGGCCCTTGAGTAGCCGTGCATGCTGCATCGTCTCGACGCCTTCCGCCACGACCTCGATACCCAGCGACTTGCCGATTTCAATGATCGACGAGACAACCTGCCTTCTCTGCGGAGATTTGACGATTGGGGTGACCAGCTGCCGATCTATCTTCAGCCGGCGCGGCTGCAACTTCAGCAAACTGACCATCGAAGCGTAGCCGGTACCAAAATCGTCTATTTCGACGTCAATCCCCAGCTCTTTTATCTGCTCGATATTCCAGGTGACAAGGTCGTCGTTCTCGTCCAGGAAAATCGACTCAACAAGCTCGAACGAAACTGTTCCTTTCTTGATATTTTGTTCTCGCAGGCTCTTGATGAGCTCCTCGTCTTGAAGGCGCCTGGCCGAGACATTGACCGACACCCGCGGAATGTGAAGTTTTGCAGCGGACCACTCTTCGAAATCCGAAAGCGATTGCTTCAATATGGCTTGGTCGATAATCGAGACGACGTTCAGTTCTTCTGCAATCCTCAGGAAGATGTCGGGCGCCAAAATACCCTTTATTGGATGTTTCCACCTCGCCAGCGCCTCAACCCCAACGATTTCGAGCGTCTTTGCGTCAAATTGGGGCTGGTAGAAGGGGATGAACTCGTTGCGCTCGAGGCCGCCGAGAATTTCGTCGGCAATCCGCTTAGTATCGACGATTTCGCTTTGCATCGCGTCGGTGAAGAATTCGTATCGATTGCGGCCCCGCCCCTTTGCTCGGTAAAGCGCGATATCGGCGTTCACCAGCAGGTGTTTGGCTTCGACATCTTTTGCGTTATCGACAGCGATTCCCACGCTGACACCAAAACGGCATCGATGACCCTGATAGTAGACGGGTTCGCGCATCTGGCTGATGATGCGGTCGGCGAGCAGCGCCAGTTGCTTGGTATCGTCGCGCACCACGCACAGAACGATGAATTCGTCTCCCCCGATACGGGCGACGAATCCCTCGTCGCCGACCTTCGACCTGAGCACGGTTGACGCGTGAACCAGCATCGCGTCACCGGCGGCGTGGCCCAGCGTATCGTTGATGTGCTTGAACCGATCCAGATCTATGTGAAGCAGTGCCGCGTGCCCGCCTGAGCGCCTGGCGTTTGCCGCGTAATGTTCCAGTACCTGGTCGAGGTAACGCCGGTTGGGCAAGCCGGTCAGCGAATCATGAAGCGCGATGTGCTCTATGCGCGCTTTGGCCGACTCGAGTTCTGCATTTTTCGACTCGGACAGCTGTTTTGCACGAACCAGATCCTTGTTCAGCAGGACGTCGGCAGTCACGTCCCATTCCGCGCCGATCATTTTTGGGGTGTCGTTTGCGACCCGGTAGAGGATCGCCTTGGACCGGACATGACGGATCTCGCCATCCTGACGCACAATCCGGTACTCCGACAAATATGGTCGTCCGCTGGCCACCGCCCTGTCGAAGTCCGCGTTGGCGCCAGCCAAATCATCTGGGTGGATTGCTCCCGCCCAGTCTGGGTAGCCCCGGTGCTCGCCGGTTGGTTTGCCATATATTTCGTTGACGCGATCATCCCACGTAAGCTCGTTGGTCGCGAGATCGTGTTCCCAAACCCCAATAGCCGAAGCTTCCAGAGCGAGTTCCAAGCGTCGTGACAATCGACGCAATTCCGCATAATTGCGCTGTCTTTCGCCAATCAGGCGGCCTGTGACCAGGAAAGGGAACACAACCAAGGCTCCGGCCGTCGCCATGATCGCGCGCAACAACCATGCGTTGCTTGGCGTCGAAGGCCAGCCGTTTTTGGGAATGGCCGCGAGCTGCCACGAGCCGGAAGGAAGCAAAACGTCAGCCGTCACCGGATCGCTTTTGCTGATCTCCTCATTGCCGTAGAATTGACCACCTCGGTGACCGAGGGCGTCCCTGCCGATCAGCGCTACGTCGATCCCGAGATCGTCGTCAAGCAAGCCGCTCGCTCTGTAAAGGCGCTGCACGTCGACAACGGCGGAAATGATACCCCAGAACCTTTCCGTATTGCCAGCGCTCGGCACGAAGACCGGAAAGCGGCCGATGAAGCCTTGTCCTCCCTGTTTCAGGTCGACGGGACCGGCAAGCACCAGCTTGCGTTCGTCTCGCGCCCTTAGCGCAGCCGCACGCTGCCGCTCGTTCTTGCGGTAGTCCAGACCCATCGCCTGCTCGTTACCCTCCATCGGATACATAAGGGAAACGACCAGATCAGGCGCGCCGGCAATATCGTTCAATTGCGAGTCGGCGCCAAACAGATTGCTCGCGAGCGAGGCGAAGCGTTGCTGTCCCATATAGGGCTCGGTCACGACCGCGGCGACCAGTCCACGCACGAGTTGAAGGTTTCCGTTGATATTGCCTTCGAGCTTGGCGCGGATGAGATTGACCTTGGTCAGCACGTCCGCACGGACGGCCTGGTCCGAGACGATTTTGTTCTGGTGCTCCGCGAACGCTGCGCTGACAAGGATGACGACAAACGCGATCGCCGCCGGAATATTTGCCGACGAAAAGACGGCCTCCTTGATGCCGTTGAACCTAGCGCGGAAAAAAGCCAATAGGCGATTCCTCAAGTGCCATTTTCAGGTTCTCGGGGTCGACCCGATGAGGAACATTAGCTTTCAATGTTTAATTTGACCTTCATACTCCTGAGAAATTTCATTTTCCGACGGCTGACGCCGGCTGCGATACCGACAGCGATGCTGAAGGCGGGCTGCACGATGCGGACCAACATGAAACGCCAGCTAGATCAGCCTTGCTCGGAAGATCGAGGCGCACGAGCGCCATTGCACATTTCGACGCTCCGACCCGAGTACTCTGGAGCGTTGACCTTGGACTAGTGCCCCTCAATCGCCTTGGGAGACACAAGGTATGGTATCTTGCCGACGCTGCGCTTCGTCGCGCCAATGGAATAGGCCATCGGTATCTTGGGAGAGTTCTCGGGTAGGCCGTACATATCCTTGCCGGCGCGCACGGCAAATGAAAAGTGCTGCCACGAAACCGTATCATGCTCATTGAGAAAATCGAGCGTCAGACCAGCTGAAATCAGCGCATTCACCACGTCACTGATCGGGTGGATCCATTCATAATAGCGAGGATGCTTCAAGATGCGATCATCGCCGGTGTAGGTCAGTTCCTCGTTCCAGGCGAGCGGCCGAGCTATCGGCGTTCGCCAGTCGTGCTTCAATTCCAGGGCCGCGGCCTTTCGATCGCACTGAAACATCAATGGATGGCCCTCGGCCATGTAGAGGCGGCCGCCGGGTCGCAGAAGATCGGCAACCACCCGCGCCCAACGGAACACGTCGTCCAGCCAGTTTACCGAGCCCCAAGTAACGTAAGCGATGTCAAAGGTCCGGCCGAGCGCTTCCACCGCCTCGAACAGTGGCGCTTCCACGAAGCGCACGTCGGTGCCTGCCTTCGCAGCAAAATCCCGCGCCGCCACGATCGCCGTCGGTGAAAAGTCGAGCCCGGTCACGCTGCCTGCGCCGAGATTCTTCAGGCTGATCGTGTCAAGACCGATGTGACACTGCAGGTGGACGATATCCTTGCCGGCGATATCGCCGAGCTCGCGTGTTTCCAGCTCATAGAGATTGGATCCGCCGGCCAGCACATTCTCGATGTGGTAGCTGCCCGTTGTGTCGGTCGAGTGCAGTTCGGCCCGATCATCCCAATTAAGGCGGTTCGCGCCCAGAAAGCGTTCCAAATTCCCCCCACCCCTGACTGACGCATGGTAAACAAGTCGTTAAAGCACCTTTGCAGCGAAAGTAGCGCGCGTCAATCCGGACCGGGCGGCAGTGCGCCGCCGCTCGCGAAAGCATCAGCCCCGGGAAGGCTTGCTGCTGATCAAAGGCTTCTGGCGCGATCGCCGCGCCCGGCGACAGGACCCCGCAGGCGCTCCCGGACTCCGCCGTCGTGGTCTGTATGTGGATTAGTCGGTTCCTCAGCCCGGCACAGCCACCATCGCGATATTTCTGGAGAGCTCGTTTGTGGGGGCAACTGCGTCTGCCGTGCCGCTCGTGAGTGCTCGGTAGAGTGCCACATAATCGCTGCACATGCGCTCGACCGTGAACCGCTTCTCGAACGTCTGCCGCACTCGTGCGCGATCGAGGCTGTCTATGCGCCGGAGCGCGCCCACGGCTTCCTCCACCGTATCCACGATCCATCCGGACACACCGTCATCGATGATCTCCGGGACGGCGCCACGCCGGAACGCAACCACCGGCGTACCGCAGGCCATTGCTTCGATCGTTACGAGCCCGAAGGGTTCCGGCCAGTCGATCGGAAACAAAAGCGCTATCGCATTGCCCAGAAAATCCGCCTTTTGCCGCTCATCGATCTCGCCAATGAACTCCACGTTCGAATGCCGCAGCACTTGCGGCTCGACCCTTTCCTTCCAGAACGACTGGTCCACCTTGTCGATCTTGGCGGCGATCTTCAGGGGAAACCCGGCCCGCGCTGCTATTTCTATGGCCGCTTCCGGCCCCTTTTCCGGCGAGATGCGACCGAGAAACGCAAGATAGCCAGAGGTGTTCGGGTGGAATGGCAGAAGATCGCGGGGCAGGCCGTGATGCACGGTTCCAACCCAATTGACGGGCGGCATGGGCCGGCGCTGGTCGAAGGAGATCGAGACCAGGGGAACGTCGTCGAACATCGCATAAAGCTGCGCCAGATCGGGCAGGTCGAGCCTGCCGTGAAGCGTGGTAACCGTTCGTCTGGCAAAATCCCGAATTATGGGGAAGTGCAGGACATCGACGTGGAAATGTAAAACGTCGAATTCATCGGCTCGCCGGCGCACCCGTTCAAGCATCATAACATGGTGCGGACCACCGTCCTGGACCCTGGGGTTCAGGCGCAGCGCGACGTCGCAACACCGCACCAGCTCGGCTGAGGTACGAGAATCGGCGCTGGCGAACAGCGTCACCTCGTGGCCCTGTCGGACAAGTTCTTCGGTCAGATACGAAACAATTCGCTCCGTTCCACCGTAGGTTCGGGGCGGCACGGATTCGGTTAGCGGTGCGATCTGGGCTATTTTCATTTAGAAATCTTTTCGGCGGCGACCGCCGTCTTTCAAACAAGCTTCGGCGGCAACCAAGACAAGCGAGAGCTTCCAGTTGCGAAGTATTCTATGCAGAGCGTATTTATAGTTGTGCCGTCCGTGCTCCTCCCGTGCAATCAGGTTGCCCTTATTCAACTCCTCTGCATCCAAGAACTGCGATCCATGAGAAATGTTTCACCGGCTCGATAAAAAGACAGAATGAGCTACGCGCCGCCGCCCCGCCGCCCCCTGACAGGCAGCTTTGGATCGCTCGATCACCACCAAGTGATCCAGGCGTGCCGGTGCCGAATGGAACATAAAGCCCGGAATTCAGTTAGATAGCCGGATTTGGCTGGAGTACCGCCAGATGCGGAATTCCAGCCGGGCAGGGCACTACCGTGACACGGAGTGAGCGGCTTCGGGCGCATCTCGCCGAACTCAGGCACCACCTTGCCGAACTCGGGAGCCATAAACGCTCCCTATGGAGGATGCCATGAACCAGTGGACAAACGCCAGGCTCTGTGACGTAGCCAACCTGATCCTTGGGGCAATTCTGTTCTTCTCCCCCTGGATCTTCACCTTTGCGGCAGGCCCGCAGACGCAGAACGCCCTCGGCAGCGGAATCTTGATTGTCGTGCTTTCGGTTGCCGCCCTCGCAGCATTTGCCGTGTGGGAAGAGTGGGTGAACCTGGTCGTCGGACTGTGGGTTCTCGCATCGCCCTGGGTGCTTGGATTCCAGGCGACCACGGCGATGACCGTGCATGTCGTGATCGGCATTCTGGTCGCCGTGCTGGCGGCGATCGAGCTCTGGATGATGTATCAGAACCCGCCGACCCAGTCCGCCGCCTAACAGGCGCAGCCAGCCAGCGCCCTTTTTTGGGCCTGACGGATCTATCGGTCGTCTGCCGGTCTCTCGGCAACAGCCGCCGGAGGCCGGGCAGGCGGCGTTTGTTTGGACGAGAATAGGAAGGATGGCGCATTATGGTCGGTGACAATCCGCGTTCGACGGCCAGGATTGCGGGACATCCTATTCATCCGATGCTCGTGCCATTTCCGATCGCCTGCTTCGTCGGCACCCTGCTGACGGATCTAGCCTATTGGCGAACAGCGGAGATGATGTGGGCTGACTTCTCCGCTTGGCTGGTTACCGTCGGCGTGATCATGGGCTGCCTAGCAGCGATCGCGGGGCTGATCGATTTCCTGGCCAATCCGCTGATAAGGGCACAGCCCCCCGCCTGGCCGCACGTGCTCGGCAATCTTCTGGCGCTGGCGTTATCCATCATCAACATGCTCGTGCACTCCCGCGATGCATGGACCTCCATCGTTCCTACCGGCTTGATCCTCTCGGCGGTTGTCGTGCTCATCCTCATCTTCACTGGTTGGCTGGGCTGGTCCATGGTGTACCGGCATCACGTCGGAGTGGCGGATTGATGCGCATAGCAAGCTCCATCGGTCAGACCAGGCGCATCGCGGTGTCCGTCCTCGTTTGCACTGCGGCGATCACTCTTGCAGCGTGCAGCGGCAACGACCCGGATCCCAGCAGTCAGATAGGGCCGAATCCAAACCTGCCGGAGCCGATCCAATATTTCTTCCCGCCCATGCACCTCGCTTCCGTGGTCGGATGGAAGAACGACGAAAAGCCGACCGTCGCGCAGGGGCTGCAGATCCAGGCTTATGCCCACGGCTTGCAGCATCCGCGGTCGCTTTACGTGCTGCCCAATGGCGACGTCCTAGTGGTCGAGTCCAAGGCGCCGGGTGGCGAACCGATCAAACGGCCCAAGGATTTGGTGATGGGCTGGATCGAATCCTGGGTTACCTCGGGCGGCGACAGCGGCCCAAGCAACCGCATTACGCTGCTGCGCGACACCGATGGCGATGGCAAGCCGGAGCTGACCAGCGTATTCCTCGACCACCTGAGCTCCCCCTTTGGCGTGGCGCTGGTGGGAAGCGATCTCTACGTCGCCAATACCGAATCCATCGTCCGCTATCCCTACAACACCGGTGACACAAAGATCACCGCGCCCGGGACGCCGCTAACCGCCCTGCCCGGCGGCCCGATCGACCACCATTGGACGAAGAGCCTGGTGGCAAGCCCCGACGGCTCGCTGCTCTATGTCGGCATCGGCTCGAACAGCAACGTCGCCGAAAACGGCATCGAGGCGGAGAAGAACCGCGCCGCCATCTGGCAGGTAGACAGGGCCACCGGCCGGTCGCGCATTTTCGCCAGCGGTTTGCGCAATCCAAACGGCCTGAGCTGGGAGCCGCAGACCGGGGCGCTCTGGGCAGTGATCAATGAGCGCGACGAGCTCGGCCCCAATCTCGTGCCGGATTATCTGACCTCGGTAAAGGATGGCGGCTTCTACGGATGGCCATACAGCTATTACGGCCAGCATCTCGATCCCCGCGTCATGCCCCAACGTCCGGACCTGGTCGCAAAAGCGATCGTTCCGGATTATGCACTGAGTTCCCACGTCGCCCCTCTGGGACTGGCCTTCTATACGGCAACCAGCCTTCCCGAGGCATATCGCGGCGGCGCCTTCGTTGGCGAGCATGGCAGCTGGAACCGCACGCGTTTTAATGGTTACAAGGTAGTGTTCGTACCATTCAGCGGCGGCCGTCCGAGCGGCGTCGCTACCGACGTGGTGACTGACTTCCTGGACAAGGACAACAAGGCGCGCGGCCGGCCTGTCGGCCTGGCTGTCGACAAAACCGGGGCCCTGCTCATCGCCGACGACGTCGGCAACACAGTTTGGCGGGTGACATCTGCCGGCCAATAAACTGGCTCCACTCTCTTCGTCGAGCGTCGAGCAGGTGAACGGACACTGCTCGAAGCAATCGTGCTGACGTTCTTCGTCATGCTGCTGTTCCTGCAGAACCTGCGCGCGACGATCCCCGACGATCGCCGTTCCGGTGACTCTGCCGGGCACATTCGGCGTGCCCGCCCTTGCCGGTTACTCGACGCTGACGATGTTTGCCACGCGCTGCCGCTGATCATCGCCGAACCGAAGGACCGCCAGCGCCGAAATGGTATTTTTGCCCTTCCCACAGCCGGCTCTAGAATTTTCATCGCAAATCAAGTTATGATGCACTTGGTATTTCCCGGGGACGGCTTGCGCCGCTTGGAATACCGGGAGGAACCGGGACATGGCCGTTGCGCTTGTACTCGTTCTGATAGTCGTGGGCTCGGTGTTGTTCCACTTCCTGAGCCCATGGTGGTGGACGCCGATTGCCTCGAACTGGGACTATATCGACAACACCATCATCATAACTTTCTGGATCACCGGTGTCGTCTTCGCCGCCGTGGTTCTTTTCATGGCCTATTGCGTCTTCCGCTTCCGTCATCGGGAAGGCAATCAGGCGGCATATGAACCTGAGAACAGGCGGCTCGAATCCTGGCTGACGGTCGTCACCGCGGTTGGGGTCACCGCTTTGCTCGTTCCAGGCCTGTTCGTCTGGAGCCGGTTCGTTAACGTTCCAAGTGACGCAACCGAGGTCGAAGTCGTCGGCCAGCAGTGGCAATGGAGTTTCCGCCTCCCCGGCAAGGACGGCAAGCTCGGCACATCCGACACTCGCGACGTCAACGCTGAAAATCCACTCGGCGTCATCGCCACCGATGCCAACGGCCAGGACGATGTCGTAGTGGAAGCGGCCGACCTGCACCTCCCGGTAGGCAAACCGGTCAAGATGCTGCTCCGCTCGGTCGATGTGCTGCACGATTTCTACGTGCCGGAATTCCGCGCCAAGATGGACATGATCCCGGGCTCGGTCACCTATTTCTGGTTCACTCCGACCAAGACGGGGACCTTCCAGGTCCTGTGTGCCGAACTCTGCGGCCAGGGACATCCGATGATGCATGGCGTGGTCATGGTCGATACTCAGGAAGACTATCTGGCGTGGCTTGGCCAGCAGCAGACTTTTGCGCAGCTGTCCGCCCCCCAGCAGATGGGCTCGGCAGAGTAGGAAACCGGAACGACGGCGCGCCGTCGGGATTGAAATTAGTGTGGCAAGCCCGAACTGTCGGGCTGGCCGAAAAGGGCACGGAGGTGTTCCTATGGTCGATATCACACCTGCAGATGCGGTACCGCCGGCCGAAGTCGCGGAAATGGAACTCTACCATCCGCACAGCTGGTGGACGAAATACGTTTTCTCGCAGGACGCCAAGGTCATCGCCATCCAGTATTCGGCGACGGCGACAGCGATCGGCATGGTCGCGCTGGTGCTATCCTGGCTGATGCGGCTGCAACTCGGCTTCCCCGGCACATTCGACTTCATCACCCCGGAAGCCTACTACCAGTTCATCACCATGCACGGCATGATCATGGTGATCTACCTGCTCACGGCACTCTTCCTGGGCGGCTTCGGCAACTATCTGATCCCGTTGATGGTTGGTGCTCGCGACATGGTCTTTCCCTATGTCAACATGCTGAGCTACTGGATCTATCTGCTCGCCGTGCTGGTCCTGGTGTCGAGCTTCTTTGCGCCCGGCGGACCGACGGGTGCCGGCTGGACGCTCTATCCGCCGCAGGCGATCATGACCGGTACGCCAGGCGGCCAGGACTGGGGCATCATCCTGATGCTTGTCTCGCTGATCCTGTTCATCGTCGGCTTTACCATGGGCGGCTTGAACTATGTCGTGACGGTGCTGCAGGGGCGCACGCGCGGCATGACGCTGATGCGCCTTCCGCTTACTGTCTGGGGTATTTTCACCGCCACCATCATGGCGCTGCTCGCCTTCCCGGCGCTGTTCGTCGCCTGCGTGATGATGCTGCTCGACCGGGCGCTCGGCACCAGCTTCTTCATGCCGGCGATCGTCGAGATGGGCGAACAGTTGCAGCACGGCGGCGGCAGCCCGATCCTGTTCCAGCATCTGTTCTGGTTCTTCGGCCATCCGGAGGTCTACATCGTGGCGCTTCCGGCCTTCGGCATCGTATCCGACCTGATCAGCACCCACGCGCGCAAGAACATCTTCGGCTACCGCATGATGGTCTGGGCCATCGTCGGCATCGGCGCGCTGAGCTTCGTGGTCTGGGCGCACCACATGTATGTCAGTGGCATGCATCCCTATTTCGGCTTTTTCTTCGCCACAACGACATTGATCATCGCCGTCCCAACAGCCATCAAGGTCTACAATTGGGTGCTGACGCTGTGGCGCGGCGACATCCACCTCACCATACCGATGCTTTTTGCCTTGGCCTTCATCGTCACCTTCGTCAATGGCGGGTTGACTGGGCTATTTCTTGGCAATGTCGTCGTCGACGTTCCGCTGTCGGACACGATGTTCGTCGTCGCCCATTTCCATATGGTCATGGGGGTTGCCCCGATCATCGTAATCTTCGGCGCGATCTATCACTGGTATCCGAAGGTCACCGGCCGGATGCTGAACGAGACACTGGGCCGGTTCCATTTCTGGGTCACCTTCCTCGGCGCCTATCTGATCTTCTTTCCCATGCACTATCTCGGCTTGATGGGCGTGCCGCGGCGGTACAACGAATTGACCGACATGACGATCATGACGGAATCGGCCCATCACCTGAACTCGTTTATCAGCATCATGGCTTTTATAGTCGGTTTTGCTCAGATTGTGTTTCTGTTCAATCTCATCTGGAGCATCCGCCATGGCCGTGAGGCTGGCGGCAATCCGTGGCGGGCAACGACGCTCGAGTGGCAGACGCCCGAAACACCGCCCGCCCACGGCAATTTCGGCAAGGATCTGCCGATCGTCTATCGCTGGGCCTATGACTACAGCGTACCGGGAGCCAAGGAGGACTTCATACCGCAAAACGTTCCGGGCTCCTTCGCGCCCTCCAGGGAGCCGGCATGAGCGTAATCCTGGTCTTCCTGCTCGTGATCGCCGGTATTGCCGGGTGGTGGCTTTCCCATCAGCGGCTAATGACGAAACCGTGGCTCGAGCAAGGTATGATCGGGGATTTTGTCGCTCTGGACCGATCGGCGCTGCCGACCGCAAAGATCGGTCTCGGCGTCTTCCTTGCCGTCGTCGGCTGCCTGTTCGCGCTGTTCACCAGTGCTTACTTCATGCGCATGGCGCTGTCGGATTGGCGGCCGCTGCCCATCCCGCCCCTGCTCTGGCTTAACACCGGCGTACTGGTCTTGAGCAGCATTGCGATACACTGCGCTTCGCTCGCGGCGCGCAAGGGTCAAGTGGACATGGTCAGGCTTGGCCTCGCCACCGCTGGACTCACGGCGCTCGTCTTCCTGATTGGACAGCTTGTGGCATGGCGGGAACTGAGTGCGGACGGCTATTTTCTGGCATCCAATCCGGCCAACAGCTTCTTCTACCTGCTAACGGGAATGCATGGCCTGCATATACTGGGAGGACTGGTCGGGCTGGGCAGAACGAGCGTCGGCGCCTGGAACGGAGCGCAGCCGCAGCGGCTTCGCCTCAGTGTCGAGCTGTGCGCCATGTACTGGCATTTCCTGCTTTTCGTCTGGCTCGCCATCTTTGCGCTTCTGGCCGGCTGGGCTTCGACTTTAATCGACATTTGCCGA
Source organism: Mesorhizobium sp. M0074 (assembly GCF_040322975.1). NCBI lineage: Bacteria > Pseudomonadati > Pseudomonadota > Alphaproteobacteria > Hyphomicrobiales > Phyllobacteriaceae > Mesorhizobium > Mesorhizobium sp. M0074. The sequence goes on from NZ_JAMYUM010000004.1 coordinate 54,230, forward strand.
GGGTTGCTGACCTAGGAGGAACGGGCGGATGGCAGAGACGACACTGGCCCACATCGGCCGAACAGAGCCGCGGCCCGCAGGCTGGCAAGGCATCGCCGCCGACTGGTCCTCGGATCAGCGGGCGTTCAAAAACGTGTCCTGGGGCAAGGCCATGATGTGGATCTTCCTGCTCAGCGACACGTTCATCTTCGGCTGCTTCCTGCTCTCCTACATGACCGCGCGTATCTCAACACGCGTGCCGTGGCCCAATCCGAGCGAGGTCTTCGCCCTGCGCATCGGCGGCTCCGACATTCCACTGATCCTTATCGCCATCATGACCTTCGTGCTGATCTCGAGCAGCGGAACGATGGCCATGGCGGTCAATTTCGGCTACCGCCGCGACCGCCGCAAGACGGCAGTGCTGATGCTCTTGACCGCAGCACTCGGCGCGACCTTCGTCGGCATGCAGGCCTTCGAATGGACCAAGCTGATCACCGAGGGCGTGCGGCCTTGGGGCAATCCTTGGGGCGCTGCCCAGTTCGGCGCATCCTTTTTCATGATTACCGGCTTTCACGGCACGCACGTGACGATCGGGGTGATCTTCCTGATCATCGTGGCGCGAAAGGTCTGGCGCGGAGACTACGACGTCGGACGGCCCGGCTTCTTCACCAGCCGGAGGGGCCGCTACGAGAACGTCGAAATCATGGGGCTTTACTGGCATTTCGTCGACCTGGTCTGGGTGTTCATTTTCGCATTTTTCTATCTTTGGTGAGAGGCAGGACATGGCTGAAGCAACCGCAAACGGCCTGGGACAGCATGCGCTGGACAGCGCCCGTACCCATGATGCGACGACGACCGGGTTTACCCCGGCGGAGGTTCATCAAGAGCACCCGATCAAGCTCTATCTGGTGGTCTGGGCCTGGTTGTTCATCCTCAGCACCTGCTCCTATCTGGTCGACTATTTCGGTCTCCACGGCTATCTCAGATGGTCGCTGATCCTGATCTTCATGATCCTCAAGGCAGGGCTGATCGTCGCCATCTTCATGCACATGGCCTGGGAACGGCTGGCGCTGACATATGCAATCATCCTGCCGCCGGTGCTGGTGCTGGTGTTCGTGACGATGATGGTCTTCGAAGCGGACTACACGCTTCTCACCCGAATGGCGTTTTTCGGGGCCGGGCCCTGACATGCAATCCGGATCCAGGCGGTCCGGTCCTGGAGCCTTCGCCTTGAAACAATCCACGGCTGGTCCATTTCTGTTGGTATCGGAAACGACAGGCAATGCCGGCGTTTCCACATGCGTCGCGAACACCAGCAAGGGGCGCCCAAGATGACCATCGCAAACAGACTGAAGGACTTCATCGACAGAAAAGGAATTTCCTACGACACTGTCGAGCATCACCGCACGGCGACAAGCAGACAATCCGCCATTGCGGCACATGTGCCTGGCAGCATAATGGCCAAATCGGTGGTCGTTCACCACGACCGTGGCTACGCGCTCGCCGTGGTTCCAAGCACGCACAGGATAGAACTCGCGACATTGCAGGATGTCATGGACAAGCCTCTTGGACTTGCCTCCGAAGACGAGGTGGTCTCGTTGTTCGGCGATTGCGATGTCGGCGCTGTGCCGCCGATCGGCGCTGCCTATGATGTGCCAGTGGTCCTCGATGAAAGCCTCGGCGACGCTCCCGAAGTCTATTTCGAGGGCGGTGACCATAGGACGCTGGTGCATGTGAGCGGCAAGGATTTCCGCGACCTGACAAAGGACGCGCGCCAGGCCCGTTTCAGCCACCCGGCCTATTGAAAGCTCTGCCCCACCCTGCCCGCACCGGCACTTTCACCGGTGCGCGCAGGGCAGGTTTTTTTCAGCTCACGGTCTGGTGGCCGGCGGCGATTCCACAACTTTCCGATAGACATGCCAGGTCGCATGACCAAGGATCGGCAGCACGACTGCCAACCCGGCGAACACTGGCAGCGAGCCGACGATCAGGGCGACGGCGACGATAAGGCCCCACACGGCCATCACGATCGGGTTGGCCAGGACAACGCGCACCGAGGTGTGGATGGCTTCGTAGGCGCCGACATCGCGGTCGAGCAACAACGGGAATGCGACGACCGTGGTGCACAACACAACCGCGGCGAACACGAAGCCGATGGCGTGACCCAGGATGATGAGCGTCCAGCCGCGTCCCGTGGCGAATATTTCACTGATGAAGCTGGACAGCGATTGCGGCGGCGCCGGGCCGAACAGGGTCTGGTAGAATATCTGGGCCGTCAAAAGCCAGGCGATAAAGATCGCAAGCAGCATGACGCCGACCGCTGCAATAGCCGGCAGTGCCGGAGAACTCCTGACTTCAAAGGCGTGCCTCCACGAGGCGTCGAGCCCGGCTTCCCGTCGCCGGCTGATCTCATAGAGGCCGATCGCCGCGAACGGACCAATCAGTGCAAAGCCGGATACAAGCGGAAACAGCAATGGCAGCGTGTTGTTACCTGATGTCCAGACAGCAAGCACGACTCCCGCAATCGGATAGATCAGGCAGAGAAAAACGATGTGCGACGGTTTGACCATGAAATCATCGACGCCACGCCTGAGCGCATCAAAAAGATCGGAGACACCGATTTTTCGAATTCTGGTGTGTTCCAGCGTCTCGCTGGCGCCTGCTATCACGTGAAAGCTTGCCATGACCATTCCTCCAGACCAGGTCCGGTAAGGTCGCGTTTTACGGTGCTGCCGTTCTGCATGATTGGCCCACGCAAACCGCGACCTGCACCATGATCAATATACTCTCATGCGGGGGACTTGTCGCGCTTTGTAGGAAGGCCCGGGAGTAGGAGCTCCCGGGTAGCCTGACTAGCTACGGACGCCGTTCTTCGATATGCTCTTCTAGTCGAAGGTGAAGGTCATGGACGGAAGGACAGTTCTCATACTCGGCCTTGGCGTCATTATTCTGCTGTTGCTGGGATTTTGTGCTCTGCCAACGTGATGTTTTGAGCCGGGGTCAATAGTCGGCTGAAGCGATCACTCGCATTACAATGGTGTCGGCAAGCAACGCCGCAAATATTGCGAAAAGATAGACAATCGAATACGCAAACAGTGCCTTTGCCGGCTTCATCTCCTTGTCGGCGACGAGAACCTTCCAGGCCTGCCAAATGAAACCTGCACCCAACGCGGCTGAAACAGTGCCGTAATATCCGCTCGCGAAGCCGAAGCCCCAAGGAAGCACGCCGATTGGCGCCAAGAGCAGCGAATAGGCGAAGATTTGTTTTCTGGTCGAGTGCTGGCCGGCCACATTCGGCATCATCGGGACCCCCGCCGCGGCATAGTCACCGACCTTGAAAAGGGCCAGCGCCCAGAAATGAGGCGGCGTCCAGAGGAAAATGATCAGAAACAGGATGAGACTTTCAATGCCGATTGCGCCGGTTGCAGCAGCCCACCCGATCACCGGAGGAAGGGCGCCTGCCGCGCCGCCTATGACGATATTCTGTGGCGTCGAGCGCTTCAGCCACATCGTGTAGATAACAACATAGAAAAAGATGGTGAACGCCAACAACGATGCGGCGAGCCACCCCACCAGCACGCCGAGCGTCATGACCGACAGTGCGGAAAGCACCAGACCGAAGCTGAGAGCTTCGCCAGGCGTGACGCGACCGGACGGAATTGGTCGCTTGGACGTGCGAGACATCAAGGCGTCTATGTCTGCGTCGTACCACATATTGAGCGCGCCGGCGGCTCCCGCTCCAACCGCGATTGCGCCGATGGCAATTACGGCGATAACTGGATTCATCACGCCGGGCGCCATCATCAGGCCGACGAAGGCAGTAAACACGGCAAGCGCCATGACGCGTGGCTTCAAAAGCGCAAAGAAATCACCCGCCGTCGCCTCCGAGAGGCGGATGCCGGTATCCTTGAGACGGCTTTCTTCAGTCGACATTCAGACGACCACCGATGGGAATGGCAGCCTAGCCGGCCAATGTCTTTTTTGCAACGAGCCGCCCTCCCACCGACACTGCCGGCAGATTGCGGCCGAGGCTATGCCTCGACCTGTTTGCTATGCCAAGACCCGGCGGAAGAGCCGGGCTATTTGGAGAATTGCTTCAGATAAGCAATGACGTTGGCGATGTCCTCGTCTTTCTTGAGGCCGACAAACGCCATCTTGGTTCCTTTGACCATCGCCTTGGGATCGCGAAGGTAGGTCGTCAGCGTGGCTTCGTCCCATTTAACGCCGGATTTTCCGGCCTCGGTCATAGCCTTGGAATAGCTGAACCCTGGATGCGTGCCGGCCGTTCGGCCGATGACGCCGTTCAAGGACGGACCGATCTTGTTCTGATCCTTGTCCGCGATATGGCAGACCTTGCATTTGGCGAAGACCTTCTCACCCGCCGCGGCATCCTGTGCCCGCGAGGGGCCGGCAATGACGGTGGCGACGGACATGATGATGAAAAACACAATGGCACGCATGGCATTTCCTCCCTGATCGCCAATTTGCCCTGGCTGACCTGCACAGGCCGACATTTAGTCCGCTGGCATGCGCTCTTGAATGGCAGAACGGATATCCAATGCCTGGGGTTGCGGCACCTACATACCACAGAACCCGGCCGGCAGGTAGAGTTCGGCCATGCAAAGGTTTAATGCGGACAATCTGCTCAAGGCAATTTGGTGTTGCAGCTGGCGGCGATCCGGCCGATCGCCTCTTCAACTCCGGTGAGGTCAAACTCGGCTTTGCCGCGCCCCGACAGCAGCCCGAACCGCCAGGACAGCAGCAGCCGGTCCGCGGAAATCAGTCGCCTGATGCCGTCGGCACCGTCGCGGACCAGCATTCTGCTGCGCGGGCCGACCGACCAGCTTTCGTTGAGCTTGCCGGATTGGCCGACAGTCACCGACATGGCGATGGTTCGGCTGGCGGAAACGGTGTCGCTCAGTTGCAGCCATTCGCTCCAACGCGGTTCGCCGGCTGTCCGGCAGGCGATCGTCAAAACCGGGCTGTAGCTCAATGCGCCGCCACCGGTGATGAGCTTGTTGGTCGCGTAAAGCGAGGCGGTGACAAGGCCATCGCTGCTCTTGTCGAACCGCCAGTTGTCGAGAACCGTATCAGCCTGGGCAATGCCGCAGACCGACGCAAGCAGGAACGCCGCCGCCACGCTTCCGATACCGAAGAACTGTCTCAACGATGCCTCCAACAACCGCTGCGGTCAGCAACCCAGCGCAGATAATCATCAAAGCTTCATATCGCTACCTCGACCGCCAGATGCGTGAAATCCGTTGCGTCTGCGCCACAACGAAAAAGGCCGCCTCGAGAAGGCGGCCTTTCGGAATTCAGCAGGGACGTTATTCAGCGTCCTTGGCGGCCTTCTTCTTCGGCGCGGCCTTTTTCTTCGGCTCTTCAGCGTCGTCGTCGGCCTTCTTGGTGTCCGCTTTTTTCGCAGCCGCCTTCTTCGCCGGCTTGGCCTTGGTTGTCTCCGTATCCTCGTCGTCGGCCAGCAGCTCTTCCTTGCTGACCTTGACATCGGTGACCGAAATCTGGCCGAGCAGATGGTCAACCACCTTCTCTTCGAACATCGGCGCGCGCAACGTGTTCAGCGCTTCGGGATTATTGCGATAGAATTCGAAGGCTTCCTGCTGCTGGTTGGCCGGATAGCGACGCACCTGCTCGAACAGGCCGCGCTGCAATTCCTCGTCCGTCACGGTGACGCCGGCCTTCTCGCCGATTTCGGCGAGAACCAGGCCGAGACGCACGCGGCGCTCGGCAAGCCGCATGTATTCGGCACGCGCTTCTTCTTCCGTCGTCTCTTCGTCGGCAAAGGTGCGCCCAGCAGCTTCGAGGTCGCGGTTGACCTGGTTCCAGATGTTGTTGAACTCGGCCTCGACGAGCTTGGACGGCGCCTCGAACGAGTAAGCAGCGTCGAGCTGGTCGAGCAACTGCCGCTTGACTTTCTGGCGCGTTATCGAGCCGAACTGGTTCTCGATCTGACCGCGCACCACCTCGCGCAGGCGCTCCAGCGATTCAAGGCCGAGATTTTTGGCCATCTCGTCGTTGATCTCAAGCGCACCGGGCTTCGACACTTCCTTGATCGTCACGTCAAAAGTGGCTTCCTTGCCGGCCAGATGCGCCGCCTGGTAGTTTTCCGGGAAGGTAACCGTGACCTGCTTCTCGTCGCCGGCCTTGCTGCCGACCAGCTGGTCCTCGAAGCCGGGGATGAATTCCTTCGAGCCGAGCACCAGCGGCTGATCGGTGCCGGCGCCGCCGCCGAAGGCTTCGCCGTCGATCTTGCCGACATAATCGATGGTCACGCGATCGCCCTCGGCGGCCTTGCCGGTCTTCGGCTCGTAAGTGCGGGCGGATTCAGCGACACGCTTGACCTGCTCGTCGATCTCTTCATCCGGCACGTCGAACACCTGGCGCGTCACCTTGATGTCGGAGAAATCCTTGATCTCGATCGGCGGAATGACCTCATAGTTCAGGCGGAACTCGAAATCGGCACCGCCTGCCAGGATCTTCTCGGCTTCCTTCTCGTCCTCGGTCATGATCACTTCAGGCTGCATGGCGGCCTTTTCGCCGCGCCCGGTGATGATCGAACGGGTCGAATCATTGAGAATCTCGTTGACCACTTCGGCCATGAATGATTTGCCGTAGACCTTGCGCAGATGCTGCACCGGCACCTTGCCGGGGCGGAAGCCGTTGATGCGGACCTTGTTCCTGGCGTCGGAGAGCCGCGCCATCAGCTTGGCTTCCATGTCACCGGCCGGCACGGTGATCTTGATCTCGCGCTTGAGACCGGAGTTGAGCGTTTCGGTGACCTGCATCATAAAACCTTTGTTTCCACCAATGAGGCCGTCAAACGGCCCCTGCCGTTTACAGCCTGCCGGTATGATCTTGCCGGGAATGGCTTTTGGTGCGGGACTTGGCGATCTGTCCGCTCAACGCGGCACAAATCCTCCAGAAATACGCTCCAAAATGTGAATAAGTCTTTGTTTTTCCTACTTCTTATCACATTCTGCAGAAGCGGATCGTCGCGTCCCGTCACATTCGACACGCCTTTTGTCACAGGCGCGGCCGATTTTCAACCATCTTTGCATTCCGGCCAATGATGCCGATGTGGGCTCTGACATTGACAGAATGATGGCTACATGGGATTGGCCGGGCAATGCGGATGTGGCGGAATTGGTAGACGCCCTGGATTTAGGTTCCAGTGCCGAAAGGCGTGGGGGTTCGAGTCCCTTCATCCGCACCACCCTTCGCTCTTCGAGCTGCAGGTGGCAGGCCACTCGAAGCTCCTCCGAAGCCTTGGCGAAGGAGGATCATTGCCAAGGCCGTAGCGCGATCTAGTAAAGCGGCTCCTCGAACAGTGTCTTGTCGCCATCCACCAGCGCCTTGATCTGCGCCGTGCCGTTCGCCGCAATCGCCACCCGGATGCCGAACGGCCGCACCCGCATGTCGTTCTGGATCGCCATCCCCTCGCCTTCCGGCAGATAGAAGCGCTCGATGCCGTAATCCGGCGCGATCGTCGTTGCTCCCTGGCTGATATTCCAGCCCTCGGAGACGTGTCCGACGATATCGGCTTCATCGGATGCTGCCGGCGCCGGCGCTTGCCCGAACCAAGCCGCGGTCGGCCCCCAATAGCCGTCGGCGCCCTGCTTCAGCCTGACCACGATCGACGTTTCCTCGCTGGAAAGCTTGCCGGCCGGAATGTTGCCGATCAGCTTCACCGGTATGCGCGAAATATCGTAGCCGAGCAGAATGTAGTCACCGCGCAAGAGATCGCGCGGATCGATCGGCTCGACCCTGAGCAGGACCTGCCTGCCATCGCGCAGGATCGCCGCGCGTCCGGCGATGATCCAGCTCAGAAAGCCGATCTGGACGAGCGCCAGGACCAGCGCCGAGATGATCAGTCTTTTGCCGGTCATCATGCCGCCGCTCCTGTCATGTTCGAGGCGTTCATGCGCTTTTCTATGCGGATGATAATGAAAGCAAGAACGGCGAGAAGCACCGCCGCCGCAAGGAAGAAGCCTGCCGTGTCGAGCATTGATTGCAGCATCACCACATAGATGATGGCGAGTTCGAAGGCGAAGCCCGCATAGGCAACCCAGCGCAGTCCCCGGCTCTCGCGGCCGCCCAGCACGATCGCCGCGACGATGCCGGCCAGCGCAACAGCCGAGGCAATGGCGAAGCCGCTATTGTAGCTGCTTTCATCCGCCAGTTCGAATTGGATCATCGCCAGGCCGGTGAGAAAGCCGATCAGCGCGTGCAAGGGCAACCTGCCGCCGAGTTGCAAAACCCTCTCGACCGGCCCGGCAGCAAAGATCGCAGCGGTAAAAAGCAGCACCGACGCGGCAACGAGCGGGATGGCGACTTGCAGCGTGTCGTATTCCATGGCCAACAGCACGAGGTAGAAAAGCACCGACAGGATGATCAGGTGGCGCGCCGCCTGGCTGCGCGTCCAGAACGAAACGGCGAACAGAATTAGCGCCATGACCACGAAGAGATGCGGAAATTCCGTGCGCCGGAAGTAGTCGAACCCTCTCAGGAACAGCCAGGCATCGGCGATGCCGACAGCAGCGACGGTCAGCGGGTTTGAGCGCAGCGCCACCGCCGCCAGCGCCGTGCCGGCGCCCCAGGTGATCAAGGCCGAGGCCTCGTCGCCCGACAAATGATACATCTGGCCGATCAGCGCGATCGATCCGCCGAACGCTGCTGCCGCGACGATCCACAGCGCCTCGCCGATCGCCGCATGGTCGCGCATCTTCAGCACCGCGCCGCCGACATAGCCGGCAAGGATAACGGCAAAAAGTGCCGCGACCCGCACCAGCCGCGGGATGACTTCCCAGTTGGCGGCGATAAAGATCAGGATAGCCGCGCCGAACAGCAGCGCCGCCATCATCGCCAGGATCGAGCCGAAACTCAGCGATTTGCGTTCGTTTGCCTCGACGTCGCGCGTCAGCGCATCGGCTGTCGGCGCGTCGATCAGGCCGGCCTGTTGCCATCGTGCGATATCCGACCTGACCCGTGACGAATAGCTCGCCATGCCCCTCCCCCTTTGCTTGGTCCTTTTAGCTCGTCCGGCCAAGCGTTTGACCTAACGGCATTTTCCGATCTGGGCGGAAAGCCGGACGCGCGTTAATGCTGCATTGCACAATTTGCATTGCTGCCATGCACCAATAGCGCTTTTAAATCGATATGACCCCACCTATTTTCACGGTGCACACAAAGACGGAATGATCCGAAAGAAAGACGAAACGAGACTACCATGAACCTGATCCGCAACTATCGCAACTGGCGCCGCTATAGGGACACCGTGTCCGAGCTGAACCGCCTGAGCACCCGTGAACTGACCGACCTCGGCATCAGCCGCAGCGACATTCACTACGTCGCCCGCAAGGCGGTCTAATCCTTCGGGCCGCAAATGGTCCGAACCAGTTTTGAAAAGAGAACGACAATGAACCTGATCCGCAACTATCGTAACTGGCGCGTCTACCGCGAGACGGTTACCGAGCTGGGTCGCCTGTCGAATCGCCAGCTCAACGATCTCGGCATCGTCCGCGACGAGATCAAGATGGTCGCTCGCAGGGCGATCTAACCACAAGAATTTCGCCAGGGTCGACCTCCTCCCCGACCCTGACGGATACGGTCAGCCTTCACCTCCTCCCGAGGGTTGACCACAAAAACGGCGCCCGCCGGACCTCCTCCCTCGGCGGGCGCTGTTTCCAGGTTGTTTCTAAAAAGGGTTTCGCGCCCTTTCAAATGGCGAAAAGAATTTCGTCAAAGCCGACCTCCTCCCCGGCGATGACGAATACGGTCGATCTTCACCTCCTCCCGAGGATCGACCAACAAAACGACACCCGCCGGACCTCCTCCCCCGGCGGGTGTTGTTGTTTTGGGGCGGCTTCCCCCGTCAGCCATTCTCCCGCGTGGCAATTGCAATCCTTGCGCCAAGCGACTATTTCGGCGCTCATGGACAAGAACCCCATTCACGTTATCGGCGGCGGACTTGCCGGCTCCGAAGCCGCCTGGCAGGCGGCCGAAGCCGGCGTTCCCGTTGTCCTGCATGAAATGCGTCCCGTCCGCGGCACCGATGCGCACAAGACCGACGGGCTGGCCGAGCTCGTCTGTTCCAATTCCTTCCGCTCCGACGATGCGCAAACCAATGCCGTCGGCCTGCTGCACGCCGAAATGCGGCTGGCTGGTTCGCTGATCATGAGCGCCGGCGATGCTCACCAGGTGCCGGCCGGCGGTGCGCTGGCCGTCGACCGCGACGGGTTTTCCGAAGCGGTGACCAGAAAGCTCGAAGCCCACCCGCTCATCACCATTCGGCGCGAGGAAATGCCGGGCCTGCCGCCGGCGGATTGGGACCAGGCGATCGTTGCCACCGGCCCGCTGACCGCGCCTTCGCTCGCCCAATCGATTGCGGAAGCAACCGGCGCCGACGCACTCGCCTTCTTCGATGCCATCGCGCCGATCGTCCATTTCGACACGATCGACATGGATATCTGCTGGTTCCAGTCGCGCTACGACAAGGTCGGCCCCGGCGGCACCGGCAAGGATTACATCAACTGCCCGATGGACAAGGAGCAGTACCTTGCCTTCGTGCAGGCGCTGGTCGACGGCCAGAAAACCGAATTCAAGCAATGGGAAGGCACGCCCTATTTCGACGGCTGCCTGCCGATCGAGGTGATGGCCGAGCGCGGCGTCGAGACATTGCGCTACGGGCCGATGAAGCCGATGGGACTGACCAATGCGCATAATCCGTCTGTAAAGGCGTATGCCGTCGTCCAGCTCCGCCAGGACAATGCGCTGGGTACGCTCTACAATATGGTCGGCTTCCAGACCAAGCTGAAGCACGCCGAGCAGGTGCGCATATTCCGCACCATCCCCGGGCTGGAAAACGCCGAATTTGCCCGCCTAGGCGGCCTGCACCGCAACACCTACATCAATTCGCCGACGCTGCTCGACGCGTCGCTGCAGTTGAAGTCGCGACCCGGCCTGCGCTTTGCCGGCCAGATCACCGGCTGCGAGGGCTACGTCGAGAGCGCCGCCATCGGTCTGCTTGCCGGGCGCTTTGCCGCCGCCGAAAGGCTTGGCCACGCGCCGTCGCTGCCGCCCTTGACCACCGCCTTCGGCGCCTTGCTCAACCACATCACCGGCGGCCATATTGTCTCCGACGACGAGCCGGGAAAGCGCTCCTTCCAGCCGATGAACGTCAATTTCGGTCTGTTCCCGCCCGTGGACGCGCCAAAGATCGAGGGCAAGCGGCTGCGCGGCAAGGACAAGACGGTTGCCAAGCGGCACGCCGTGACATCGCGCGCGCTCGCCGACTGCCGCGAATGGCTGGGGCTGCCTTCCCAGGCCGAAGCTGCGGAATAACGATCAGGTTGGCTACGCGGCAGCCTCTATGCGACCGGCCAGCCCCGCGTCGCGCGCCGGAACAAGAGCAAATGCCGGCGCAAGGCCGAAAGCCGCACCGCGCCATCAAGCGGTGAGTGGCGGGAGCCCTCCATCTTGCCGAGATACGCGCCCGTCAGAGCCAGCGGCAGAAAGGCCGGACGCAGTGAAACCGGCAGGGTGGACGCCCCCTGCTCGAAAGCGGAAAGATGCTCGCGTGCCAGCGCGATCATCGCGGCAACGGCGCGTTCCGCGCCCGGCCCGCCGTCGCCTGTAACGAATTCTTGCGGCGAGGATCCCGCCGCTGCCAAAATGTCGGCCGGGACAAAGCACTGTCCCCGCTTGCGATGCAGCGGCAGCAGAAGCAGCAGACCGGTCATCGCCTGCGCACAACCTGCCCTGCCGGCAAGTTCGGCAAAGCGCGGTGCTTCGGCCGGATCGAGCACGATCGCCGCAAGCTGGATGAGCGCGGCGGCAGTCTCGCCGCAATAGCCTTCGAGATCGGTGCGCGACGGCATCGGGTCGTCATAGAGATCGAAGACGCGCGCTTCGAGCATATTGTCGAAAGCGGCCTTGGGCAGGCGGTGAGTGGAAATCGTCGCCTTCAGCGCGTCCGCCACGGGATGGCCAATCTCTGCCTCATCCTCTTCGGCGGCGATGACATCGCGCCACCATTGCAGCCGGACCTCGCCCGGCAGCGCTTCGCGGATGCGATCGCGTATGCCGGCAATTTCGGCGTTGAAGGCATAGAGCGAAAACAGCGCGTCCCGCTTGTCTTCGGGCGCGTAGAGCGCGGTCAGATAGCGGTCATGATCGGCGGCGCGCACCGTCTCCATGACGACTTTGGTGTTTTCGGCCACGTCAGTCGACGGCGAGGAGTGCTGCCGCCACGGCGCGGTCTTCAGCCAGCAGCACATTATAGGTCCGCACCGCCGCCCCGGTCGACATCGGATCGGCGGAAATGCCGGCGTCCTTCAGCGCGGCACGCAGCGCGGTCGGCAACGGCCTCAGATCCTTGCCGCTGCCGACCAGCAGGATCTCGACCTTGGCGGCCTCGTTGAACAGCTTGGTGAAATCCGCTGCCGTCAGCGCCAACGGATCGGCCGGCTCCCAGCCATAGATGCCAGAAGGCAGGCACAGCAGCGAGCCGCGATGCGACATGTCGGCAAAGCGGAAACCGCCATTGCCGTAAGCCTCGATCGGTGCGCGGCCGGGGAAATGCGCCTCGCGGATGACGATGCCCTTGGCCACTTTTGAGGCAAGCCGTCAGGTGGCTATGGCTTTGCCGCCGCCCACCGGCTTTTCCTCATCGGACGCTGTGGCCTGCGGCCGCAGCTTGAACAGGATAAGCAGTGGCGCGGCGATAAAGATCGACGAATAGGTGCCGAACACGACGCCGAACAGCATGGCCATGGTGAACGAGCGGATCACCTCGCCGCCGAACAGCACCAGCGCCAGCAGCGCCAGGATCGTCGTCACCGAGGTCAGCGTCGTCCTCGACAGCGTCTCGTTGATGGCGTTGTTCAGCAATTGCGGCAGCGGCATTCGCTTGTATTTTCGCAGATCCTCGCGAACACGGTCATAGACGACGATCGTATCGTTGAGCGAATAACCGATGATAGTGAGGATCGCCGCCAGCGACGACTGGTTGAATTCGAGGCCGGTGATGACGAAGAAGCCGATCGTCATGACCACGTCGTGAACGGTCGCAACGATGGCGCCGACCGCGAACTGCCATTCGAAGCGGAACCAGACATAGATCAGGATGCCGAGCAGCGCGACCAGCATGGCAATGGTGCCTTGCTTGGCAAGCTCGCCCGAGACCGTCGGCCCGACCACTTCGACGCGGCGGAAATCATACTGGTCCTGCAGCTCGCCGCGCACTTTGTCGATGACGGTCTGTTCGGCGTTCTCGCCGCCCTCCTGCGTGCCGACGCGGATCAGCACGTCGTTCGGTTCGCCGAACTGCTGAACCTGCACCTCGCCGATGTTGAGTTCCGTCAGCCTGCCGCGGATGTCGGCGAGATCAGCATTGCCGGTCTTGGCCTGCACCTCGATCAGTGAGCCGCCCTTGAAATCGATGCCGTAATTGATGTCGATGGTCATGAAGCCGATGACCGACAGCACCGAAAGCACGCTGGACAGTGTGAACGTCCAGCGGCGGATGCCCATGAACGGAATTTTCGTTCCCGGCGGAATGAAGGTCACCGGCGCGCGCGGCAACTCCTTCGGACGGGCCCGGCGAAGCCAGATCGACACCAGCAGGCGGGTGAAGGTGAAGGCGGTGAAGACCGTGGTCAGGATGCCGATGGCATAGGTGACGGCAAAGCCCTTCACCGGCCCGGTTCCGAGCCAGAACAGCACCACGGTTGCGATCAGCGAGGTCACGTTGGAATCGACGATGGTCGCCAGCGCCTTGCTGAAACCGGTATCGATCGCCTGAATGACCGAGCGGCCGGCACGTCGCTCCTCGCGGATGCGTTCATAGATGAGGACGTTCGAATCGACCGCCATGCCGATGGTCAGCACGATACCGGCGATACCAGGTAGGGTCAGCGTCGCTCCAAGCAGCGACAGCAGCCCGACGATCATCGCAACATGCACCGCCAGCGCGATGTTGGCGAGGAAGCCGAGGAAACCATAGGCGACGAACATGAACGCCACCACCAGGATTGACCCGATGATGCCGGCGACCTTGCCGGCATGGATGGAGTCCTGGCCGAGGCCAGGGCCAACCGTGCGCTCCTCGATCACGGTGAGGGTCGCCGGCAAAGCGCCGGCACGCAGCAGCACGGCGAGGTCGTTGGCGCTCTCGGCAGTAAAATTGCCCGAGATTTGGCCGCTGCCGCCAAGGATCGGTTCGCGGATCTGCGGCGCCGAAATCACCTGATTGTCGAGGATGATGGCGAACAGCTTGCCGACATTCTGCGATGTCGCCTGGCCGAACCGCGTCGCTCCCCTGGAATTGAAGGTGAACGAAACCACCGGCTCGTTGGTCTGGGAGTTATAGGTCGCACTCGCTTTGTCGAGGTCTTCACCCGAGACGATGACGCGGTTCTCGATCAGATAGGGAACGGGCGGATCGTCCTGCGAATAGAGCACCGAGGACCCCGCCGGCGGGCGGCCCTTGAGCGCATCCTGCACCGGCATCGACTGGTCGACCATCTGGAAGGTCAGCTTGGCGGTCTGGCCGAGGATCTCCTTCAGCCGCTGCGGATCCTGCAGGCCCGGCACTTGGACCAGAACGCGATCGTCGCCCTGCCTTTGCACGATCGGCTCGGTGGTGCCGAGCTCGTTGACGCGGCGACCGACGACCTCGATCGACTGCGTCAGCGCCGCCGAGGTGCGGTATTTGATGCCGGCATCGGTGACGGTGAACTTGAGCAGGCCGGGCTGGGATTCATCCAGTGTCATCTCCCGGATGGAGCCGCCGCTGAACAGGCCAGCTTGCACCGGATCGGTTAATGTCTTCAACGCATTCTTGGCGGCATCGACCTGATTGGCATCGGTGATGCGGACCTGAACGCTGCGGCCCGATCCGGAAAGGCCGGTATAGCCGACCTTGGCATTGCGCAGCAGCGTTCGAATTTCGTCGCGCGTCGTCTCCAGCTGGTCCTTGATCAGATCGTTCGGATCCATCCTGAGCAGGATGTGCGAGCCGCCCTGCAGGTCGAGGCCGAGCGTCATCTGCCGCTTCGGCACCCAGTCGGGCAACTTGGCCAGCGTGCTGGCGGAAAAAAGGTTGGGCGCAGCGAGGACCACTGTGGCGGCCACGGCCAGCCAGATCAGGATCATCTTGAAGCGCGAAAAATAAAGCATATGGCGTCGTCCGTCAGGGCGTACTGGCGGATCGTTCCGCCGACAATTCGGTTATTTCTTGGCGTTCTGGTTCGCCACCGGCTCGCCCTTGACGCGCACGTCGGCGATCGTCGAGCGCAGCGCCGTCACCTTGGTGCCGCCGCCAAGGTCGATCTCCAGCTCGTTATCGTCGATCACCTTGGTCACCTTGCCGACCAAGCCGCCGCCGGTGACAACGGTATCGCCGCGACGAACCGCCGCCAGCATCTCGCCGCGCTTCTTTAGCTGCGTGCGCTGCGGCCGGATGATCAGAAAATACATGATCACGAAAATCAGAGCAAACGGCACGATCTGGATAAACATTGCGGACGAGTCCCCGCCGATGCCTTGGGCGTATGCCGGTGTCACGAACATCGAGGTACTCCTGAATTTTAAAAACAGCCGCCAAACCGTTCTGGGAATTTGACGGCCCCGCCAAATTTGGCCGGAATATAGTCGGTAACGTTGCCAATGCAACTGCGCGGCCGGGCAAATCGGCTGCTTTTCCGGCCTGGTGAGCCGTGTTAGAGGGTGATCCCCAAAAGCGACGCTCGGTTTCCGCAAAAGATCATGCCCGAACAAATGCTTGGGACGAGTTTCGAAACCGCTGAAATCAGGTAGGTTGGCCTGCCGCACCATCCTGAAAGCGAAACAAAAAAGACATGAGATGACCGACAGCACCATCGATATCCTGAGCCAGAAGCTCGACCGCCTGATCGAGGCGGTCGCCCGCCTCGCCCCACCACCGGTGCCGCAAACCGACCTCGGCGAGGCCGATTGCTTCGTCTGGCAGGCCGATCCCGGCTATCTGGAGCCGGTGCGCAAGGTCAACCGCGTCGACATCGGCCTGATCCGCGGCGTCGACCGCGTCCGCGACATATTGGTCGACAACACCGAGCGCTTCGCCTCCGGCTACGCTGCCAACAACGTGCTGTTGTGGGGCGCGCGCGGCATGGGCAAATCGTCGCTGGTCAAGGCGGTGCACGCCGCGGTCAACGCTTCGGCCAAGCTCGACCTGCCGCTCAAGCTTATCGAGATCCATCGCGAAGACATCGACACGCTGCCGAAGCTGATGGGACTGCTGAAGGCGGCACCCTTCCGCTTCATCCTGTTTTGCGACGACCTGTCATTCGACCACGACGACACGTCCTATAAATCGCTGAAGGCAGCTCTTGAAGGCGGCGTCGAGGGCCGCCCGGCCAACGTCATCTTCTACGCCACCTCGAACCGGCGGCATCTGTTGCCGCGCGACATGATCGACAATGAGCGCTCGACGGCGATCAATCCGTCGGAAGCGGTCGAGGAAAAGGTTTCGCTGTCGGACCGTTTCGGCCTGTGGCTTGGCTTCCACAAATGTTCGCAGGACGAATATCTCGACATGATCGACGGCTATGTCCGCCATCACAGTCTCGCCATCGATCCCGAGACGCTGCGCGCCGAGGCGCTGGAATGGGCGACGACGCGCGGCAGCCGTTCGGGCCGCGTCGCCTGGCAGTTCACCCAGGATCTGGCAGGCCGGCTCGGCAAATCGCTGAAGGATTAGCCGCTCAAGGACTAACAGCAGAAGAAGCCCGCACCTTGCGGAGCGGACTTCCTCGGCGGGCTGAAGGTCAGGTGGCCCGCAAATCGCTTTTCGTCGTCTATTCGAGATAGGTCGAAGGATCGACCGGCGCCGAGTTCTTGCGCACTTCGAAATGCAGTTTCGGCGAGTCGGTGGTGCCGCTCATGCCGGACAGGGCGATTTCCTGGCCGCGCTTGACCTTCTGGCCGCGCTGCACCTCGATCGAGCTGGTGTGGCCGTAGACGGTGACCAGACCGTTTTCGTGCCGCACCAGCACCGTGTTGCCGAATTCCTTGAGGCCGTCACCGGCATAGATGACGACGCCATTTTCAGCTGCCTTGACCGGCGTCCCCTCGGGCACGGCAATGTCGACGCCGTCCTTGCCGCCACCGAAGCTTGAGATCACGCGGCCGCGCACCGGCCAGCGCATCTTGCCGATGCCGGTTGCGTCCGGCGCCACCGCATCGTCGTCCTCGGCCTGCTGGATGACTTTCGCGTCCTTCTTTGGCGGCGTGTAGGAGGCGAGCGTCTGCGTCGGCGTGGCCTTGGCAGGCGGCTGGGTGGTGGCCGTCGTCACCGGATCGACCTTTGCCGGCTTCGCGCCGGCGACGACAGCGGTTCCGCCTGCCGGCACTTTCAGGGTCTGGCCGATCTTGAGCAGTCCATCCTGCATGCCGTTCGCCTGCTTCAACGCGACGATGCCGACGCCGGTCTTTCTGGCGATGGCCGACAGCGTATCGCCTTGCTGAACCGTGTAGGTGCCGCCGGCACCGGCTGGCTTGGCCGTCGCCGAAGCCACTTTGGGCGCGGTCTTTCCATCCTTCGGCTGGCTTGCGGCAGCCGAGGCGTCCACCTGCGCGGCAGACTTGCCTTCCCTGAGCTTCGGCTGCTGCGGCAGCACGGCCACCTTCTCCGGCGCGTCGGCCGGCTGGTCGTGCCTGGTGCCGTTCGCGGGCTTGGCGTCGGCGACTTTCGGCGTGGCGCCGTTGCTCGAATACGCATAGGCCGGGATGACGAGCTTCTGGCCGGTCTTCAGCCCCTTGGTCGCGCTCAGCCCGTTGACTTTCATGATGGCATCGGCCGGCACGCCGTAGCGCCGCGACAGGCCGGAAATGGTCTCGCCGTCCTTGACGACGATCTCGGCTGCATGCGGTGCGCCGGCGGCCGTCGCCATGCGCGGCGCGTCGGGCTCGGCGTTCTTGAACGGCCTTGCCGCCGGAGCGACGGTGCCGGTTGCCGTCCTGTCGACACGAGGAGCGGCAGGCGCCATCGCCGGCGCGGCAGCGGTACGCACCGGGCGGGCGGCGGGTGCCAGGGCGGGAGCCGGCGGTGGCAACTGCTGCGCCGTAACCGGTTCGAGGCTTGAGCGGCTGACCGACTGGGTGTGGCTGCCGTCGATCGGCGCGGCCGCAACATCGCCCGGATAAGGCTGGGCAGCATCCTGCTTGTCGATGATGGCGCGCTGGTTGTTGGTCGAGGCGGTGAACACGTCATCGACGCTGTTGAACCGCGCCACCTGGGAACTACACCCCGTCGCAGCGCCTGCGATCATGAGGACGGCGCAGCCACGCGCCAGATTGCGTCCGTTTGCCTTCAAAACACTGAATTGCATCGCACTAACCCGCACAGACCCGGTACAACTGAGTGTGATTAAAGCGCGTTAATGTTACCGGTCGGTTAAACCTGTAGAATCAGACGCAAATTTTCTTAAAATATTCGAGGATCGAGCGCCGGGTGTGTCGAGATTCAGGTCAGGCCGAGCCGAAAATGGTGGGTTCCGAGAACCGGAGCGGTGCGTACTTTTTCGGTACGTGAGCACCGGCCTACGCCGGCCATAGCCTTAACTGCCGCGACCTCTTATGAATGCTTCGGCCGGCGAAGGCCGGAAGCGGAGGAAGCCGCCATTTGCAGGCCGGCCTCACCTGAATATCGACACAGTCTAGATCACCGCGGCGACACCGTGCAGGATCGGCTGCAGGCGCACCAGGCCGATATCCTCGCGTTCGAAGCGGCTGCCGACCTTGGTCAGCTTGGCCAGCACCTGCTCGCCTTCGTCGGGTCCGATCGGCGCGATGACGATGCCGCCGCTCGACAATTGGTCGAGGAGAAAGCGCGGCAGGCTGTCGAAGGCCGCCCAGGCGACGATGCGGTCGAACGGCGCTTCGTTGGCCAGCCCGTTGGAACCGTCCGCCTGGCGCACGATCACATTGCCGATGGCGAGTGCCTCGAGGCGCTGCCGGGCCTGTTCGGCCAGCGTCTTGTAACGGTCGATGGTGACGATCCGCGCGGCAAGCCGCGACATCACCGCCGCCGTGTAGCCGGACCCGGTGCCGATCTCGAGCACCCGGTTGCCCGGCTCGATGGCAAATGCCGCGATCACCGCCGCCTGCAGGTCGGCGCCTTCGATGGCCTCGCCGCATTCGATCGGCAGCATACGGTCCGACCAGGCCATCGGGTGGAAATGCGGAGACAGAAAGCCGCGCCGCGGCGTCGCCTCGAAGGCGGCGATCAGCGCCTTCGGCACCGTCCCCCTGCCGCGCAGACGAAGCAGGAAGGCAGCGAAACCTTCGCGCTCGTCGACCGTTGCAGCGTGGTTCAAGTTCATGCGAGCGCCTTGGCCAGTTGATCGCGGATTTCATGCGCGGTGAGATCGAGCTGCAGCGGCGTCACCGACACCAGCCGATTGCGCAAGGCATGGAGGTCGGTGCCTTGCTTGCCCTCGACTGGCTCGCGGCCGAAGCGCAGCCAGTAGTAAGGCAGGCCGCGCCCGTCGCGCCGCTCGTCGACCCACAGGCTGTGGACCAGCTTGCCCTGCGAAGTGACTACAGTGCCGGCGATCTCTTCCGGCGCACAGTTCGGAAAATTGACGTTGAGCAGCACGCCGTCCGGCAACGGCATGGCGACGAGCTTTTCGAGCAGGGCCGGCGCCAGCGCTTCGGTGGTCTCGTAGGGAACGACGCGGTCCTCGCCGACATAGGAATAGGCCTGGCTGATGGCGATCGATCGCACGCCGAGCAGCGCGCCTTCCATGGCGCCGGCGACCGTGCCCGAATAGGTGACGTCGTCGGCGATGTTGGCGCCGGAATTGACGCCGGACAGGATCAGGTCAGGCGCTTCGGGCAGGATCTTCTTCACGCCCATGATGACACAGTCGGTCGGCGTTCCGCGCACCGCAAAGTGCTTTTCGCCGATTTTCCTGAGCCGCAGCGGCTCCGAGATCGACAGCGAATGCGCATAGCCGGACTGATCCTGTTCCGGTGCCACCACCCAGACGTCGTCCGACAGCGTGCGCGCGATGCGTTCGAGTGATGCAAGGCCCTCGGCATGGATGCCGTCGTCGTTGGTCAGGAGGATGCGCATGAGACCGCCTTTGCAGAATTGGATTGACGGCAGCGCTCTACGATACCCCCCTCTGTCCTGCCCTCTTTGCCACCACTTGACATCTCCCCCTCAAGGGGGGAGATCGGCAATACCGTAGCCGCCGCCTTCCTTGCTACGCCAACAGTTGGCGAAAGCTGTGATGACGGCGCAATCTCCCCCCTTGAGGGGGAGATGTCCGGCAGGACAGAGGGGGGCGCGAAGGAACGCGGGGCCGACAATCTTGTCACTTCGATGATTCGATCTTTGCGAGACCGCCCATGTAAGCCCGAAGCGCTTCAGGAATGGTTACGCTGCCGTCCTCGTTTTGGTAATTTTCGATGACGGCAATGAGAGCGCGGCCGACGGCGGTGCCCGAACCGTTCAGCGTGTGGACGAAGCGGTTGCCCTTGCCGTCCTTGTCCTTGTAGCGGGCGTCCAAGCGCCGCGCCTGGAAATCGCCGCATACCGAGCACGACGATATCTCGCGATAGGCATTCTGGCCGGGCAGCCAGACCTCGATGTCGTAGGTCTTGCGCGCGCCAAAGCCCATGTCGCCGGTGCACAGCGTCATGGTGCGGAACGGCAGGCCGAGCCGCTTCAGCACCTCCTCGGCGCATTCGGTCATGCGCTCATGCTCGGCAACCGAAGTCTCCTGGTCGGTGATCGACACCAGCTCGACCTTGTAGAACTGGTGCTGGCGCAGCATGCCGCGCGTGTCGCGCCCGGCCGAGCCCGCCTCGGAGCGGAAGCACGGCGTCAGCGCCGTATAGCGCAGCGGCAGTTTTTCGTGCGGCATGATCTCGTCGCGAACGAGATTGGTGAGCGGCACTTCGGCGGTTGGGATTAGGCCAAGCCTGCCGTCCCCGTGCCGAACGAAGAATAAATCCTCTTCGAATTTCGGCAGTTGCCCGGTCCCGAAAAGCACCTCGTCGCGCACCATCAACGGCGGCTGGATCTCTATATAGCCGTGCTCGGTGGTGTGCAGATCCAGCATGAACTGGCCGAGCGCGCGTTCCATCCGCGCCAGGCCGCTCTTCAGCACCGTGAAGCGCGAGCCGGAAAGCCGTGCTGCCCGCTCGAAATCCATCATGCCGAGCGCTTCGCCGATCTCGAAATGCTCCTTCACCCAATTCGGCCGCGTCGGCACCTCGCCGACGACGCGCATGACGACGTTGTCGTGCTCGTCCTTGCCGACCGGCACGTCGTCGAACGGCACGTTGGGCAGCACCGCCAGCGCATCGTTCAGCGCCTTGTCGAGCTCGCGCTCGCGCGCCTCGCCATTCTGGATGAAGGCCTTGATCTCGCCGACCTCGGCCTTCAGCCTTTCGGCGAGAGCTGCATCGCCCGAGCGCATGGCATTGCCGATCTCCTTCGATGCGGCGTTGCGGCGTTCCTGCCTGGTCTGCAGCTCGGTCAGATGCTCGCGCCGCGCCTCATCCGCGGCGATCAGGTCGTCGACCGTGGACTGCGCATCCTCAGCCGACCACGAGCGCTTCTGGAGCGCCTCGACAAAGGCCTTCGGGTTGTCGCGAATCCATTTGATGTCAAGCATGGTCTGTTCGTCCTTGAGTAGGCCAGAGGGGGTAAACCGCATCGATGCAAGGCGTCAAGGCAGAGTTCCTTCGCGCCCCCCTCTGTCCTGCCGGACATCTCCCCCACGGGTGGGGAGATCGGCCGTCACTGCTGCTTTCGCCAATCTCCGGCGCTGAAAAAGCAAGCCATCGGCGAAGTTGCCAATCTCCCCCCAAGTGGGGGAGATGTCCGGCAGGACAGAGGGGGGCGCTGTCCCGCCGACCTCAGGCGGCAACACCGGAACTTCAAAGGAAGAAACAAAAAAACCCGCCTGAGTGGGCGGGTTTTTGGAGCCAATTGGCACCATACTTAAATTAATAGCATAGCTGCCGGCACAAAGCAAGAACAAAGTTGCCATGGCCGGCAAAAAAATGCTGCCCGCTTCAACCGAACCTACGTCGAAGACGCGTCCGCCGGCTTTTCGGCCACCTCTTCGGTGGCGTCCTGCTTTTCGCGGGCCACACGGTCGCGCTCCTTGCTGCGTTCGATCAGCCGGGCCGACCAGATCGAGACCTCGTAGAGCAGGATCGTCGGAATGGCGAGGCCGATCTGGCTCATCGGGTCGGGCGGCGTCAGCACCGCCGCCACGACGAAGGCGATGACGATCGCCCATTTGCGCTTCTCGGCCAGGGCCGTGGACGACAGCATGCCGACCCGCGTCATCAGGCTTGTCACCACCGGCAGCTGGAACACCAGGCCGAAGGAGAAGATCAGCGTCATGATCAGGCTGAGATATTCGGACACTTTCGGCAGCAGCGAAATCTGCACCTGGTCGTTGGTGCCGGTCTGCTGCATGGCGAGGAAGAACCACATCACCATCGGCGTGAAGAAGAAATAGACCAGCGATGCGCCCATCAGGAACAGGATCGGCGAGGCGATCAGGAACGGCAGGAAGGCGTTGCGCTCGTTTTTGTAGAGGCCGGGCGCGATGAATTTGTAGATCTGCGTGGCGATCAGCGGAAAGGCGATGACCATGCCGCCGAACATGGCGAGCTTGACCTGGGTAAAGAAGAACTCCTGTGGCGCCGTATAGATCAGCTCGACCTTGTGCGGGTCGAGCCCGGCCCATTGGGTCGCCCATCTGAACGGAATGACCAGAAGGTTGAACAGCCGCTTGGCGAAAAAGAAGCAGACCAGGAAGGCAACAAAAAAACCGCCAATCGACCAGATCAGCCGCCGGCGCAACTCGATCAGGTGCTCCATCAGCGGAGCCGACGATTTTTCTATCTCGTCCTTTTCCTTGTCCGAAACGCTCACTTGGCGGCTCCCGCCGTTTTCCTGGCGGCCGGCTTCTTCGTTGCTGACGCCGGCTTCTTCGCTGCTGACAACTGCGCTTTTTGCTCAGCTTTTGCGGCAGCCTTTGGCGCAGCAGTCTTTGCCGGCCTGGCCGGCACTGCGGCCGCGGCGTTTGCGGGCGCCGGCTTCTTCTTTGCCGCCGGCGCTTTTTGCGGCACGGCCGCTGCGGTCGTTTGCGCCTGCACTGCCGGCGCCACGACGGACTCGTCCGTCATCGCCGGAAAGATCGGCGTGGCCGGCGTCGGCTCCGGCGGGCTGACGCCCGGCATCGTCGTTGCGCCGTTCTTCAGCGGCTCGGCTGTCTGCTCTGTCGAAGCGGCGGCATCGACGGCCGGCTTGGGTTTCATCACTGCGTCGACGCCGGAACGGACGTCGGCGGCGGCCTGCTCGAATGGATTGAGCTGCTTCCTGATCTCGGCTGCCGGATTGAGGCTTCTCAGCGAATCGACCGACTTCTTGACGTCGTCGAGCTCGGCTTCCTTCAACGCATCGTTGAACTGCCGCTGGAAATCGGACGCCATGCTCCGCAGCTTCGCCGTCGTGCGGCCGAAGGTGCGCAGCATGTTGGGCAAATCCTTGGGCCCGACGACCACGATCATGACGATCGCGATCACCAGCATCTCGGTCCAGCCGACTTCGAACATGGCTATACGTTCCGACTAAAGTTTTGGGCTCAGCTTTTGCTGGCCTTTTCCTTCGGTACCGAAACGGTTTCGTCGGCACGGTGTTCAACGGTACGCTTGTCCTCGGCAGTCTCGTCGTCCGCCATGCCCTTCTTGAAGCTCTTGATGCCCTTGGCCATGTCGCCCATCAACTCGGGGATCTTGCCGCGGCCGAACACCAGCAGCACGATCACCAGAACGATCATCCAGTGCCAAATCGAAAATGAACCCATAGCAAATCTCTCTCGAACGGTTTCCCAGACGCTGATCTATGCGCTTTCGGGTTCGGATTCAAACAGAACTGCGACAGAGTTCATGAATGAGTCGCCGAAGTCACGCACTTTCGGCACGGCGGCCCGCTACCAATCGGCGCAGTCCCATCCTGCCTGTGGCTTTAAGATGGCGCTCGGCTCAATCTTCCGTGACGCGCGGCGTCAAAAGGCCGAGTTCTTCGAGGTCGATGTCGGTCAGCGGATCCTCGTCGTCGGTGAGCGCATCGGGGTCGGCCGGCGGCAGCGGCACCGAGAAATTCGACGGCATGCGGCCTGACAGCAGCCCCGCACCCTTCAATTCCTCCATGCCGGGGAGATCGCGTATCTCCTCCAGTGCGAAATGGTCGAGGAAAATGTCGGTCGTGCCGTAGGTGACGGGACGGCCGGGCGTGCGACGCCGGCCGCGCATCCTCACCCATTCGGTCTCCATCAGCGTGTCGAGCGTCCCCTTCGACGTCTCGACGCCGCGGATGTCCTCGATCTCGGCGCGCGTTACCGGCTGGTGGTAGGCGATGATCGCCAGCACTTCGAGGGCAGCGCGGGACAGTTTGCGCTGCTGCACCGTGTCACGGCTCATCAGGAAGGCGAGGTCGCCGGCGGTGCGAAACGCCCAGGCATCGCCGACGCGCACCAGATTGACGCCGCGCCGCGCATAGATCTGCTGCAGTTCGGCCATTGCCGCGGCAATGTTGATGCCGTCGGGCAGTCGCGAAGTGAGCTGTTTTTCGCTGACCGGCTCGGCGCTGGCGAATACGATCGCCTCGGCCATCCGTACGGCCTCCGCCATATGCAGCCGCTCGCCAGGATTCCGCGACAAATTCTGCCCCTGATTTTGTGCCGGGTTTTCGGCAACTGCGCCTTGCTCGGCATCGTCGTCGATCTTGAACGGAATGACCGAAGCGTTGGCGCGTTCGCTCATGGTGTTACCTCGACTATCTTGATGGCCTGGGCGCGGCCGCGCAGATAAAGCGGCGCGAACACCTGGTCCTGCCGCATTTCCATCTTGCCTTCGCGGACCAGTTCCAGCGTCGCCGCAAACGAGCTGGCAACCGCGGTGCGCCGCTCTTCCGGGCCGGCCAGATATTCGACCAGGAAACTGTCCAGCGCCGTCCAGTCGCGCAGCGACCCGATCAGCCTGGTCAGCACGTCGCGCGCATCCTTGAGCGACCACACGCCGCGCCTGGCGATCGTCACATTGGTTATTGCCTGCTTCTGGCGCTGCTGGGCATAGGCAGTCAACAGGTCGTAGAGCGAGGCCGAATAGGCA
Source organism: Mesorhizobium sp. M0074 (assembly GCF_040322975.1). Classification (NCBI taxonomy): domain Bacteria; kingdom Pseudomonadati; phylum Pseudomonadota; class Alphaproteobacteria; order Hyphomicrobiales; family Phyllobacteriaceae; genus Mesorhizobium; species Mesorhizobium sp. M0074. The sequence continues at coordinate 79,412 of NZ_JAMYUM010000004.1, forward strand.
TTGCGCTTCTCGACGATGACCATTTCCGGCATGCCGCGTGCAAACACGTCGCGTCCGAGCCGGTTGCGGTTGACCAGCCGTGCCGCCGCGTCGCGCATCGCCTCCAGCCGCTTCAGCCGGAACTGCAGCACCGCCGCCAGTTCCTCGCCGCTTTCGCCTTCGTCGCCGGGCTGCTTGGGGATCAGGAGCTTCGACTTGAGGAAGGCCAGCCATGCCGCCATCACCAGGTAGTCGGCGGCAAGCTCCAGCCTCAGCGCCCTCACCTTCTCGACGAAGGCCAGATACTGTTCGGCCAGCGCCAGGATCGAGATGCGCGACAGGTCGACCTTCTGATTGCGGGCAAGATGCAGCAGAAGATCGAGAGGACCTTCGAAGCCGGCCACATCGACGACCAACGCCGGATCGCCGGTCAGCCGGGAATCGTCGTTCTCGGCCCACAAGCGGTCCATCGGTGCGGCCTTGCCGGCCTTCAGGTCCAATGTTTCCGCCACTTCGCTTCCTTTGATGCTAGGCCGCCGCGTCGAAATAACTGGCAAATTCGGCCCGAATCTCGGTCTCGTCCGCCACGTCACGGTTCCTGATATAGGTCAGCGCCCGCTCCGCGCGCTCAAACGACTTGCCTTCAACCCCGGTCGTGCGCGATGCAATGCCGGCCATCTCCTCGAACACGCCGTTGCAGTGAAGGACCAGATCGCAGCCCGCCGCAAGGATAGCGGCCGCCTTTGACGGGAAATCCCCAGAAAGTGCCTTCATCGAGGTGTCGTCGCTCATCAACAGCCCGTCGAAGCCGATTTCGTCGCGGATGATCTTTTCGATGACCTTGCCGGATATGGTGGCCGGGTTCTTCGGGTCGATCGCGCTATAGACGACATGCGCCGTCATCGCCATCGGCAAATGGTTGAGCTCCCTGAACGGGGCAAAATCATGCCGCTGCAACTCGCCGATCGAGGCGTCGACGGTCGGCAGTTCGAAATGCGTATCGGCGAAGGCCCTTCCATGACCGGGAATATGCTTCATCACCGGCAGCACGCCGCCCGCCATCAGGCCTTCCGCCGCGGCGCGACCCAATTCGATGACGGCGCGCGGCTCCTTGCCATAGGCGCGCGCGCCGATGACGTCGCTGGCGCCCTCGATGGGCACGTCGAGCACCGGCAGGCAATCCGCCGTGATGCCGTAGCGCAGCAGGTCGAAGGCATGCAGCCGCGCCATCAGCCATGCGGCACGGGTGCCGGCGTCATGGTCGTCGCGCCACAAGGCGCCGAGTGCACCGGCAGCCGGATAGTTCGGCGCCAGCGGCGGCCGTAGGCGCTGCACCCGGCCGCCCTCCTGGTCGATGAACACCGGCGCATCCGCACGCCCGACGCAGTCGCGCATCGCGGCGACCAGATCGCGGATCTGCTCGGTCTCGCCGATATTGCGCGCAAACAGGATGAAGCCCCACGGGCATTCGTTGCGATAGAAACGGATCTCGTCGCGGGTCAGTGATTTCCCGGCGCAGCCGAGGATCATGGATTTTGATTCGGTCATGCGGAACAGTTTAGAGCTTCGCGCCGACAAAGGGAATCGCCCGCAATTGCCTTCAGAGGTTTCCGTTCACGCAAAAAAGCCGGCGCGGACGCCGGCTTTTCGAGAGGTTTTGGTGCCTAGTGGGACACGAAGCAATTGCCGCCGGCAGCCTTGTAGCTGGTGCACAGTTTGATCGCCTCGTTGCGAGACTGCGCCGGAACGCGGACGCGGTAGAAGGTGCCCTTGCCGGCAATCTCGGCCTTGACGATGTTGGCGGTGCGGCCGGAAAGCACGCTGCCGTAGCGGCGCTGCAGATCCTGATAAGTCGCCTGGGCGCTTTCGACTGTCGGCTGCGAAGCGATCTGTATCGACCACGAACCAGCGCCGGCCGCGGCCGGATCGATGGAAGCGACCTGATCGGGCTTGACCTCGCCGACCACGTCGACCGGCTGGTCGGACGGGCGCTGCGGCGCCACCGGAACCGTGGCCGGGGTGCTGGCGGACTGCTTGCTGGCTGACGGCTTGGCTTCAGCCTTTGTGTCGGGCTTGGGCGCCGGCTGCAGCTTGGAGGTTTCGGCCTGATCGCCGCTCGCCTGGTCGCCACTCGGCTGGTCGCCAATCTTCGGATCACTTGTCAATTGGTCGATCAGGGGCACGGTGCCGGTCTGCGCCGCGGCGTCGGCCTGGGCGGCCGGAGCCACGTGCTGCGGCGCCGGATCGGCCGGCTCGGCAGCAGCCATCTGCGGGGCGGCGGGCGCCGGATCCTCGCGCGCCACGAGCGAGCCGTCAGGTTTCACGACCATGGTCCGTACCTTGCGCGGCGCAACAGCGACGATCTCGGGGGTTGCACCCTTCTCGGCCTCCTGCAGAACCTGCGCGATGCGATCCTCGGACTTGGGCGCCGGTACGGCGGCGGTTTCGGTAGCGCCAGCCGCATTGGCGCCAAGCGCATTGGTGTCAGGCGCGCTGGTGCCGGGCGCGTTGGTGCCAGACGCATTGCTATCAGACGCCTCGGTGCCGGGCGCGTCGATATCGTCTGCGGCATCGGGGTCATTGGGCGAAAGATCGACGACGCGGCTCTCCGGTTCGTCGGCCTTCAGGTCCAAAGGCTCTTCGGTGTTGGTGACCAGCTTCTGCTGAACCGGCTCGGCGGGCTTGGCGCCCTTGACCACAGCGTCATAAACCTTGTTGTCCTGGTTCGGCACGACGGTGCCGCCTGGATTTTCCGGCTTGATCTTGATCGGCCTGTTGTCGGCCTTGACGATAACCGGCGCATCGCTGCCGCTCTTGCCGCCGAGGGTCAACGCAAAGGCGCCAAGGCCTCCGGCGATCGCCACGGCGCCGACCACCGCACCTATCAGCAGCCCGCGCCTGCGCGGCTGCCTTTCGGCCTCGCGTTCGGCGAGGCCCGGAACCGACATCTCCTCGTCCAGTTCGGGATCGTAGTCGAGCTCATCGAAGGTGAAATCGTCGGCTTGCGAAACCGGCTGGCCGCCAGGCAATGGGCCCAGATCGAAACCGTCCGCTGCATCGGCATAGGAAGCGGCCGCCGCGCTGACGGGGGCTTCCGCAGGCTTGGCGCCATAGGCGCGCGTCTCGCTACGATCTTGCTTGTAGCCAGACGCGAAGCCGGCATCGTATTCATCGTCATAGCCAGCACTGCGCACCGGGGCAGGCGCTATATCCGTGGCATTCATTTCGGTGAGAAGGCTGGCAAAATCGGCATCGAGATCGTCGTAGGCGGGCGCCACCGGCTCGTCATCGTCGAAGTTGAGCTCCGGAATGTCGAGATCGTCCGCCAGCGCCACGACGCGCTCGGGCACGTCGACCGTCTCGACATCGGGCATCTCGTCATAAGCGGAAGGCTGTTGATGCGAGCTTGGTGCAGCTTCCGTGTAGGCGGGCCGATCTTCATAGGATGGCCTCTCTTCGACCTGTGCGGCCCGATAGGACGGCGTTGCAGCCGGCTGCGGCGCTGGTGCCGGACGCGCCGAAGCCACCGGCTGGCTTGCAAAGGCAGGCTGAGGCTGTGCGACCGGCGTCACGCGGCTCCACGAGCGGGCCGGCTCGGGCGGTGTGGCGCGTGTTGTCAGCCAGTTCAGCGCATCGAGCGGGTCTTCCTCGGCAGCAGCTGCCGCACTCTTGTCGGCCGAGTCGTGATCCAGGCCGATATTCCTGGCGAAGTCGGCATCGAGCGCATCGCTGTCGAGATCATCCGCGCGTCCGGCAGCGGCTTCGACACCGAAATCCTCGCCTTCAAGCTCATCGAGGAGGACACTGCCAAGATCGGCGTCATCGGCGGCACTGGACTGCTGCGGCTCAGCGGGCTCGTGCTCGTCGAGTTCCCAATCCAGCTCGTCGACAGCATGCACCGGTTCGTTGGCGACGTCTTTGACCGCCGCCATTGGCTGTTCAGCGGCCACTGCTGGCTTCTGAACTACCGGCGCGATAGGCTGCTGAACAGCCATCACGGGCTTCTGGGCAGTCTGCGGGCTTGTCTGAGGTTCGTTGACCGCTTGTGCCGGCCGTGTGCTCATCGCACCGAGCAGCGCGTTCAGTTCGTCTTCCAGGCTGCGTTCCTCAGCCACTGGGGCCGTCGGGACGACAGCGGCCGGCGCCACTGGTTCGGCCGCAACTTGCGCCATGGGTTCTTCGGCTTCCTCGGCAGGCGCATCGTCGAAGCTCAGATCGAAATCGTCGTCGAACGCCGCTTCAGCGGCCGCGCCGGAAAGCCGGGCGGCCTCTGGCTCTTCGATCGACTGCTCTTCGATAAACTCTGGTTCTTCGATTTCGGCAGGCCCGTTCGAGCGAACATCGAAGTCCATGTCGACATCGGCCATGGCATCATCGAATTGGCCGGCAAGATCCTCATCGGCCGAAACCGCCTCAACCGGCGATGACGTGGCGGCGACGTTTTCCGCCGGCTCATGCTCGTCGAACATCAGCTCGTCTTCGAGCGAGCTTGCAACGGCATCGTCGAACTCGTCATCGAACGCGGCCGCTTGCGCGGCGGTTTCAACGGCGACGGTCTGCTCCATCGGCTCATGCTCTTCGAGCATCAGCTCGTCTTCGAGCGAACTTGCCACGGCGTTGTCGAACTCATCGTCGAAGGCGGGCTCGTCGACCGGCTCGATCGCCTCGGCTGCGGCCCTGGGTTCATCCTCGCCGGTCACCGCGATCTTGGCCGTCACACCGTCGTCGTGCCGAAAATCCTGGTCGAGCGAGGCGGCAAGTTCGTCGTCACTCGAAAGGTCGTCCTCGAACGGCGACACGTCTTCGAGCGAGCCGGCGACGGCGTTATCGAAATCGTCGTCGAGCTCCGGCTCGACGGCGGGAGCGAACGCCCTTTCGGGGGCGGAGGCAATTTCGTCGGCGGCAACAGGAGTGGCTGCAACAGGAGCAGCATCATCCGCCGCACTGTCGTCGAACGCGAAATCCTGTTCGAACGAGGCAGCAAGCGCGTCCTCCATTTCGTCGGCGGCGGCCGGTTCGGGTGTCGGCTCGCGAAGCTTGGCAGGGGAAGCATTGTCGTTGGCGTCGGCGCCGAATTCGCCCATCAACTCCTTCTCGAGATCGATCTCGAAATCGCCCTCGTCCACCGACGGTTCGGCGGCAGCGGTTTTCGGCTGGGCCGGGGTTTGCGGTTTGACCGGCTGGCGCGGGTCGAACCCCATGATCCTGGTCAGTTCCGCGAACGGATCATCGTTGGCGATGTCGTTGTGGTCGGCTGCTCTCAGCTGGGTTCTGTCTGCCATTATTGTTCCCGAACTCGCACTCATTCGGACGCCATGGACGTCGCGTAGGGTTGGCCCTTACCAGCGCAATGTGGGCAAAAGGTGACAGGTTTTTTACTCAAACCTAACGCATTTCGGTGGGCGCATTGGCTCCGATCAGCGTCAGGCCGGACGTCAAAACGTCCGAAACAGCCTGCACCAGCCCTAGTCTGGCATGCGTCAATTGTCGGTCGTTAACCTTAACAAAACGTAAGTCGGGATTATCGGTGCCCCGGTTCCAGTGTCCGTGGAAGCTGGAAGCGAGTTCGTAGAGGTAAAATGCCAGCCGGTGGGGCTCGAGCGCGAGCGCCGCGGCTTCGATCAGCCGAGGATATTCGGCGAGCTTCCTGATCAGGCCGATCTCCCCCTCATCGGTCAGCAAAGCCACTTCGGCGGCCAGCTGGTTGCGGTCGAACATGGCCTCGCCCAATTGCTCGCTCGCCTGCCGGAATACCGAATGGCAGCGCGCCGAGGCATACTGCACGTAGAACACCGGATTGTCCTTCGACTGCTCGGTTACCTTGGCGAAGTCGAAGTCGAGCGGCGCGTCGTTCTTGCGGTAGAGCATCATGAAGCGGATCGGGTCGCGGCCGACCTCCTCGACCACTTCGCGCAAGGTCACGAACTCGCCCGACCGCTTCGACATACGCACCGGCTCGCCGGCGCGAAACAGCCTCACCAACTGGCAAAGCAGCACGGTAAGCTTGACCTCGTCGCCGGCAATCGCCCGGGCAAGCGCTTCCAGCCGCTTCACGTAGCCGCCATGATCGGCGCCAAGCACATAGATCAGGTCGACGAAGCCGCGATCGACCTTGTCCTTGAGGTAGGCGACATCGGCGGCGAAATAGGTGAAGGTGCCGTCCGACTTGACCAGCGCCCGGTCCATGTCGTCGCCGACCGCGGTCGAGCGGAACAGCGTCTGCTCGCGGTCCTCCCAGTCGTCCGGCTTCTCGCCCTTGGGCGGCGGCAGCTTGCCCTTGTAGATGTGGCCCTTCAGCGTCAGGTCGCTGATCGCCGAGCGTATCTTGCGGGCGTTGTTCGCATGCAGCGTCCGCTCGGAGAAGAAGACGTCGTGATGCACGTTGAGCAGCGCCAGATCCTCGCGGATCATCGCCATCATCGCGTCGATCGTCCTGTCCTTGACGATGGCAAGCGCCTCCTCGTCCGGCATCTGCAGCAGGGAGCGGCCGAATTCGCTGGCCAGCGCCTGACCAACGGGGATCAGATAGTCGCCTGGATAAAGCCCGGCCGGAATGTCGCCGATCTCATCGCCGAGCGCTTCGCGGTAGCGCAGCATGACTGAGCGTCCGAGCACGTCGATCTGCGAACCGGCATCGTTGATGACGTATTCCTTGGTCACGTCGTAACCGGCGAAGGCCATCAGATTGGCCAGCGCGTCGCCGACTACAGCACCCCGGCAATGGCCGACATGCATCGGGCCGGTTGGGTTGGCCGAGACATATTCGACATTGGTTTTCTTGCCGTCGCCGATAGTCGAGCGGCCATAGTTGCGGCCTTCGCCGAGCAGCGCCGTCAGATGCGCCTGCCAGAAGCCGTCCTTGAGCCTGAGATTGACGAAGCCCGGGCCGGCGATCTCGGCGGCCGCGATATCCTCGTCGGCGCGCAGCGCCTCGGCCAGCCTTTCGGCCAGCGCACGCGGGTTCTGGCCGGTCGGCTTGGCCAACACCATGGCTGCGTTGGTCGCGAGATCGCCATGGCTGGCATCGCGCGGCGGCTCGACGGCGATGCGCGACAGGTCCGGCGACACGCCATCCTTGTCTTTCAAATCAAGCGCTTCGACGGCCTTTATGATTCGCGCGTTGAAATCGGCGAAGATGTTCATTGCTGTGGCTCTGACGGTTTTGCAGGGATCCGGCTCGTTGGCCGGCAAAATCGCGCCCGCCCTAGCTCAAATCCGGCGTATGGTCAAACAAACGCCTGTGTTCCTTGAGCGCATAAGTGTCCGTCATGCCGGCTAGGAAATCGGCAACACTGCGCGCCTTGACGCGGTCCTCTGCCCGGTCGAGCCCTTCGCGCCAGCCATCCGGCATAGCGCGCGGATCGGCGAAATAGACGTCGAACAGGTCCCTGACGATCTGGTCGGCATCGGCGCGCACCCGCATGACCTCCGCATGCCGGTAGAGGTGCTTGTAGAGAAAGGCCTTCAGCTCCTTTTCCAATACGGCCGTCTCGGCGGAGAAGCTCACCATCGGCTCGCCGGCCGCCCTTACCGCTTCGGCGCTGCCGGGCTTGATGCGCGCCAGATTGGCTGTCGTCGAGACGATCACGTCCTCGACCATGATGGTGATCTGCCGGCGCATCAGCTCGTGGCCGGTGCGTACGTCATCGAGCGCCGGATAGCGCTGACGCACGCCCTTGAGGATCGACCCCGGCAGCGAGACGCCCTCCAGCATATCCAGCGTCAACAGCCCTGCCCTCAAGCCGTCATCGATGTCGTGGGTGTTGTAGGCGATGTCGTCGGCAATCGCCGCACACTGCGCCTCGATACCAGCGAAGCGGTCGAGTTCGAGGTCGTGCAGTTCGGAATAGTCGCGGATAGCCTGCGGCACCGGCCCCTTCAGCCCTTTGCCCTTGGCATCGGTCAGCGGGCCATTGTGCTTGACCAGCCCCTCCAACGTTTCCCAGGTGAGGTTCAGCCCATCGAACTCGGCATAGCGCCGCTCCAGCCGCGTCACCACACGCAGCGACTGCGCATTGTGGTCGAAGCCGCCCCAGGCGGCCATCTTCTCGTTCAGCGCGTCCTCGCCGGTATGGCCGAAGGGCGTGTGGCCGAAGTCGTGCACCAGGGCCACCGCCTCGGCCAAGTCCTCGTCGCCGCGCAGTGCCCGCGCCAGAGCGCGTGCGATTTGCGCTACCTCGATCGAATGCGTCAGCCTCGTGCGGTAATGGTCGCCTTCGTGCGCGACAAACACTTGCGTCTTGTGCTTCAGCCGGCGGAACGCCGTCGAATGGATGATGCGGTCGCGGTCGCGCTGGAACGGCGTACGCGTCGGGCTTTCCACCTCGTCGAACAGCCGCCCGCGCGACTTCGCCGGGTCGCTGGCATAGGCCGCGCGCGGTCGATAGCCGAATCCGATGTCGCCAAACTCGTTGGTCATAGCGTATGCCGCAGTTGACTTGCCCCGTCGCGCTTCATACCTATCATACGAAACCGAATGCAAGGTGACGCCCATGGGCGCTGATGCCAAGACCGCCATGAAAGTCGAGATGACCGACGCCGCCGCCAGGCGGATCGCCAAGATTGTGGCGAGCGAAGCCGGTAAGACGGCCGTGCGCGTTTCGGTCGAGGGCGGCGGCTGTTCCGGCTTCTCCTACAAGTTCGACCTGGTCGATGGGCGCAATGACGACGACGTCGCCATCGAGAAGGACGGCGCCACCGTGCTGATCGACGACCTGTCGCTGGTCTATATGGGCGGCTCGGTGATCGATTTCGTCGACGATCTGATGGGCCAGTCGTTCCAGATCAGAAACCCCAATGCGGTCGCCTCCTGCGGCTGCGGCACCAGCTTCAGTATTTGAAAATATGAAGCCGCTCCTCGAGGGCCTTGAGGATCCGATGACGGTCCTTGTCGCCCGCGAGATAGAAGCAATTTCCGATATCGATATCGTTGGTTGGGCCAACCGTCACAAGGCAGCTCGGGTCTACGCAGACGACGCTGATTATGTGCAGCTCGTGCGGTGCAATCCGCGGAATGCCGTTAATCTTGCGAAAGCTCATGGCCATTTGAGGTCGCTGATCGCGCGGTGTTTTCCCGATTTCAACGACAAGTCCGATGAAGCCAAGGAAATAGCACGTAAGCTGTTCCTTCGACGCATTCGGACTTACCTTGACGGCGACCTGGAACCCTTTCAGGTCTGCCGTATGGTGTCGCCGATTGAGGACAAATACGATTTTCCACACTGGCTTGGAGACCTTTACAACGGCTGTGATTGGATGGACGAGAATGCAACGCGCGAGCAGGCATCGCACCTGCGATGGATGATAGAGCAAATACTCGCGGAAAATGCCGAACCCCAACCTTTCGGGAGTGAATGAGCATGCGCCGTGTCGGCGCGGTCCGTCAGGTCGCGCTTTCCGCCGGGCGCGACCTCGATGCGACGCTGGCGTTCTGGCGCGAGGTGCTCGGCATGAACCTGCATGCGCGTTTCGATCCGCCAGGCATCGCCTTTATCATGGCCGGTGACGTGCGCCTGCTTTTCACCGACGGCCTGCCTGCCGGCACCGTCTATCTCGACATATCGGGCCTCGACGAGTTCCACGCTTCGGCAAGGGTCGCCGGTGTTCCCTTCACCGCGCCGCCGGCGCTCGTCCATCGCGACACCGAAGGCCTGTTCGGCCAGGCGGGGGAAAGCGAATGGATGGCCTTCCTAAAGGACCCGGCAGGCAATACGATCGGCCTTGTCGAACGTCATCCACCGGATCGCTAGTCTCCGGACCACCAGCCTATCGAGGCCGTCATGAAAATCGTCACCTGGAACATCAACGGCGTTCGCGCCCGCATCGGCAATTTGACCCATTGGCTGACGGAAAGCGCGCCCGACATCGCCTGCCTGCAGGAGATCAAGACGGTCGACGAGCAGTTTCCCCGCGCCGAGATCGAGGCACTCGGCTACAATGTCGAGACTTACGGCCAAAAAGGCTTCAACGGCGTCGCCATCCTGTCGAAGCTGCGTTTCGACGAGGTCAATCGCGGCTTGCCGGGCGACGATGCCGACGAGCAGGCGCGTTTCATCGAGGGCGTGTTCTCGACCGACAAGGGCGCCTTGCGCGTTGCCTCGATCTATCTGCCGAACGGCAACCCGATCGACGACGAGAAGAAGTTCTCCTACAAGCTTTCCTGGATGGCGCGACTTGAGCGCTGGGCCGAGGAGCGGCTTGCTTTGGAAGAGCCGCTGGTCCTGGCCGGCGACTACAATGTCATTCCCGAGCCGATCGACGCGAAGTATCCGGAAAACTGGCTAAGCGATGCACTGTTCCAGCCCGCGACGCGGCAGGCGTTCCGGCGGCTGAAGAATCTCGGCTTCACCGAAGCCGTGCGTGCCGTCACCGACGCCCCGGACATTTTTACGTTCTGGGACTATCAGGCCGGCGCCTGGCAGAAGAACAACGGCATTCGCATCGACCATTTGCTTCTGTCGCCCGAAGCCGCCAACTGGTTTTCCTCGGCTTCGATCGAAAAACAGGTGCGCGCCTGGGAAAAACCCTCCGACCACGTGCCGGTGGCGATCGATCTGGCGCTGCAGCCGGCCTGACCGCAGCTGCTGTCCGGCGGCACATTGATAAGTTGACCTCTTATCGCCACAAATCGCGTGCTTGATGAGAAATCATCATGGTGGCTGGGGTTCCCATGACTACTCGATTTGCACTCTGCCCGATCGGCTGCGCGCTTGCGATGGCGGTGGCGACGCCGGCTTTTGCCGATGCAGAGTGCCTGGCTAACGGCAAATCATTCCAGATCGGCCGGGTCGCCTGCCTGACGCTTGCCGGCCAAAGCTACCTCGCCCGTTGCGAGATGGTGCTCAACAACACGTCCTGGACAAAGCAGCGGGATGGCTGCCCGGAGAACACGCTGGCCCCACATCTGCAGGGCACGCCGATCTCAACACCGGCGCCCAGCGGCATGCCGGCGGAACCGACCGACAATTGATTTCAAAACGGAAATTCTGCCGACCTACTGGTCGCCGCCACCCTTGGTGAGGATGTCGTCGGCCAGCGAGATCGCGGTGCGGCGGTCGGCTTCGCCGGCGGCCGCAAACGCTTCTTCCTGCATGCCGCGGATCCATGGCTGGTCGGCGGGTGAGGCCCGTTCGAGCGCCGCGGTCATCATCGCCAGCCCCCGCACGATCTTGCCGCTTTGGAAAAGCAGGTTGCCGAGCGTCGCCTGCGCGCCCGCATGGCCCTTTTCGGCCGCCAGCTGGAACCAGCGTCCGGCCTGCTTGACGCTGGCCTTGACGCCGCCCTCACCCTTGAGGAACATCTGGCCCATCTCGAACTGGGCGTTCGGATTGCGGTAGTTGGCGGCGGCACGCATGTAATATTCCTGGGCCGCCACCTCGTTCTCCTCGACGGGGCTGCCGGGAATGCCCTTCCTCAGATAGTCGCCAAGCGCCACCAGCGCGTCCGAAACATAGCTTTCCTCGGGCGAACCGGGCTCGACATCCTGGTCGACGATCTCGCTGAAGAACTTGAATGCCGCGTAGTCGTCTCGCGCCACGCCATCGCCTTCGGCATACATGCGCGCAAGCTTCCAGGTGGCGCCGATCTGGCCGTTCTCCGCGGCATATTTATAGGCTTCCGCGGCCTGCTCCTTATGGCCGTTCTTGTAGGCGGAAAAGCCGAACTGGAACACCGCCCACGGGCTCGACTGCGGCTTCACGCCGGTCTTGTCGTCGAACACCTTGTCGTCGAAGGCCATGGCCTGGCCGACGGCGCCCAAGGTCGCGCCAAACGTGGCGAGCGCAACCAGTGCCGAAAGGACAGACGACCTCAACAACTCAGATGTCCGCATAGCAGTGTGTTTCTTTGGCACCGCCGGGATGGGTGACCGCGCCGTCGCGGGCAGATCCGACCGTCTGTGCGTATTTCCAGATCGCGCCCGACTGATAGTCGGTCGTGCGCGCCTTCCATGCTTTTGCCCTCGCCGCCAGTTCGGCTTTGGACAATGCAACCTCGATCGTGCCGTTCACCGCATCGATCGAGATCAAGTCGCCATCCCTAAGCAGCCCGATCGGGCCGCCCACTGCCGCTTCCGGCCCGACATGGCCGATGCAGAAACCGCGCGTCGCGCCCGAAAAACGCCCGTCGGTGATGAGCGCCACCTTGCCGCCCATGCCCTGGCCGTAGAGAGCCGCCGTCGTCGACAGCATTTCGCGCATGCCCGGGCCGCCGCGCGGACCCTCGTAACGGATGACGAGAACCTCGCCTTCGCTATAGTTACGGTTCGTAACAGCCTCGAAACATTCCTCTTCCGAATCGAAGCAGCGCGCCGGACCCGAGAATTTCAGCTCCGCCATACCAGCGACCTTCACGATCGCGCCTTCGGGGGCAAGGTTACCCTTCAAGCCCACGACCCCGCCGGTCTGGGTAATCGGCCTGTTGGCGGGACGGACCACATCCTGGCTGTCATTCCAGGAAACATGTTCCATATTTTCGGCCAAAGTGCGGCCGGTCACCGTCAGGCAATCGCCATGAAGATAGCCATGGTCGAGCAGCGTCTTCATCAAGAGCGGAATGCCGCCGGCCTCGAACATGTCCTTGGCGACGTATTTGCCGCCCGGCTTGAGGTCGGCGATGTAGGGTGTTTTCTCGAATATCTTGGCCACGTCGAAAAGATCGAACTTTATCCCGGCCTCGTGCGCGATCGCCGGCAGATGCAGCGCCGCGTTGGTCGAGCCGCCGGTGGCCGAGACCACAGTCGCGGCATTTTCCAACGCTTCTATAGTAACGATGTCGCGCGGGCGGATGTTCCTTGCGATCAGCTCCATGATCTTTTCGCCGGAAGCGAAATTGAAGCGGTCGCGCATCTCGTAGGGTGCCGGCGCGCCGCAGGAATAGGGCAGCGCCAGGCCGATCGCCTCAGCGACGGTGGCCATGGTATTGGCGGTGAACTGGGCGCCGCAGGAGCCGGCCGACGGACAGGCGGCTTGCTCGATCTCGAGCAGCTCGGCGTCGCCGATCGTGCCGACCGAATGCTGGCCGACCGCCTCGAACACGTCCTGCACGGTGATCTGCCGGCCACGGTAGCTGCCGGGCAGGATCGAGCCGCCATAGATGAAGATCGACGGTACGTTGAGGCGCACCATGGCCATCATCATGCCGGGCAGCGACTTGTCGCAACCGGCCAATCCAACCAGCGCATCGTAGCAATGGCCGCGCATGGTGAGCTCGACCGAGTCGGCGATGACCTCGCGCGACACCAGCGACGACTTCATGCCCTGATGACCCATGGCGATGCCGTCGGTGACGGTGATGGTGCAGAATTCGCGTGGCGTGCCGTTGGCGGCCGCCACGCCCTTCTTGACCACTTGTGCCTGGCGCATCAGCGAGATGTTGCAGGGCGCGGCCTCGTTCCAGCAGCTGGCGACACCGACCAGAGGCTGCGCGATCTCGGCCGCCGACAGCCCCATCGCATAGAGGTAGGAGCGATGCGGCGCCCGCTCGGGACCAACGGTCACGTGGCGGCTCGGCAGCTTGGCCTTGGAGATCGCTCTGGCGTCCATACTCGTCCTTGCCGCGGGCAGTGCGGCCTGCCTCTTCGCCTAGCCTTTTGGCGCATGTCCCGAGACAAGTTCGAGGTGCGCCGGGTTTATGGCGGGAAATAGGCAATGTTCCCGGGCGGCCGGGTGGCGCGAGGGTTGTTCAGAAACTGTTGCCAAAACGTCACAATTATCGGAGCGAACATCATGGGGGCAATTTGTTGCATTGGCCGAATGCCGGATGACGCACCGAACAAAACGGCCGGGCAACGCCCGGCCGTTTTGTCGTTTAAAATTTAATAGTTAGAACTTGATCTTGACGGAAGCCGAACCAGCGAGAAGCAGGTCGTTGCCGTAGGTATAGGTAACGGCATTTGCCACGTCGCCGACACCGCTGAAAGTCGATGACCCGCTCGTCAGCACACCGATCGAGCCGCCGAGCCTGACCTCGATCTGGTCGTTCGGCGAATAGGAGACGCCGCTGGCAACGGCCCAGGTATCCGACTGATAGCCGGAGGTCGTCGAGGTGCCGCGATCCCAGGTCAGCGAAACCACGCCCGACAATTGATCGGTGAACTTGTGCCCGATACCGCCCGTGACCGTCCAGCCGTCGCGATAAAGCAGGTCGAATGAAACGGGCGAGGGCAAACCGGTTACCGGACTGCGCACGCCATTGATGGCAATGACGCCAAGCTTGCTCCACTCCTGCCAGCGGATGGAACCAAAGGCCAGCCAGCCAGGAGCTATACCGCTCTGCAGCTTGAATTCCAGAGCCTGAGGTATCTCAGCCGACGCCGAGACTGGGTACACGCCGGTAGAGCCGGGAATCAGATCCGCTGGAAAGGCGCCCCTGAAGCCGGTCGTGTCGACGGTTCCCGACAGCCCGTCATATTTGTAGCTCGAAGAGTACATCAGGGTGGCGCGCAGGGCGATCTCGGGGATCTCATAGGCTGCGCCCGCACGCCAACCCCATGCCTCGTCGGATAGCTTGAAGACGCCGAGGCCGGTATTGCCGAAGGCGAGCAGTGTCTGACGGGAAAGAAACGCGTCTACCTGCTGGTAGGAGACACCGCCGATGAATCGTATGGCGCCCTTGCCGACGTTCACCTTATAGGAGCAGGTGAGACCGAAATCGTCTGTGTCGACGGCGTATTTGACCGCTGTCGGCGAATAGGCGTTGTTCATGCCGAAATTCGCGTCCGCACCATACGGTCTCGTATAGGTGGCAAGACAGTCTACGGGCTCAAAGATGTTGGCCTTGATGCCGACATGCGGCACCGCATAATCGCCACCAACGTCCACCGCCGATGTCGACAAACCCGAGCCATCGAGACGCTGCACATTCTTGAGTTTGCGCTGTGGCGAAACATAGGTGACGCCTGCGTCGAACGAATATGGCGCCGCGTCGAACAGCTGGTCGATATTGACGCCGCCCCGGTCAAAGCCCCCGGCTTGCACCGCCCCAGCCAAAGCCAGCGAAAAAGCCCCCGCGCCCAGCAGCACTTTCAGACGCGAATAACACATGAATCTCCTCCCCGAAATGTCCTTGCATCAAGCTAGAACCAATTCAGGTTAACGGCGCAACAACGAATTCGCCGTGCGTACATGTACAGCTTGGCTGAACGCATTTCCGACAAGGTGTCGGCCTTCTTACCGAGGCGGGAAAATGGCCGCCACAATACAGATCGACGAGAAAACTCGGGAAAAACCCCTAAATCACTATAAAACAGGGCATTTTGCGTGCCAGTCAGCCATTGTTACATTACGGCAACAATGGGGCAAAAACATTCAGTTTGCCTCAAGATTTACGCTGCGGAATGCCCGTTTTCGTGGCAGGCGGCCTGTCTGGAAGGCAGATTCGTGACCGGCGAATCTATTGCGGCCAGCCGGCCCAATTTGTTTGATCAGCCGGCCCAATCTGTTCGATCAACCGGCCCAATCTGTTCGATCAACCGGCATCACGCACCCGCGCCAATGCCACCGAAAGCTTCTCTTGCGCCTCGCGATATTCGGCGAGTTTTTCACGCTCGGCCTCCACCACCTCTTCCGGCGCGTTGGCGACGAATTTCTCGTTGGACAGCTTCTTGTAGAGCCGCGCTATTTCCTCGGTCACCTTGGCAAGCTCCTTGTGCAGGCGCGCTGCCTCGGCGGCAAGGTCGATCAGGCTGCCGAGCGGCAGGCAGATCGTCGCCTCGTTGACCACGATCTGGGCGGATCCCCTTGGTGGCGCCTCGGCGAGCGAGATGTCGCCGACCCGCGCCAGACGCTTGATAGCCGAGCCCTGACGCTCGAGCCTTTCGTGTGTCGCGTCGTTGGCGCCGATCACCACGAGCGGTGCGATAGCCGCCGGCGGCACGTTCATCTCCGAACGCACCGAGCGGATGCCGGAGACAAGGTCGACCAGCCAGTTGATATCGGCGGCGGCCGCCTCGTCCTCGAAGTCGGGCGACGGCCATGCCGCATGACAAAGCAGCGATTGCCGTTGCCTGCCCTCACCGGCGGTTTCGGCCCACAGTTCCTCGGTCATGAACGGCATCATCGGATGCAGCAGCTTGTAGATCTCGTCGAGTACGAAGGCGACGCATGCCCTGCTCTCGGCCTTGGCGGCCTCGTCGGTGCCCATGAACACCGGCTTCAGCAGTTCCAGGTACCAGTCGCAGAACTGGTTCCAGACGAACCGGTAGGCGGCACCCGCCGCCTCGTTGAAGCGGTATGAGGTGATACCGTCCGTTATGTCCCGCGCGGCTCGCGTCAGCTCCGTCAAGATCCAGCGGTTGACCGCCAGCTTGGCGTCCTGCAGCCAGAAATCGTCGTCGCGCGCCACTTCGTTCATCTCGGCGAAGCGCGTCGCGTTCCACAGCTTGGTGCCGAAATTGCGATAACCGGCAATGCGGGCCGGATCGAGCTTAACGTCGCGCCCTTGCGCTGCCATCACAGTCAAGGTGAAGCGCAGCGCATCGGCGCCGTATTCGTCGATGAGCTCGAGCGGATCGATGACGTTGCCTTTCGACTTCGACATCTTCTGCCCGTTCTTGTCGCGAACCAGCGCATGGACATAGACGGTATGAAACGGCTCCTGATCCATGAAATGCAGGCCCATCATCATCATGCGGGCGACCCAGAAGAAGATGATGTCGAAACCGGTCACCAGCACGTCGGTCGGGTAATAGGTCTTCAGCTCCGGCGTCTGGTCCGGCCAGCCAAGCGTCGAGAACGGCCACAGCGCCGACGAGAACCATGTATCGAGCACGTCCTCGTCGCGGGTCAGGATCTCGCCAGGCTGGAAATTCTCAAGCTTGTCCTCGACCCAGGCCTTCCACGGCCCTTCCAGCGCCAGATAATATTCGACGGCGGCACCGAGCGCCTCTTCCTCGGTCTTTTCGACAAAGACATGCCCGTCCGGCCCGTACCAGGCAGGGATCTGGTGACCCCACCAGAGCTGGCGCGAAATGCACCAGGGCTGGATGTTTTCCATCCAGTCGAAATAGGTCTTTTCCCAGTTTTTGGGCACGAAATTGGTACGGCTCTCGCGCACCGAGGCGATCGCCGGCTTGGCCAGTTCCGCCGCATTGACATACCACTGGTCGGTCAGAAACGGCTCGATCGGCACGCCGCCGCGGTCGCCGTGCGGCACGGTGTGGCGATGCGGCTCGACCTTCTCGAGAAAGCCGCCCGCCTGCATCAGCTCGACGATCTTCT
Source organism: Mesorhizobium sp. M0074 (assembly GCF_040322975.1). Taxonomy (NCBI): domain Bacteria; kingdom Pseudomonadati; phylum Pseudomonadota; class Alphaproteobacteria; order Hyphomicrobiales; family Phyllobacteriaceae; genus Mesorhizobium; species Mesorhizobium sp. M0074. The sequence goes on from NZ_JAMYUM010000004.1 coordinate 96,607, forward strand.
TGCGCGCGTCGAAACGGTCCAGGCCGTCGAGGCCGTCCCATACGGCCTGGCGCTCCGGCGTCACGTCCAGTCCGGCGAGAAAGTCCTCATTGTCCTTGAGGCTCACCGCCGCATTGACGGTGAGGATGTTGACCGCCGGCAGCCGGTGGCGCTTGCCGACCTCGAAATCGTTGAAGTCATGCGCCGGCGTGATCTTGACCGCACCGCTGCCTTTTTCGGGATCGGAATACTCATCCGCCACCACCGGGATCCTGCGGCCGACGATCGGCAGGATGAGGTTCTTGCCGACAAGATGCCGGAAACGCTCGTCGTCGGGGTGGACTGCGACAGCCGTATCGCCCAGCATCGTCTCCGGCCGGGTCGTCGCAACGGTGATGAAGGTCTTCGGATTTTCCGGATCGAAGGTCATGCCTTCGACCGGATAGCGGAAGTGCCAGAGGTTGCCGTTGACTTCCTGCTGTTCGACCTCGAGATCCGAGATGGCGGTCAACAGCTTCGGGTCCCAGTTCACAAGGCGCTTGTCCTTGTAGATCAGCCCTTCCTTGTAGAGCGTCACGAACACTTCGAGCACGGCCTTGGACAGGCCCTCGTCCATGGTGAAGCGCTCCCGGCTCCAGTCGGCCGAGGCCCCGAGCCGCTTCAGCTGGTTGAGGATGGCGCCGCCGGACTCGGCCTTCCACTCCCACACCTTGTCGATGAACTCATCGCGCGTCAGGTCGCGGCGGTGGATCTGCTTTTCCATAAGCTGGCGCTCTACCACCATCTGCGTGGCGATGCCGGCATGGTCCATGCCTGGTTGCCAAAGAACATTCTTGCCGCGCATTCGCTCGAAGCGCACCAGAATGTCCTGCAGCGTGTTGTTGAGCGCATGACCCATATGCAGCGAGCCGGTGACATTCGGCGGCGGGATGACGATGGTGAAGGCTTCAGCCCCCTCCTCGGCCCCGGCGCCGGCCCGAAAGGCGTCGGCCTCTTCCCAGATCCTGGCAATCTTCGGCTCGACGGCTTTGGCGTCGTAGGTCTTTTCGAGCATGGGAAAACGGTCCGCGCTGTCCGGAATTTGTGGTCCGGTGTAAATCGGAAGGTTGTTGCCAAGTCAACCGCAAGGGCGGCATGGCCAATAGATAGCGCCGGGATGGTTCGGTGCAACTCGCGGGACTGAATGTTGCGAGGCAATCGCTTCAGGTTTGCGCTGCCCCTCATTGCCCTGCCGGGCATTTCTCCCCGTATAGTGACGGGGAGAAAGACGCCTGTACTGAAGCTTTCGCCAGTCACGAACGTTGCGGAAAAGGCGCCTAAATTGCGGTCAACCCCTTCTCCCCGTCACTATACGGGGAGAAGGTGCCGGCAGGCGGATGAGGGACAGCGCCGACTTCGACAATTCGCCGGTCGAGCGCCGCCCATTGGCGGCTCTCCGAATTGCTACTGCGCGCCGCGCGCGACGCGCTCGATTTCCTCGCGCACCAGCCGCTCGACCAGCGTCGGAAGGTTGTTGTCCAGCCAGTCCTGCAGCATCGGCCGCAGCATCTCCTCGGCCATCTCGTCGAAAGTCTTCTTGCTGCGGCTGGCAAACGCGTCGGAAAGCTCGCCGAAGGCGGCGGCAACCTGCCGGCCCGTATGCTCCGAAAGGATCGCCGGCCGAAGGGACGGCGCCTCGCTGGCCGCCGGACGCGCCAATCCGATTTTCGAAGATTCCGGGCCGATTTTCGAAGATTCCGGGCCGGTTTTCGAAGGCTCCGGGCCGCTTTCCGAAGGCTCCGGCCCAATTTCCGAAGGCTCCGGCACAGGTCCAGCAGTCGCCTCGTTCTCGAAACCCTCGGCTTTCGGCTCGGCGTCCGGCGTCCGGAGTGGCTCGGCGCGCTCCGGCTTGGCCATCGCGTCGCCGACCGCGGCGATCTCGCGCCGCCAATCGGCGATGATGGTGTCGGTCGTCTCGGCAGCCTTGGCTGTCGCAGGCCGATCCGGCTTTGCGGGAGCGGTGTTCACCTCAGCCAGCGTCACCGCTGCCTTTACCGGGCCGGCGCGCAACGGCGTTTCCAGGCTCTCAATGACCGGCGCGGCCGTTGGCTGCACCTCGGCGCGCGTGGCCGGCTTGGCGATCTCCAGTCCGCCGCGCAGTTCGGAGCGGAACGCATCCCCCTCCGCTGCCCGTCCGGCTGCCGGCGCCGGTTGCAGATCCTGGCGCAGCTCGTCCGCGTCGCCCGGCTGCTTGCGGCCGGTATCGCTGTCCTCGATGATCCTTCTGATGGAAGCCAGTATTTCTTCCATGGAAGGTTCGCGCTGTACGCTGCTTGCCGTCGCCATCGTCACATCCGCCGCCCTTGTGACTCGTTCTCAGATTTCCTGTCCGGCAATGCCGGATTCGAATCATGGCAACAGCGTAACCGACGGAACGGCTTGCGAGAATCCCCAATCTGGCGACATCTCGGATTTCAACAGATTAGGGTCGGGAGTTGAAAGCCCGCGCGTCGTTCGAGCGCGGGCTGAAAACACGGCTTGGCGATCAGCGGCCGTCCGGCGTGCGCAGGCCGATCCACTTGTCCTTGACGGCGTTGTAATGCTCTTCGGGCCTGTACTTCGTCACATTGAGCGCAAGGCGGTCTGCCGACAAATGGCCAACCGCCGAGAGGATGGCATAGCTCGCCACCACCACGTCGCGTTCGGCGCTGACAAGATTGATCTTGGCAGTGATGAGGGTCGCCTGCGCATTGAGCACGTCGAGCGTGGTGCGCTGGCCGACATTGCGCTCTTCGATGACGCCGTTCAGGGCAAGCTGCGCGGCGGCGACCACCTGCCGGTTGGCCGTGACGCTTTGCTGCGCGGCGGTGTATTGCGACCATGCCGAGGTAACGGCCTGGCGCACCTGGTCGCGACTCACGTCGACTTCGATCCGCGCCTGGCTGAGCGATTCCTTGTTCTGGCGCACGGTCGCCGAGGTCCGTCCGCCGGAATAGATCGGCACGGTCAGTGTCGCGCCGATGTTCGCCGACGTCCTTGTGCCATCCTGCGATGCCCCAAGGACGCCCGGAACCGTGTTGCGATAGTCGCCGGAAACGCCGGCGCTAGCCGAAAGCTGCGGCAGCAGCGCGCCTTCGGCCGATTTAACCGAAAACGCCGCCGCGTCGACCAGGTGCTCGGTGGCGAGGATGGCCGGATGTTCGGCCGATGCGATCGCGATCGCTGCATCGAGGCTCGACGGCAACAGCTTCGACAGCGGCGAAGCCGGCCTGAGCCTGCCCGGCTCGTCGCCGACGATCTGGCGATAGGTCGCAGCGCTTGCCAGCGCCGTCGCGCGGGCGGCGCTCAACTGCGCCACCGCGGAGGCACGCTGCGCGTCGGCTTGCGCGACGTCGGTGCGGGTACCTTCGCCGACCTCGAAGCGCGAACGCGCCGCACGCGCCTGCTCGGTCAGGAACTGCAGGTTCTGTTCGGTCAGCACCGCGATCTGGCGGTCGCGGATGACGTCCATATAGGCGCTTGCCGCGTTGAAAAGGGTGTTTTCTTCGGTGTTGCGCAGGCTCTCGACCGAGGCGCTGACCCGCGCTTCGGCGGCCGCGACGTTGTTCCTGGTCTGAAAGCCGTCGAACAGGGTTTGATTGATCTGGACGCCAAAGTTGCCGGTAGTTATGCGCGCGGTTCGACTAGTACCATTGATATGGGTGCTGGTGTAGTCGATGTCCGCGGAACCGGTGATGGTCGGGCGCCAGCCGGACTTTGCGATTGCAACGCCCTCGTCGGTGACGCGAACGCCGGCGCGTGTCGAATTGAGCGAGGAATTGTTCTGATAGGCTTTTGAAAGGGCCCCGAGAATGGTTTCGGCCGAGGCGGCCATTGGAGACAGCGCTGTCGCCGAAACGAGGACAGCGGTAAAAAGCAACTTGCGTACAGACGGCACGTTATATTCCCTCATTCGTTTTGCACGGGAACTGCGCCACGCTGGCTTCTCCTTCTGATCAGCCGGCGCCGCGTTTTTTATCGTTCCCCCGCTGAAAGCCCCCAGAAACGCCCGGTTATGCAGATCAGCAACGATTGTTCAAACGCAAGCGATCATGACAGCGCCTTCGCTGCAAGGCAAAATCACTCAGAATTCGAAGGCGGGAATGCGTTCGAATCCCGGTAGTGGCTTAATTGCCGCATTAAATGCGCGTCTTCCCGTTACAACCCCTCCAGTCTTAAAAAAAAGCCGGGCTACGCCCGAATTGCCCTGCCCCTCCACGGCGACGAGTCGGCCGCCTTCGGCAAGCTGGTCGAACAGCGCCGCCGGCACCTCCCCGACGCTGCCGCCGATCAGGATGACGTCGTAAGGCGCCTTATCTGCGTGGCCTTGCGGCAGCGGCCCGTGGACCACGGTGACATTGCCGCAACCAAGTGCCGCAAGCGTCGAAGTGGCGGTCTCGGCCAGCGCCGGATCGCTTTCCAGCGCCACCACGGACCTTGCCAGCCGCGACAGGATCGCCGCCGCATAGCCGGTGCCGCAGCCGACATCTAGTGCCGAATCGCTTGGGCCGATATCGGCCAGCTGCATCAGCTTGGCCAATGGCGACGGTTCCATCAGATAGCGCGGACCATCTGCCGTATCGGCAATGCGGATGTCCTCGTCGATATAGGCAAGATCGCGCTGGCCGGCGCCGACAAAGGCCTCGCGCGGCACGACAAGCATCGCCTCGAGCAGCGGTGCGCTGGTCACGTCGGTGGTGCGGATCTGGCCGTCGACCATCTTCACCCGGCGTTCGGCAAAATCAGCGCTCATGTTCCAACCATCCGCTTGCCGCGCAAAGGCCGCGGCTGTTTCGACCGGAACTGAAGCCCCCTGGCGCTGACGCGCGGGAGCTCGGGCATTGGAGGCCTCGCCCGGAATCGAACCGGGGTGCAAGGATTTGCAGTCCTCTGCGTAACCACTCCGCCACGAGGCCTCATTGCTCCCGGCGTTCCACCCGGCTCCAATAGGTTGCGGCGAAAATGCCGTCAAGCGGCCACCATGCATTCCCAACGGTTCCTCGACATTCCATGCCCTGCCTTATCAACGCAATGCCCATGTTAGCAATAACATATTAGCTTATCGTTAAGCATGATTCTGGGCGACGGGAACCCGAAACCGGCGGCCACGTTGGGCAAGGAAGAGGCTCCGCCATGCGTCGAGCAGCTACGAAGGACGGCACGTCGCGCGGATTGTCGCAGTCTGCAGAGCTTGTGCGCTATGCCATCGACCGCCTCAGCATAGAAGGCGCAAACAGCCTGCCGCCGCGCGACCGGGCGCGGCTGGCATCGGCTACCGCCGTTCTCAAGGAGCTTTGCGAACGCCTGGAAAGCTGTTTCGACCAGCCTCGGTGAGGCCTGGACGGACCACGCCGCTCTCCGACATTTTGCCGGATACCGGCCTGTCAGCAGGGCAGTCTCAATCCGGCCGGCGCCGTCGCTCCCACCAGACGACGAAGCGGCGCCGGTGACGGCGCACCAATGCGAATTCGTAGGAGAGCACCAGCAATCCGATCGGCACCATCCAGAAACCCAGGATCGGCAGGAAGCCGAGAATGCCGCCGATGATCAGCACAACGCCGATCGCAATCCTGAGGCCGCGCGAGCGCGGCATGGTGAACTGGCGGCCGAAGACCGAGATTTTCCGGGCCGGTGGCTGTTCGTCGCTCATTGCCGTCATGTGAAATGTCGATCCGTTTGCATCAGTAGCACCATCAGCCGGAGAAAGCCGCAACGGCCTTTTCTGTTCCGTGACAGGCGAGAGACAGCTCATATGAGGGCGCTCGCCGGCCATTGCCAGCAAGCCCTGCGCCAAAAAGCACCGAAAAAATGCGAAATGCTTCTTTGCAAAGCCGAAACGGGTTTGCTATAGGCTGCCCCACTCACGCAAGAGCCTCTGTTCCCCGGTAGCTCAGTGGTAGAGCAACCGGCTGTTAACCGGTTGGTCGCTGGTTCGAATCCGGCCCGGGGAGCCACCGCCTCTTCTACGCCATAGCGCGATATTGCGCGCCAGCGTGCAATTTCTCCCTACGCGTCGATCTCGATAGTCCTGCCTCCAGAGTGTCAGAGCATCGAGGACCGATGAAATCAGGCGTAGAATAGCAGGGCTCGCCCGCCCACGCCTATTCGGCGGCTACCGCGCGGAAATACTGATGACCGGCGGCTTCGCGCCCGAGTGCGCCGTTCAGTTCGCCGCGGCGGCGTCCGAACGTTGCCGCCCGTTATTACTTGCCGTCGCTGCCTCAACGACAGCAGCTTACAGACGGGCGCGAGGTGTTCGTGGACGGCGGATTGCATAGCTTTGAGCCTGCGCGCGCGAGGCGTCGCTGGGACAAAGCGGAGAGGCCTCGCGCCAGATCTGCACAGGCAAGATCTCAACGCCTACTCGGTTGAACATGATCCGCGTGGACGTCGCGCCTGCGGCGTTGCCTGGAGAATTTACCCCCGTGCCTCCTGCCGGTGGGGAGGCTTCGCACCGTTCGTGTCCTAGTTGTCAAGACCCCAAAGATCCGTGTTCCGTTTGAAGTACTCAATTAGCATCTCGGTGAGCACCCGCACTTTCCGCGTGGGATGCTGACCCGGCGGTCGGACGACATACGCGGCCCCTGGAGGTACCGGATAGCGTGTCATGATCGGGACCAGCGCGCCGGAGGCCACATATTCATGTGTGATGCAATCGGGGAGCCAGGCGATGCCGAGACCTGCCGCCGCCGCGGCGGCAAGCGCCGTGGCGCTATCGGCCTTGAACCTGCCCTGCGGCTGGACCGTAACAATCTTGCTGCCATTTATGAACTGCCAGGCTTCCGTTCCCTGCATGAGGGCCTGATGGGTGACGAGTTCGTCCAGAGTCTCGGGTGACCCGTGCACCTCGATATAATCCGGGCTTGCGACAAGCTTTCCATGGATCGGCCCGACGCGCTTCGCGATCAGGTTGGAGTCTTGAAGGTAGGCGCCCCGGATCGCGCAATCGAAACCTTCTGCGATGAGATCGACGAAGCGATCGCTGTAGGAAGTATGGATGTGAAGCTTCGGGTGCAGACGCGCCATTTCCGCGAGCACGGGGGCGAAGTGGGTCGCGCCGAAAGTAAGCGGCATGGCAACCCTCAGGCGGCCGCGCAGCTCACCGGTGGGGAGGATCGTTTCCCGAGCCGTATCGATCTCTGCGCTGGCCCGGGCCGCATGGTCTCTGAACGCGATTCCCGCTTCGGTGAGCGCGGCGCCGCGGGTCGTTCGTGCAAGAAGCTGGACGCCAAGTTCCGCTTCAACCCGAAAGAGCCGCCGACTGACGATTGACTTGGAGACGCCGAGCCGGCGCGCGGCGGCCGATACGCCCCCTGCATCGGCCACTGCGACGAATGTCCGTAGATCTTCGATGTCCAATTCAGCGTTCCTCATTTCGCGACACAGCTTGCCTGATTATGGCACTACTGCATCACCAAAAGGAACGGCAAATTGCGTCCAGGCAACGTCGCCCGCTGGCGCATGTCTCCCGTGAAACCCATTGCCGTCCATAGCGGCAGAGAAAGATTGCCGTCCATGGCGGCAGAGAAAGGAAGTCTTGATGACCCCTCGCAACGGCCTTGATTCGCTTCTTCGTCCTGAAGACTCGGTACTCGTTCTGATCGACCACCAGCCTTACCAACTCGCGAACCTGAACAGCCACGATCCGCAAGCTGTGGTCAACAACGCGACCGCGCTGGCGAAGCTAGCAAAAGCCTTCAATGTTCCGACCATTCTCACCAGCGTGATCGCGGGTCGTGGCGGCATCCTCTTCAAGCAGATCACTGACGTCTTCCCGGGGCAGGAAGTGATCGACCGGACTTGGGTGAACGCCTGGCAGGACGAGAAGGTGGTGGACGTGGTCAAGGCGACCGGCCGCAAACAACTGGTTATCGCAGGCCTTTGGACCGAAGTCTGCGTCGCGATGCCTGTCATCCAAGCCCTCGGCGAAGGCTGGGACGTGTCCGTGATCACCGATGCGTCGGGCGGCGTTTCGACCGAGTCCCACCAGATCGCCATCCAGCGGATGATCGCGGCTGGCGCAAACATGATGACCGTGATGGCGCTCGCTGGCGAATGGCAGCGCGACTGGGCGCGCACCGAGCATGTCGAAGAGCTGACCGAGATTCTCATCCAGCACTTCGGCGGCAGCGGCATCGCCTTCCTGTGGGAGCAACAACTCCTCAAGACGCCTGTGCCGAGCGAAGGCTGATTCGGGCCGGGATGGCGAGCATTTCGGTGAGGGTCGGAATCGATCCGTTTGCCGGCCCTCGCCATCTCACCTCACAGGGAAGCCTTGTGATGCCGAACCCACCTTCACGAGCAGTCGCTCGTCGCACATCCTGGATAGATAGCATCGGGGATGCCGATGGCCGTGAGTTCAGCCGTGCGCACCTCGCCCCGCCCTCGCGGTAGAGCGATGGCCCGCTCCCTGAGCGTCGGTGTCGGCCCGCCGGCGAGGCGTAGGGCTTCTGCGCCGTCCGGTCACGTTTGCGCATTTTTGGCGACTCTGGTGCATTCTGGTGTAGGGGTATGGCAAATTCGTATTTCTCAGCTTCATCGACTCCGGCGAGCCATCGCCTTTTCTACGCCAAGTCGCGATTTTGCACGCCGCCGTCCGACTTTTCTCCGCGTAACGATCTGGTTCAAGTTTCCACCAGCCTGGCGGACAGGAATTCGATGAAGCGCTGGGTCTTGGCTGGAATGAGGCGCGTTTCGGTGACGGCGTGAATGCTGACCGACGATCCCTGCCATTCGGGCAGGACACGCCGGAGCCTGCCCGAGGCCAAATCTTCGGCGACGATCTTCTCGGCAAGCAGGGCGATGCCCTGGTGGTCGACCGCCAGGGCGCGGATCATCCCGACGCTGTTGACTGTGAAGCGGCCTCCAACCTCGACTTCGACCTTGTTCATCCCCTGATGCAGGGTCCAGATCTTCGGCATGCAGATGCATTCATGCTCCGCCAGATCCGCCGGTGTCGCCGGCTCGTCGGACGCTTCGATGTAGCCAGGAGACGCATAGAGGTGGCGCGCGTGGCGCCCGATCAGGCGAGCGATCAGGCTGGAGTCTTCCAGCTCGCCGATGCGGATCGCTACATCGAACGGCTCGGCCACCAAATCGACGCGGCGCGGGGTCAGGTCGAACTCGAAGGTGATGCCGGGATAGTGCCGCGCGAAATCGACGATGATCGGCGTCAGGTAAAGCGTGGCGAAGTCGACCGGGAGCGAGACCCGCAGGACACCGCTCGGCTGCTCCAGCATCGCGCCGAGCTGCTCGTGTGCGAGCCGTGCCTCGTCGACGATGCGTTTGCTTCGTTCGTAATAGAGCTGGCCGGCCTCGGTGAGCTCGATCTTGCGCGTCGTTCGATGCAGAAGCCTCAGGCCGATCGCCTTCTCCAGCGCGCTGATACGTCGCGACAGAGTCGAGTTGGGCATGCCCAGAGCCTCAGCCGCCTTCCGGAAGCTCCTCGCTCTCGCCACCTCCACGAACAGCGCCATGTCGTTCAAGTGGCTCACGCTATTGCTCCATATTTGGAATATTGATTTCACTTTTGCCGGATTTATCCCGACATTGGAATAGTGGACAAGCGCTCCAGCAAATGGAGATCCCAATGAGTCCCTTATTCACCCCTGTCCGCGTCGGCCGCTACACTCTGCCTAACCGCCTCGTCATGGCCCCGATGACCCGCAGCCGCGCCGGCTTCGACGGTACGCCGGGCGAGCTGGCCACCGAATATTATTCCCAGCGCGCCGGCGTCGGCCTGATCGTCACCGAAGGCACCCAGCCCTCGGATGACGGCCAGGGCTATCTCACCACCCCCGGCATCTACACGCCCGCCCATGTCGCCGGCTGGCGGAAGATCACTTCTGCCGTGCACGACAAGGGCGGCCACATCTTCATCCAGCTCATGCATGCCGGGCGCATGTCGCATCCCGACAATACGCTGCATCACTGCCAAGGGGTCGCGCCGTCCGCGATAGCGCCGGGGACGGGTATGTTCACCATGACGGGGATGCAGGACATTCCCCCGCCGCGCGCGCTGACGACCGAAGAGGTGCGCCAGACGGTCGCCGATTTCCGCCATGCCGCGCGCTCGGCGGTCGAGGCCGGCGCCGACGGCATCGAGATTCACGGCGCGAACGCCTACCTGGTCCAGCAGTTCTTCGCGCCCAGCGCCAACACGCGCACGGACGAATATGGCGGGTCGATCGAGAACCGAGCGCGCTTCGCCATCGAAGTCGCCACGGCGATCGCCGAGGAGATTGGCGCGGACCGCACCGCGATCCGCCTGTCACCCGGGACGACGATATGGGGGATCGACGAAGGCGCCGAGGGGCCGGACCTCTACCGCTATCTGGTCGCCGAACTCGACAAGCTCGGGCTCGCTTACGTGCACATCATGCACCAGGGCGACGAGGCGCTGCTGGCCGATATCCGCAAGCTCTGGCACCAATCGCTGATCCTCAATCGGCCAAGTCGTCCGCGTGACCAGATCGGCGCCGACGTAGCTTCGGGGCTGGCCGATCAGGAGTCCTACGGCCAGATGGTCCTGGCCAATCCGGACTTTGTGGAACGGTTGAAGACCAATGCGGCGCTGAATGCGGCAGTCCAAGCCACTTTCTATGGTGGCACCGCCCTGGGCTACACCGACTATCCTGCTTTGAGCGCGTAAAGCGAAAGCAAGTAAATCCCCAAGCGACAGCAGCCGAATAAACATTTCTCACCCGATGTGGACTGCATACTTAGAAGTTCTTCTTGAGAGATTTCAAACTATATCGTCCCACAGGAAGGATAAACCCGATGAATGACTTCAAAAGCGCCCCCCGCCGGTCTGAACCGCTTGGCTCCGGCCGGGCCCTACGTCTTCAAGCATATGGCGGCACAGAGAGCTTGAAAGTCGATTGGCTATCCGCCCCAGAGCCTGGTCCCGACCAAGTGCTCGTCCAGGTCAAGGCTGCCGGAGTAAACGGAATCGACTGGAAAATCCGTGAAGGCTACGTCCGCGACAAGTTCAAGTTATCTTTGCCCGCGACGCTTGGCATCGAAATGGCGGGGGTCGTGCTGCGGACCGGCTCCAACGTCGAAGGCGTGAGGGTCGGAGACCGGGTCATGGCCGCGCTGGGTGGCCTGGGCGCTTATGCTGACCACTTGCTGATAAATGCCGAAAAACTTGTCAAGACGCCTGCGGTCCTGTCAGACATTGACGCAGCGGCAGTACCGGTGGCGGCGATGACGGCATGGCAAGTCCTTCAGGTCGCCGATTTCAACCTTCGGGGGCGGCGGGTGTTGATCCACGGCGCGGCTGGCGGGGTGGGCAGCTTCGCTGTCCAGTTCGCCAAGACGGCTGGAGCGACCGTCTATGCTACAGCCTCAACCAAGAGCGTGGCCCATGTCCAAGCCTTGGGCGCTGACGAAGTGATCGATTACCAGAAACAGAACTTCGAGGTTCTTGCGAGCGACATTGACCTTATCGTCGATCTTGTCGGGGGCCAGGTCTTAGACAAATCTTGGTCGGTCCTATCGCCTGGCGGCGTCCTTGCCAGCATCGCTGCAACTGATGTGGTTTCGCGCGCCCCGGCAGGCCGTCATGGCATCTGGTTGTCAGTCAAACCTGACACCGCGCGCCTAGCCACAATCGCTCAAGAGATCGCTGACGGCTCGCTGCGGTCCACGATTGCAGAAGTGGTCGGCTTCGACGATCTGGCATCCGCGATCGAGCGCAATCGCACCGGCCACGCTCCCGGAAAGATAGTCTTAGACCTCACCAGGTGACTGCAGCTCATGGTAATCGTCCCTAAAGGGGGGACCGTCTGCATTCGGCTCATGTTGGGACGGCCGTGAACCACAGTTATGCAGGGCCTTTCCGCTCCGCCGCAAATCTCAAATGCGCGTTTTTTCGCTTTCCCTGACCGGCAGCGCCTTTTCCCTAAAATCGATCGCCCTATTTCGCCTCGACAGGTGGGCGGCTGCTTGCTGGACGAGTCCCTGCGACGAGTACGGCATGTGCTTCGAGGTAACCCCCAATGGACTTCCACGATCGGCACCTATTGCGGTTGCGGGTGAACGGAGAGGACCACAGCCTTTCCGATCTCGATCCCCGCGTCACGCTGCTCGACCTGCTGCGCGAGCGGCTTCATCTGACCGGAACGAAAAAGGGATGCAATTTCGGCGAGTGCGGCGCCTGCACCGTGCACCTCGACGGACGGCGTGTGAATGCCTGCATGATACTTGCCGTGTCCTGCGAGGGACGCGAGGTCACGACGATCGAAGGCCTGGCAAACGACGATGCGCTTCATCCCGTGCAGCAGGCGTTCATCGATCATGATGGTTTCCAGTGCGGATTCTGCACGCCCGGCCAGGTGATGTCGGCGGCGGCGCTGATTGAGGAGGGACATACCGGCTCCGATGCCGAGATCCGCGAATGGATGAGCGGTAATCTGTGTCGCTGCTCGGCCTATCCGCAAATCGTCGAGGCCGTGCGCGCGGCGGCCGGGAGGGTGAGCCAATGACCCCATTCGTCTACGCGCGCGCCGACAGCCTGGGCGAAACGATCGCGGCAGGTGCCGCGCCGGACAGCGCCTTTCTCGCCGGCGGCACCGAATTGCTCAACTGGCTGCGCCTTGGCATTGCCGAGCCGACCCGGATCATCGACATCTCCCGCCTCGACGGGCTGGATCAGATCGAGGCACTGCCCGGCGGCGGCTTGACGATCGGCGCGCTGACGCATCTCAACGATGTCGCGCAGCATGCGCTGGTCATGCGCGACTATCCGGTGTTGAGCCAGGCGATCCTCAACGCCGCATCGCCGCAGCTGAGAAACCTAGCAACGATAGGCGGCAATCTTCTGCAGAAGACGCGCTGTGCCTATTTCCGTGCCGAAGAGCAGTTGCCATGCAACAAGCGTCAGCTCGGCTCCGGCTGCTCGGCATTGCATGGCATCAACGACAATCACGCGATATTCGGCTGGACCGAGGATTGCGTCGCCACCCAGCCATCCGACCCGGCCGTGGCGCTGGCAGCACTTGATGCGGTCATCGTCACCGCGCACCGCAGCGGCGGCCGGCGCATTCCGGCAGCGGAATTCCACCTGCTTCCCGACACGCGGCCCGAGGCAGACAATGTGTTGCAGCAAGGCGAACTGATCACGGCAATCGAGCTGCCGGCGCCGGCGCCGCGATCGGCTTACCTCAAGGTGCGCGAGCGCGAATCCTACGAATACGCCATCGTCTCTGCCGCCGCTGTGCTGGAGATGGACGGCCAAACCATCCGTCGGGCGGCCCTGGCGCTGGGGTCCGTCGCGCTGCGGCCGTGGCGGCTGAGCGCCGCCGAGGAGCAGCTCGCCGGTGCCGAAATCGGCGATCGCGAGGCATTGAGCACCGCTATCGAGCAATCCTTCGCCGAAGCGCGTCCCTTGTCGCAGAACGCCTACAAGATCGAACTGGCCAAGACCGCCGCTTTGCGGGCGATCGAAAGAGCAGCGAGGATGCCGTCATGATGATCAGCCAGCCTGTTGCCCGCCCTGACGGCGGCGTCAAGGTGACCGGCCGCGCCCGCTATGCGGCCGACTATTTTGCCCCCAATCTGCTCTATGCGGTACTCGTGACCGCGCCCGTTCCCGCCGGCCGCGTGACGTCGATCATGGTCGACGACGCGCTCGCCGAGAACGGCGTCGTGCGTGTGCTCACGCATGAGGACATGCCCAAATTCGGCCGGTTCGCATCGCCGAGGGCCGAGCCCGATACGCAGATGCAGCAGGCCGAAGGCCCGCCGGCAGCGCAGAGCTTCATGCCCATGCAGGGCAACGAGATACGTCACGAGGGTCAGCCGCTTGCCATTGTGCTGGGCGAGACGCTGGAGGCAGCGGAGGCCGGTGCCCGCCGCGTCGCATTGCGCTACGAGTTCGCCGAGCCGGAGTTGCCGGCACCCCCCGAGTGGACCGCCATCGACAAGGCTGCTGTCTCGCCGAGGGAGAGCGGCTTCCTGTTCCTGGAGCCGACGTTTACGAAGGGCGAGGTCGACCGCGGGCTTGCTGACGCCGCCGCCACGGTCGAAGCCGTGTATTTGCAGCCGTCGCGCCATCACAACGCCATGGAGCCCTCGGCGACGCTCGCCGAATGGAATGACGGAGAGCTGACGCTGCACGACGCCACGCAACACGTCTACGGTGTCCGCCAGGTGGTTGCCGCCCGCATGAATGTCCCGGCCGAGAAGGTCCGCGTGATTTCCCGCCATACCGGCGGCGGCTTCGGCGGCAAGGGCTGGATCTGGCCGCATCAGGTGCTGGCCGCCGCCGCCGCGCGCATCATGCAGCGCCCGGTCAGGCTGGCGCTCAGCCGCGCCAATGCCTATTCCTGCCTCGGGTATCAGCCGCGCATGGCACAGAAGATCGTGCTGGCGGCGGACAGGTCGGGCAAGCTGACGGCCGTGCAGCAGGACGTGGTCAACCTGACCACCGTGACCGACGATTTCGTCGAGTTCGCCACCGAAGCCTCGAAGGGTCTCTACGCCACGCCGGCCATGCGTCTCAGCCAGCGCGTGGAGCGCGCAAACGTCGCCATGCCGACGCCGCTGCGCGCGCCGGTCGAGGGTCCGGGCACCTGGGCGCTTGAAAGCGCGATGGACGAGCTCGCCCACCGCCTCGGCATCGATCCGCTCGACCTGCGTCTGGTCAACCATGCGGACACGGATCCGGCTACCGGCCAGCCCTGGTCGTCGAAGAAGCTGCGCGAGGCTTATGAGGAAGGCGCCCGCCTGTTCGGCTGGCGCGAGCGCCCGCGCAAGCCGCAACGCGACGGCGACTGGCTGATCGGCTACGGCATGGCAACCTGCAGCATGGGCTGTTTCCGCAACCCGACGCCTGCAGCCGAAGTCAGGTTGCGCCGGGACGGCACGGTGCTCATCCGCACCGGCACCCAGGACATAGGGACCGGAACACTCACCATCTTTCCGCAGATCGCGGCGGACGTGCTGGGCCTGCCGATGGAGAAGGTGAACTTGGAAATGGGCGATACGCAGCTGCCGGAGGCGGGGCCGACCTATGGCTCGTCATCGACCATGGGGGTGGGCGCGGCGGTGCTTGCCGCTGCCGAAGATGCGCGTTCGCAGCTTGCCCGTCTTGCCAATCTGCTGCCGGACGAAGTGGAGATGCAAGACGGCCATATTCGCCGCAGGGGCGCTGCCGGCGGTCAGACGATCGCCGACGTGATGAGTCATACCGACATCGGCGAGATCACCGGCTCGGGCTCGTTCGATCCGGCGCAGCATGGCAAAGGCCTTGCGATGCGCACTTTCGGCGCGATCTTCATGGAGGTCGGCGTCGATCCGGGGCTCGGCCTGCTCAGGCTTCGTCGCGCCGTGGGCAGCTACAGCGCCGGCCGTATCGTCAATCCCCGCACCGCACGCAGCCAGATGACGGGCGGCATCATCTGGGGATGGGGCATGGCGGCAATGGAGCAGAGCAGGCACGAACCAGTGCTTGGGCGGTTCTTGTCGAAGAACCTTTCCGGGGTCGCCATTCCGGTCAACGCCGACATTCCCGGCAATATCATAATCCACTTCGTCGACGAGGTGGACGAGCATGCCAGCCCGATCGGCGGCAAAGGCATCGGCGAACTCGGCGCCACCGGCGTTGCCGCTGCTGTTGCCAATGCCGTCTTCGACGCCACAGGCAAACGAATCCGGGAGTTGCCGATCACGCCGGAAAAACTGCTGTAGAAGGATCGGGCCGCGGAAGCGTCTGCTCGACGAGGTTGCCGTAATAGCGCATCACCGTCGGCACGATCTCGTCGTTGAAAACGTAGCGGTCGCCGTGCAGGCCTTCGCCCGGGCCGACCTCGCCGGCACCGATCCACGCATAACAGCCGCCGGCGTCGCGGATCATGAAAGCGAAATCCTCGCAGCCGAGACTGGGGCTGAACTCGGTCAAGACATTCTCCCGGCCGACGACGGAGGCGGCGGCCTCGACGGCGCGGGCCGTCGCATCCGCCGTATTGATCAGCGGCGGATAGCCCTTCCTGTAGTCGAGCCTGGCCTTGAGCGAATGCGCGGCGGCAATACCTTGTGCGATCTCGCCGATCAGCCTCTCGCAATGGTCGGAAAGGCCGTGCTCGAAGAAGCGGCAAGTGCCTTGCAGCCAGACCTTGCCCGGCACGATGTTGCCGACATTGCCGCCATGGATCTGCGTGATGCTGACGACAAGCGCGCTCTGCGGGTCGACCGAGCGGCTGACGATGCGCTGGACGGCTTGCACGAAGGCGCTGGCGGCCAGGATCGGGTCGTCGCCGAGCTGCGGCATGGCGGCATGAGCGCCAAGACCCTCGAAGGTCAGTTCGAAATTATCGACGGCCGCCATTTGCGGCCCGACGCGGGCGGCGATCGTCCCCAGCCTGATGCCCGGCCAGTTGTGGACCGCATAGACCGCTTCGACCGGAAAGCGCTTGAACAGGCCGTCCTCGATCATGCGCATGCTGCCGCCCTCGTTCTCCTCGGCCGGCTGAAAGATGAAAGTGACGGTGCCGTCGAAGGTGCGCGATTGACTGAGCAGTTTGGCGGCGCCGAGCAGCATGACGGTGTGGCCGTCATGGCCGCAGGCGTGCATTACTCCTTCTTTCCTGGAGGCATAGGCCAAGCCGGTTTTCTCCAGCACCGGAAGCGCGTCGAGCTCGGCGCGAAGGCCGATGGCGCGTGCGCCGCCACCGCTGCGCAGGACACCGACGACGCCGGTGCCGCCGATCCCTTCATGCACCTCGTCGACGCCGAAGGAGCGCAGCTTCTCTGCAACGAAACGCGCCGTTTCGTATTCATTGAATGCGAGCTCCGGATTGGCATGGATATGGCGCCGCCAGCCTACGACCTCTGGTGTCAGCGCGGCGATGGGGTCATTATGCAACATGATGCCTCCTTTCCGCCGACAAAAAGCGGCTTGGTTTGCCAGCCATAGAAGGCCCGGCGAGAGGCGTCTTGAACCGGATTGACCATGGCAAGGACAAACGAAGCGGCAGAGACCGGGAAATACTGGCGCCATCCGTGCTTCCCCGACCTTGGCCTGTTCGAGGCGCGCTTCACCCGGCACCGCTACGACCTGCACACGCATCCGACCTATGTGATCGCCCTGATCACCTCTGGCTGCGAGCGCATTCGCATCGGCCGCAAAAGCGTTCTCGCTCCGGCAGGCACCATTGCCGTCGTCAATCCCGAGGAGTGGCATGACGGCGAACGCGGGGCGGATGAAGGCTGGGCCTACCGGACGTTTTATCCTTCGGTGCCGCTGATGACCGCGCTTGCCCGCGAACTCGGCCGCGACGGCGCTCCGGTGTTTTCGCGCGCGACGATCGAAGACAGCAGTCTCGCCGCAGCATTGACGGCAGCACACCAGGGCTCGACATCCCCGGACACAATGACGGCCGAGACGTCCCTGCTCGTGGCGCTGCGACGGCTGATCGTTCGGCATGGCGACTCGAGCGGACAGGCCGAAGAGATCGAAAGCTCCGGATCGCAGCGAAGATTTTCCCTCTACCGCGATCTTGTCGAAAGCGAGCTTGGCTCGCAGCTCGACCTCAAGCGGCTTGCCGGCGCGGCTGGCGTGACCCGGTTCCAGGTCATCCGCGACTTCAACAAGGTAATTAGCCTGACGCCGGCGGCCTATATCCGCGACCGGCGATTGCGCCGGGCGAGCGCGCTGATCGAACAGGGATTTGGCCTCGCCGACGCCGCTATCGCGGCGGATTTCGCCGACCAGAGCCATCTTTCCCGTACCTTCCGGACTATGCATGGCATGACCCCAGGCATGTTCAGAAGAGCGGGATAAGGCGCTCTTGAACAGACAAGCTTGCGCGCCAATGCTTGCTGCGCAATGCTGACGCAGCTCGGGGGGAATCATGCGAAAAATCTTGGGATCGACGCTGCTGCTCGCGGCGGTTCTGCTTGCAAATAACGCCCAGGCGCTGGATGCCAGCGGGACGCCGGTTGTCGTGACCCCGCTTGCCTCCCGCACCGAAACTGCATCCGGCCAGCCGATCACGCTGCCGCAGAAGAACGTCCAGGTCCTGGTCTCGGCCTATCAGATCGCGCCGGGCGCCACCTTGCCGGTCCACAAGCATCCGTTTCCGCGCTATGCCTATGTTGAGGCTGGCACGCTTCAGGTCACCAATGTCGAGACCGGCAAGAGCAACACCTATCAAACAGGTGATTTCATCATCGAGATGATCGGGCAGTGGCATCAGGCGACCAATATCGGCGCCGATCCGGTCAAGCTGCTGGTCATTGACCAGGTCGAAGAGGGCACCAAGAACACGGTGTTGCGCCAGTAACTGCGGTCGTCGGGCACTCCAGCAAGGAACACCGGATTCACTCCGCAGCTTTCACCCGGTCGGCGGCGGCGGCCAGCACCGCGCGATCCCCCTCTTCGTATAAGCGGCGGATGGAGATTGCCTTGACGCGCCAGCCTTCAGGCGTCCGCACCATCCGGTGGAGATAGCTGCCGCCAACCGTCCAGAACCGGGAACCGATCCAATGGGTTGCGCGGACATGGCTGCGTGCAACCGCACCGTTGTCCGCGCCTTCGACAATGATGTTGGTGATGAGGTGCTGGGTGGCGTCGAAGCCCGGCAGCAGCCCTTGCCATTGGGCGATCAGCGCGTCGCGGCCGCTGGTCGTGACCTCGCCGCCGAAGAGGCTGGTATAGTCGGTCGTGACACGGGCCGCGAAATAGGATCTGACCCGGTTCCATTCACGCAGGTCGGCATAGAGGCCGATCCCGGCCACTGCCTCGGTGATTGCGATCCTGTCTTTGACCGTCAGCGCATCTCCCGGCGCGCTCGAGGCGGGCGCCGAGACGGCGGAAATCATCGCAGCGGAAATCGCCGAGACCAGGACATGCCGGCGCGTGACGAGGCTCATTGTCCCGCCTCCCCCGCACTGCCGAGCGTCGCGCGGAAGTGCGCGGCGGCGGCATCGCTCGCCGCCTTCACCGGCGCGGCACGATCGTAGAAATCGAATTGGGTGACATTGTCGAGCCACAGCTCCCGCTTGGAACTGGTCAGCCGCGTGTAGAATTTGTGCGCCCCCTTCGGAATGGCAGCCGCCTCGCTGTGCACCATCAAAAAAGGCTGGTGCAGGCGCGGAGCAGCCTGGATGGCGTCGAACGTCAGCCAGCCGCGCCAGAACGCCGGATCGGCCTCGTTGCGCCACGCCGGGATCATGCCGCGATCGGGTTCGGTGTAGTAAGGCACCTTGAACATGATCGCGCGCTCGTCGGTCAGGCTCGCGGCCGGCAAGAACGCTTGCTTGCCGGTGCGGCGATACTCAGCCTTGGCCGCATCGCCCACGGCCTCAAGCCTGAAGACGCCATTCCGGCCGCCATAGGTCTGCTCGACCACTTCGGCATCCTGCAACCAGGGCGCAACGAGGGCGACCGACTTGATCGCGGCGTTTCCTGCCGCAGCGGTGACCATATAGCCGGAGCTGGCGCAGATGCCGAGCCCGCCGATGCGGTCTTTGTCGGTCTCGGGCCGGCTCGCGAGATAGGCGACGGCCGCTTCGATGTCAGCGATCTTGGCGCTAGGGTCCTCGTACTGGCGGCGCATGCCGCCGCTTTCGCCCCAGCCGCGAAAATCGAAGGTCAAGGCGACGAAGCCACGATCGGCCATCTCGCGGGCGTAGCGGCCCGGCATCTGTTCCTTCACCGTCATCCAGGCGCCGGTCACGACCAGCGCCGGCCGAGGTTTTGCCGCGTCCAGATCCTCTGGCAGATAGAGCTCGCCGACAAGCTGCTCACCATGCGAGGAGAATGTGACGCGCTCGACGCGCGGTGCGGCGACGGCATTGGAGGCGGCGAGCGCGGCGGTGGTTGCTACGGCAAGTGTCAGGGTTTTAAACATCGCAAGTCTCCTTTGGCTTGGAGTGAGAAGCGCTGCGCGTTGCGAGAAAGACCGCCGTCTCAGCGCTCGCCAGCCAGTCGGCCGGGCAGCGGCTTCAGCGGGTAATGCGCCCAGTAGAAGGTGTCCGACTGGTACATGTCGGTCAAAAAATTCTGTGCCTCGGCGATCTTGCCGTCCTTGATGCGGAACATCAGCGCGTAGAACTGGTCGATCTCGGGACCTGAGCCGACATTCGACCAGCCGCGATGGACGTCGACAACGACGTCGCCTTGCGCCTGGAAGAAGATCGGCTCGGCCTTGAACTTGCCATCGGCCAGGCCGCGGAAGAAGGCGACCACCTCGTCCGGCCCGCGCTTGTCGCCGGCGAGCGGATGATGGCCGGGAATACGCCACACGACGTTGGGCGCGAGGAAGGGCCGCATGGCCTCGGGATTGCCGGTCGCGTAAGCTGCGTAATAGTCTTTGATGAGCTGGATATTGCGGTCTTCCAGTGGCCCGCTGTGCGCCGGGGCGGCAGACACCGCCAGAAGAGTGCCGGCGGCGAGTAAAGCAAGCCTGGTCATCGATCCTGTTTCCTTGTCTTTTCGAGCCGTTCCCGAGGCCGGTTCGTCGGACCCAACATGACGCCTTTTGTTCGCCGGAAAAACCAGTAGAGTTCGACAGGGCTATTTGGAAAATCCTTACAATGCGCCTCGACCAATTCAGCGGCATCGTCGCCTTCGTCAAGGTTGCGGAGGCCAAAAGCTTCACCCGCGCCGCCGCTGAGCTCGGCGTCGCTCCGGCCTCGTTGAGCGAGGCGGTCAAGGGGCTCGAGGAGCGCCTGGGGGTGCGGCTGCTCAACCGCACGACCCGCAGCGTTGGCTTGACCGAAGCTGGCGCCCACTACCTCGACCATGTGCGCCCGGCAGCCGAAGACATCTGGGCGGCTGGTGCGGCTCTGCGCGAGAGCCGCGATCGTCCCGCCGGCACGCTGCGCCTCAGCTTGCCCTGGATCGCCGCGCCGCTGCTGATAGAGCCATTGATGCGGCCGTTCATGGATGCTTATCCCGAAGTGCGGCTTAGTCTGATTTTCGACGACAGCTTCGTCGACATCGCCGCCGACGGCTTCGATGCCGGCCTGCGCATCGGCGAGCTTCTCGAGAGAGATATGATCGGCGCGCGCCTAGGCGGGCCCCTGCAGATGGTCGTGGTGGGCAGCCCCGATTATCTGGCGCGCAACGGCACACCGAAACGGCCGGCAGACCTCGCCGCCCATCGCTGCATCGCATTCGCCCTCACCCGCACCAGCACGATTTCACCCTGGGAGTTCATCGTGGAGGGACGCGAAGTCGCATTCACGCCGGACGCATGTCTGGTCGTGAACACGCTTCCGCTGTGCATTACCGCCGCCGCGCAAGGGCTTGGCCTCGCCTTCGCCGTCGAGGGCCTCGCCGCGCCGCTTCTCGCCTCAGGCGCGCTGGTCAAGGTGCTGGAACCTTTCTGTCCAGCTTACGAGCCGCTCCACCTCTATTATCCGAGCCGCCGCCTGGTACCGCCGAAGCTGCGGGCCTTCATCGACTTCGTCCGCGCGAACGCTCACGAGTTGCGGATCTGACGTGCCGTTGCGAAAAAGGGAGCCCCGTTCAGCCCCAGGCGCCGACCATCTGCCTGGTGGTTGCGTTGAGCCGGTTGAATGCGTTGATCAGGGCAATCTGGACGACCAGGGCGGCAAGCGCCTTTTCGTCATAGTGCCGGGCGGCTTCATCCCAGACCGCATCCGTTACCGCGTCTGGCCGGTCGGCCAACCGGGTTGCCGCCTCGGTCAGTGCCAGCGCGGCGCGTTCGGCGTCGGTGAAGTAGGGTGTCTCCCGCCATGCGGACACGGTGAAGACGCGCTCGTCCTTTTCGCCGGCCTTCTTCAATTCGCGCGCATGCATGTCGACGCAGAGGCTGCATCCGTTGATCTGGCTGGCGCGTAAATGGACGAGCTTGCGCGTCACATAGGACAGGTCGGCAGTCTCTGTCGACTTGTCCAGCGCGAGCAGCGCCTGCAAGGCGCCGGGAATGAGCATCACCGGGTTTTTCAATCGTGCTTGCATAGTGGTCTCCTTCGGGCGTGTTTTTTCAAGCCCGGACGACGAACATCCGGGGTCTCGATATGTCTTGGTTCTGTCAGTTCGCCGGCCGCCGCGTTGCGGCAAGGCGAGCGCCGGGATCTTCAGCTTTGCGAGGCAGTCACCCGCTCAAGCCGCTCGAGAATGCGCGGCCAACCGCTTCCCATGCCGATATAGCCGCGCTCGTCCTCGGACCGGAACCCGGAATGCTCCATGCGCACCCGCGTCGCTGTACCTTCGGGCGTCAACGACCATGTCACCACGGTCTTCAGACCGCTGTCGGATTCGGTGCCGTCGCCCCATCTGTAGGCTAGCAGGCGTGGCGGCTCGATCTTCAGCACCTCGCAGTTCGTCACGCCGGACCAGCCAGGCACCGGCGTCGCGCGAAAGGTAAAGCGATGGCCTTGCTCAGGCGCAAAGTCGTTCTCCATCAGCCATTCGGCAACTAGATGCGGCACGGTCAGTGCGCGCCATATCTTTTCAGCCGCATGCGGGATCAGACGCTCGACGACAATGGATTTGGTTTCGATTGTGGTTGCTTCAGTCATGACTTCGGACCCGTTGTTTGCGGTTTGGCTGGGTTATCAACAACGCGCTCTCCATGAGAACCAATAACCCACCAGCTATGAGTTACGTATAACGCTTAAGTTATGAATGTGTCAAGCGGCGGAATGGCAGGCGCGCCCGCAAGCACATTGAGCCAACACTTCCGGCTTTCATCGCACCATGCCCGATGCTACCGCTGGCCAGCTGAAATCATCGACGGATCGCCCATGACCGAGACCGAACGTCCTCGCCTCCCGCTGATCGAGATCTGCGTCGAAGGCATAGACGGCCTGCTGGCCGCGCAAGCCGCAGGCGCCGACCGTGTCGAGCTCTGTGCCAGCCTGATCGAAGGCGGCATCACACCGAGCTTCGGCACGGTGCGCACGGCGCTCGAGCTGGCGACGATCCCGTTCCACGTCATCGTGCGGCCGCGCGGCGGCGATTTTCTCTATAGCGAAGCCGAATATCGTTCGATGCTCGCCGATATCGGCGCGCTTGCCGAGCTCGGCGTCGCCGGTGTCGTCGTCGGTTGCCTCGCTGCCGACGGCACGATCGACGAACAGCGCATGAGCGAACTGGCGCAGGCAGCGGGAAGCTTGAACGTCACCTGCCACCGCGCCTTCGACATGACCCGCGACCCGACCGAGGCGCTGGAGACGCTGATCCGCTGCAAGGTCGGCCGCGTGCTGACCAGCGGCCAGCGCGACACGGCACTGGAAGGCGCTGACCTGCTCGCCGATCTTGTCAGGCAGGCCGGCGACCGCATCATCATCCTCGGCTGCGGCGGGCTTGATCCCGAGAACATCAGAAAGGTGCGGAGGAAAACCGGGTTGAGCGAAATGCACTTCGCCGCGCTCAAGGACGTGCCGAGTGCCATGCGCTACCGCAACCCGGGGGTCGGCATGGGCGGCACCGACCTCGACCGCGAATACCGCAACACCGTGACCGACGAGGCGCTGGTGGCGGCGACCATCGCCGCTGCCCGGGCATGATCCTGGAAGATCGAACAACATGATCGAAGTGCGTTTGCCGATCGAACGGGTTTCGCCGCAGGATGAGCCCGCCATCCTCGCGCTCAACAACGAGCACGCTGCGGAATTATCATGGCTCGAACCTGAGCGCCTGTCCTTCCTGCTCGGCGAAGCGTTTTACGCGCGCCGTATCGGTGCGCTCCAGGCCTTCATCATGACCTTCGACCAGCACGCGAGCTACGACAGCCCGAACTTCCTGTGGTTTCGCCAGCGCTTCCCGCGGTTCGTCTATGTCGATCGCGTCGTGGTCGCCGCCGCAGCGCGCGGGCGCGGCCATGCCCGCCGGCTGTACGAGGATCTGTTCGAGCAGGCGTCACGCGCGGGCCAGGCGATCGTCACCTGCGAAGTCAATGCCGAGCCACCCAATCCGGCTTCGGACGCCTTCCATGCCGCAATCGGCTTTGCGGAAGTGGGCGACGCGGTAATCCACGGCGGCAGGAAAGCCGTGCGGTATTATGCAAGACGGATCGCCGGCTGAACGGCGGGCGCCGTTCGCCCTACCAATTGCGGTTCAGCCAGGAGCGGGCCGGCTTTTCGATGATGTAGTAGCTGCACAGCGCGCAAGCGAACGCCGCCGCCAGCATCAACCACGGCGAACTGCCTTTTATGTCGACGAATTGATAAAAAGGCTGCTGCCAAAGATAGAGCGAATACGACCACAGCCCCAGCATCGTCATCGGCAGGGACGATAGAAACCCGGTCAGATACCGGCTGCTGAAGTCGAGCGAATTGACGGCGAGCGCCAGCAGCGGCACCGCGAGCAGATAGTGGATCGGGGTTGGCACGGCAGCCATGAAAAGGAGCACAGCCACTACTGAGGCCGCCAGGGCGACATGCGGCCCCTTGAGCAGCGCCGGCAGCCTGTCGTCGGCCTTGAGCAGGCATATCACCGCCGACAGCAGGATCGAGGCGATGTGCACGTCGGTGCGCCAATAGGTGCCCTCGTAGCCTATTGCGAGCACCCAGTAGGAGATGGCGCCGTTTGCCATGGCCAGCACCGACAATGCACCGAGCAACATGATGACCCGGGACCGCCCCGAGACGACGACGCTGATCAGCGCCAGGATGATATAGGCGTGCTCTTCGACGCAGAGCGACCAGATATGGTCGAGCGCGCCGGCGCGGGTGACGAGAATTCCGGCATAGTTGTAGGTGAACGTCAGCGCCGTCAGCGCCGCCTTCGACTTGAAGGCGATGAATGTGCCGGACAAGGCAACCATCGCGGCGACGACAAAAATCAGCAGTGCCGGGTAGATGCGGGAGAACCGGCGCTTGAAGAATTTCTTCAGCGGATAGTATTCGACAAACAGGATCTCGGCCATCAGCCGGCCGCTGAGCACGAAGAAGAATTCGACGCCCAGGACGCCGAGATTGATGCCGGGAACGGGGAAGAAATGGCCGATCAGCACCAGCGCGATCGACAGGCCGCGCCAGCCGTCGAGATAGGCAAGCCTGGTTCTTGCCGAGCTATCGGCCACAGGCCTGGACACGACAAGACGCGTCGCGGAGATGTCCGTCATGCCGGTCCCTTCATTGAACCTGCGAAAGGTGGGCTGGAGGCCGCATTCCTCCAGCTATATTGCAGCGCACCAGAGCTTTGTGCAAGTGCGAGATAACGACACGCCCGAAGTAGGGGGACGGACCGAAAGGGGCTGTCATGTCCGTTCCCCGAAACCAACGGTCGACAGTCTCAGGCGTTGGCGGCAGGCGCTTCGCGCCGTGGCCGGCTTGTTCCCAAATAGTACATTGCCATCTTGGCCGGCAGAGCAAAATGTACCGGCGATTTCCGCGACGCAACGCGGCAGGCCTAGCCTTTGCGCGATGCAATGCCTTGCCCGACCGGCCAAATCGGTCGAATGTGCCAGCGACATATCCACTGAACAGAGACAGTGCATGACCGGCTTCGTCCTTCCCCTGCCCGCAACCCCGTCGGTGGCCGTGGCCGGCTCGCCGGAGCGTTTTGCCGTGCGCCGGATCTTCTGCGTCGGCCGCAACTACGCAGCCCATGCCCGCGAGCTCGGCAATGACGAGCGCGACCCTCCCTTCTTCTTCACCAAACCAGGCGACGCAGTGGTCGACGCGGCAGTCGGTTCGGGCACCACGATCCCCTACCCGCCGCTGACCCAAAACCTGCATCACGAAATCGAGCTGGTCGTCGCGATCGGCAGAGCCGGCTTTCGCATACCGCGCGAGCGGGCGCTGGACCATGTCTGGGGCTACGGCGTCGGCGTCGACCTGACTCGCCGCGACCTTCAGGACGAGGCGAAAAAGGCGGCAAGGCCGTGGGACTGGTCGAAAGCCTTCGACCGTTCAGCGCCCTGCGGCCCGCTGGTTCCGGCGCAAAAATCCGGTCATCCCGACAAGGGCTGCATCTGGCTCGCGGTCGACGGCGAGATCAGGCAGGACGGCGACCTCGCCGAACTGATCTGGCCGGTTCCCGACATCGTCTCGATTTGCAGCGAGGCGCTAGAGCTTAAGCCCGGCGACCTGATCTTCACCGGAACACCGGCTGGCGTCGGCGCCGTCGGGCCGGGCGAAAAGATCACCGGTGGCGTCGACGGCATCGGCGAAATCGAACTGACCATCGGCCAACCGATCCGATGAGCGACATCGTCCTCCATAACTACTACCGCTCCTCGACCTCTTACCGGGTGCGGATCGCGCTGGAGATGAAGGGCCTGTCCTACGACTACGTGCCGCATCATTTGCGCCACGGCGAGCATCTCGAACCCGCCTACCTCGCGGTCAATCCGCAAGGGCTGGTGCCGGCACTGGTCCTGGACGACGGCACGCTGCTGACGCAATCGCTGGCGATCATCGAATATTTCGACGAGACCACGCCTGAGCCGCCGCTGCTGCCCAAGGATGCGCCTGGCCGCGCCCGCGTCAGGATGCTGGCGCAGATGATCGCCTGCGACATCCATCCGGTGAACAATCTGCGCGTGCTGACCTCGCTGCGCACACTGTTCGGCGCCGGCGACCAGGATGTCGTCAACTGGTTCCGGCACTGGGTCAACGAAGGCTTCCAGCCGCTTGAAAAGATTCTGGCTTCCTCGCCTGAGACCAAGACATTCTGCCATGGCGACACGCCGGGGCTGGCCGACATCTGCCTGGTCGCACAGGTCACCAGCAATGCCCGCTTCGGCGTCGACATGACGCCCTACCCGACGATCTCGCGCATCAATGCCGCCTGCATGGCGCTGCCGGCGTTCCAGAAGGCCGCGCCTGAGAACCAGATCGATGCCGAGTAGACCGCAAATTGCATGAAGTGATGAGGAACTGCCGATGAAAGCCGTCGTCTTCGAAAAATTCGGCGAGGCGCCGACGATCCAGACCGTGCCGGATCCGACGCCGGCGCCAGAAGGCGTCGTCATCAAGGTCGAGGCGACCGGGCTTTGCCGCAGCGACTGGCATGGCTGGATGGGCCACGACGACGGCATCCGCCTGCCGCATGTGCCCGGCCACGAGCTTGCCGGCGTCGTCGCCGCGGTGGGCAAGCAGGTGACCCGCTGGAAGACCGGTGAGCGTGTCACTGTGCCTTTCGCCGTCGGCTGCGGCCGCTGTTTCGAATGCACCTCGGGCAACCACCAGGTCTGCGAGCACCAGTTCCAGCCAGGCTTCAGCGCCTGGGGGTCGTTCGCCGAATATGTCGCCATCGACCATGCCGACACCAATCTCGTGCGCTTGACCGACGAGATGGAATTCGCCACCGCCGCCAGCCTCGGCTGCCGGTTCGTCACCTCGTTCCGCGCCATCGTCGACCAGGGCCGGGTGACGCCCGGCGAATGGGTGGCGGTGCACGGCTGCGGCGGCGTCGGCCTGTCGGCGATCATGATCGCCAGCGCCATGGGCGCCAATGTCGTCGCCATCGACCTCACCGACGAGAAGCTGGACTTTGCCAAAAAGATCGGCGCGGTGGCGACGATCAACGCGGCAAAGACGCCGAACGTGGTCAAGGCGGTCAAGCAAATCACCAATGGCGGCGCGCACATGTCGATGGACGCGCTCGGCCACCCCAGTACCTCGTTCAACTCGATCGCAAACCTGCGCCGCCGCGGGCGCCACGTGCAGGTCGGCCTGATGCTCGGCGACCATGCCAGGTCGCAGATTCCGATGGACAAGGTGATCGCATTCGAGCTCGAAATCCGCGGCAGCCACGGTATGCAGGCGTTTCGCTACCAGGCGATGATGGAGATGATCCGCACCGGCAAGCTCAAACCCGAACTGCTGGTCGGCAAAAAGATCAGCCTCGAGGAAGCGCCGGCCGCTTTGATGGCGATGGGCGGCTTCGAAGGCATCGGCATCGGCGTGGTGACCAGATTCTAGATCACGCCCTGAGTCTGGATCAGCGAAACGACGCGCAGACCTCGCGCACGCAGGCTCGCAGCCAGCGTTGTGCCGGATCGGCATCGAGTCGCGGATGCCACAGCATCGAAATGGTGACCTCCTCGATATCGACCGGCAACGGGAAGCTGTACATGC
This sequence comes from Mesorhizobium sp. M0074, assembly GCF_040322975.1. Classification (NCBI taxonomy): domain Bacteria; kingdom Pseudomonadati; phylum Pseudomonadota; class Alphaproteobacteria; order Hyphomicrobiales; family Phyllobacteriaceae; genus Mesorhizobium; species Mesorhizobium sp. M0074. The sequence goes on from NZ_JAMYUM010000004.1 coordinate 124,612, forward strand.
CCGTGCGCGCGCCCAGCGTGTGCCGCTCGGGGACGCTGGCGATCAGATCGGAGGCGCGCGCCATGGCGAGCGTGGCCGAGAAGCTGGAAACCATGCACACGATCGTCCGCTGGAGACCGAGCAGTTTCAAGGCCTCGTCGATCGGGCCCTTTTCGCGGCCACGCCGCGAAACGCTGATGTGGCGGCCGGCCGCATAGCGTTCCGGCGTCATTGGGCCCTCGCCCAGCCTGTGACCCGTTCGCACCGCACCGATGAAGCGGTCGCGAAACAGCGCCTGAATGCGCATTTCAGGGCTCGTTTCATTGGCAACCCCGATTTCGAGATCAACCGCCGCGTCACGCAACGACATGTCGTTCTTGTCGGATTTCGGCGCAAACCGCAGCCGCACGCCAGGTGCATCCGCTTCGACACGGGTCAGAAGACGCGGTGCGAACTCCTCGACGAAACTTTCGTTGGCGCGCAGCGTGAAGACGTTGTCGAGAGCAGAGAGGTCGAGGAGCTTGGCCGGGCGCAGCAGCGCTTCCGCATCCTGAACGACTCGACCTACCCGTTGCTGCAATTCGAGCGCGCGCGGCGTCGCAACCAGGCCACGGCCGGCCCGGACCAACAATGGGTCGCCTGTCGCCTGGCGCAACCGCGCCAAGGTCCGGCTCATCGCCGAGGGACTGAGGCGCAGCCGCGCGGCAGCACGCGCCACACTGCCCTCGCTCAGCAGCACATCGAGGGCGACAAGCAGATTGAGATCGGGTGACGACATGGAAGGACCATAGCACAGCTCAGCCGTGATGTGGCGTTCCGTGCACGAATAAGATGCAAATACTGCGCCTTCCGCCACATCATGCGAGGGAATAGCGTCCGACAGCTCCGATTGGGGGCTGCCGGCAAAGGAGTTCACCTTGGCGTCGACCGCTGAAAAGACCTGGGACGAAGTTGCCCCGGTGAGCGCACGCTCGACCCGATGGGCATTGGCAAGCCTGTCGCTTTCAACGCTGCTGTCGTCGCTCGCCACCAGCATCGCCAGCGTCGGGCTGCCATCGCTGATGCAGGCGTTCGACGCATCGTTCCAGCTCGTGCAATGGGTCGTCCTGGCCTATCTGCTCGCCATCACCACCTTGATCGTCAGCGTCGGGCGGCTCGCCGACATATTCGGCCGCCGACCGCTATTGCTCGGCGGCATTGCCCTGTTCACCTTCGCATCGGTGCTTTGCGGGCTCGCGCCGACGCTCTGGCTGCTGATCGCTGCACGGGCGGCACAGGGGCTCGGCGCGGCCATTATGATGGCTCTGACGCTGGCCTTTGTCGCCGACACGGTTCCCCGGGATAAAACCGGCAGCGCCATGGGCCTGCTCGGCGCCATGTCGGCGATCGGCACCACGCTTGGCCCCTCGCTTGGCGGACTGTTGATCGCCGGCCTCGGCTGGCGCGCGATCTTCCTCATCAATCTGCCGTTGGGGGTGCTGGCCTTTGCGCTTGCCTGGCGCTTCCTGCCGGCCGGAAAAAAGACGCCAGGTCGGCGCGGTTTCGACGGGATCGGCACGGCTTTGCTCGCGCTGACGCTAGCCGCCTATGCGCTCGCCATGACCCTTGGGCGTGGCAGTTTTGGTTCTCTCAATGTCGGCTTGCTGATTGCCGCCACCGTGGCTGGCCTGCTGTTTGTCATTGCGCAGACAAGGGTCCAGAACCCTTTGATCCAGCCTGCGAGGTTCCGCGACCAGGCGTTGAACGCAAGCCTCGCCATGAACCTGATCGTCGCCACGGTGATGATGGCGACGCTGGTGGTCGCACCATTCTATCTGTCGCGCGCGCTTGGGCTAGACGCAGCCATGGTCGGGCTGGTTCTGTCGACCGGCCCTCTGATTACCGCATTGGCGGCGCTGCCGGCCGGACGCCTGGTCGATCGTTTCGGGGCGAACCGGATCATGATCGTCGGCCTGTTCGATCTCGCTATTGGCACCTTTGCTCTGTCGCGGGCGGAATTCGGTATTGCCGGCTATGTCGTACCAATCATCATCGTCTGCACCGGCTACAGCCTGTTTCAGACCTCCAACAATTCGGCCGTGATGACGGGCGTCGCACCCGACCAGCGTGGCGTCGTCTCCGGCCTGCTCAATCTGTCGCGCAATCTCGGCCTGATCACCGGTGCGTCGGTGATGGGCGCGGTGTTCGCCTTCGCATCGGCTGGGGAAGGCACTGGCTTGGCAGTGTTGGCACCTGCGGCAGCGGCACGAGGGATGCAGGTCACTTTCCAGGTGGCGACGGGCCTGGTGCTGATGGCGCTGATCCTTGCGGTATTTTCAGCCCGCGCCACTGCCGGGCGAACAGATATCGTTGCCAAGCATCCTTGAGGATTCCACCCGGTTCGCATGCAACTCCGGCAGCCGGCGCACCTATCTCGCATATCTCTTGGCACCGACAACGCAAAGCACGACGGCGGCGGTGACGGCGATCATGGCGGGACTGACCTGCTCATGCAGCAGCGCTGCCGCCAGCCCCAGGCCGAAGAAGGGCTGCAGCAGTTGCAACTGCCCGACCGCGGCGATGCCGCCTTGCGCCAGGCCGCGATACCAGAACACGAAGCCGATCAGCATGCTGAACAGCGACACATAGGCCAGGCCGATCCACGCGCCCCTGCCGGCACTTTCGAGCGACGGCGGCATGGTGATGAACGTCAGCGCCAGCATGACCGGCAGCGACAGCACCAGCGCCCACGATATTACCTGCCAACCACCGAGCTTGCGCGACAGTGCCGCTCCTTCGGCATAGCCCAATCCGCACATGATGATGGCGGCCAGCATCAAGATGTCGCCGAGCGGCGAGACCGACAGGCCTTGCGTGACTGCAAAACTGGCGACAAGGGCGCTACCGAGGCACGAGAACAGCCAGAACGCCGGCTTCGGGCGATCGCCGCCTCGAACCATGCCGAAGATCGCGGTCGCCAACGGCAACAGGCCGACGAAGATGATGGAGTGAGCCGACGTGACGTGCTTGAGCGCCAGCGCCGTCAGCAGGGGAAAGCCGACCACGACGCCAAGCGCCACGATCGCCAGCGGGAACAGATCTCGCCGCTCCGGGCGCTTCTGACGAAAAACGAGCAGCAGCGCCAGGCCGAGGATGCCCGCCGAAGCCGCACGGGCGACCGTTACGAACACCGGATCGAAATCCATCACCGCCACGCGCGTCGCCGGAAGCGAACCGCTGAAGATCAGCACGCCTATGAACCCGTTGATCCAGCCACTCGCCGCCCAACCACTCGCCGCCCAACTACTCGCCGCCCAACTACTCGCCGCCTTGTCCATCGATGCCCCGCTGATTTCGCCCTCTATCGGGCCGGGCGTCTGGCTCCGCCAGAGACAATCAGGTACAGTTTGACAAAACCGTCATGGTAGGGCGAGCAGTACGGATGGATGAGCAGACGACAACAGATGAGGGCAGCCGGACGCTTGTCGAAAGCGTCATGGCGACGATCAGGCACAGGATCGCCGCGCGCAGCCTGACACCGGGAACGCGGCTGCCTTCGATCCGGGCGTTCGCCAAAGCCATGCAGGTTTCCAAATCCACCGTGGTCGAAGCCTATGAGCGTCTTGCGGCGGAAGGCATGATCCGCTCGCGGCCGGGCTCGGGTTTCTATGCCGCCGGACCGTTGGCTCCGTTGTCGCTGGCCGAGATCGGCCCCAGGCTTGACCGTGCCGTCGACCCGCTCTGGGTCTCGCGCCAATCGCTGGAAGCCGGCGACGGCGTCCTGAAACCGGGTTGCGGCTGGCTGCCGGCAACATGGATGCCCGATGCTGGATTGCGCCGGGCACTGCGGACGACGGCCCGCGCCGACGACGCCGCGCTGACCGACTACGGCACGCCGCTCGGCTTGCCGGCGCTACGCCATCTGCTGGCGCGGCGCATGGCCGAGCACGGCATCGAAGCCTCTCCGGACCAGATCATGCTGACGGAATCGGGCACTCAGGCGATCGACCTGCTGTGCCGGTTCCTGCTCGAACCGGGTGACACGGTGTTGGTCGACGATCCCTGCTACTTCAACTTCCATGCCCTGTTGCGCGCCCATCGGGCCAAGGTGATCAGCGTCCCCTACACGCGCTCGGGTCCGGACATCGAGCTGTTCGCGCAGGCACTGAACGAGCATCGGCCGCGCCTCTACATCACCAATTCGGCGCTCCACAATCCGACCGGCGCTATATTGTCCCCGGTCGTTGCCCATCGGCTGCTGAAGCTCGCCGACCAGTCGGGGCTGACGATCATCGAGGACGATATCTTCGCCGATTTCGAACACACGCCGGCGCCCAGGCTGGCGGCCTTCGACGGCCTCAGCCGGGTCATTCATATCGGAAGCTTTTCCAAGACGTTGTCGGCATCGGTGCGCTGCGGCTTCATCGCCGCTCCTCGCGACTGGATGGAAGGATTGACCGATCTCAAGATCGCCACATCGTTTGGCAGCGGTCGGCTTGCATCCGAACTGGTACTGACGCTGCTGAAGGACGGCCTCTATCGCAAGCACGTCGATCTGCTGCGCGCGCGGCTCTCGCGCGCCATGGAAGAAACCGGCACCCGCCTCAGGGCGATCGGCATCGTGCCATGGATAGATCAGCCGGCCGGCATGTTTCTATGGTGCAGGCTGCCGGAGGGGATAGATGCCGCGGATGTCGCCCGCCATGCCCTGTCGGCCAACGTCGTGCTTGCGCCCGGCAATGCGTTCAGCCTGTCCCGGTCGGCCAGCCGTTTCATGCGCTTCAACGTCGCGCAGTCCGGAGATGACCGGATTTTCAGGGCGCTTGAACAGGCGATGTCGCGTTGATTGCCCTGCCGCAAAACTGAGGCTGAACTCTCAGGTGCCGGCCCGCTTGCGGCGTGCGTAAAGCATGACGAGCGTCTCGGCGGTCAGCGCCGGCCTCTGCTCGCCTTCGATCTCGACCGTATTGGCGGCCTTCATCAGATACTGCCCCGGACCTTTGTCTTCCATCGACAACAGCGTGGTGCGCAGCCTGATTCGCGAGCCGACTCTGACCGGTGCCACGAAACGCACTTTGTCAAAACCGTAGTTGAACGCGGCCTGCGTGTTTTCGGGTACGATCCCCATCTCGAGCGCCAGCGCGCCGATGATCGACAGGGTCAGATAGCCATGCGCGATCGTGGTGCGGAACGGGCTTTGCCGCTTCGCCCGCTCGGGATCGACATGGATCCATTGATGATCGCCCGTGCATTCGGCAAACTGGTCGATGCGGTGCTGATCGACCAGCGTCCAGTCCGAGACGCCTAATTCCTGCCCGGCCATCGCCCTGAGTTGCTCGAAGGTCGGCGGCGTCCTCGGCCGTATCTGCGTCATTCCTGCTTTCCCGATCGCTTGCCTGTTCCGGACCACGACGGGCCGCCCCTGTCAATTCGCCAGTGCGATTCCAGCCCATAATCTTCGGCCGCGAACCGCCAGTCTTCGCCGCCGGCAAGCGTGCTGCTGGGGAACAGCTTATTTCTTGTCGTGGCCGGCGCGGATCTCCTCCATCGCCTCCTTGATGCGGCTGCGCAGGATTTCGATCGATTCGGTGCCGGACGCCCTCGCCAGTTCGGCCATCTCGCCGGCATTCTTCAGCGCGGTCTCGAAGGATTTTCTGGCGAACGCCGCCTGCTTCTGCATCATTTCCTGCGGATTGCCGGGCGCTCTGTAGCTTTGTGCCATGTCGGTGATTTCGCGCAGCGTGTCCTGCAGCATCTCGCGTTGCCTTGACAACAGCGCCGAGGCTCCAGCGGCGCTCGCCCGTGCCGACTTCTCCAGCGCTTCCAGGTTCTTGGCGTGGTGGGCGAGGATCGCCTCGACGTCGACATTCGGCAGCTTCAGGTCGCGGCCGAACTTGCCGAACATGTCGATGAAGGACTCGGACTCCGGTCGTTTTGCCATGCTGGTTCTCTCCCCTTGTTGCCGTGAGCCCCGCCACTGCACGGAAGATAGTGCAGCGAAGCTCAGCGGTCCATTCGGACGAGTCAGCCGACAAGAAACAGCCGTTCGGCAGTGTAGAGCACGAGCCCGGCAAGGCCACCGATGATCATGCCGTTGAAGCGGATATATTGCAGGTCCTTGCCGATGTTCATTTCGATAAGCTTTGTCAGTTGCGCGAGGTCCCAGCGCTTGACCTGGTCGGCGATGAACTTCGACACGCCGCTCTTCTGGCTTTCGACGAAGGACGCCAGCGCCACGATGAACCCCTGGTTCATGTCGGCCCTGATCTGCGCGTCGTCGGCAAGATGGCGGCCGACCTCGACGAACATGGTGGCGAGATGGTCGCGGATCATCGAATTCGGCGCCTTGGCGTCCTGTTCGATGAACAGCCGCAGGCTGTCCCACATATCGCCGGCCAGCGCGCTGAGCTCTGGCCGGGCAAGGAAATCGCGCTTCAGCTTTTCGGCGCGCCTGGCATATTGTTTGGATGTCCTCAACCGCTTGACGAAGGTTTCGACGAAAAGGTCGAATTCGGCTCGCATCGGATGGTGCGGATCGGCCCGCACCTCATCGAGCAGCGAGCCGGCCGACGCAATGATCTTCTTCAACAGATAGGCGTCGGCGCGAAACAGGTTGAACAGCGACGGCAGTTCCTCGCGGATCTTCTCGCGCATCGTCGCCAGCGCCTGCTCGTCGCTCAGGAAGCGGCCGACCACCTTGGTGAACTCGTCGAATAATTTCTGGTGGCGGCGATCGTCAGTCAGCGCCGACAGCAGCTCGGCGGCGAGCGGCGCCAGCGGCACCTTTTCGATCTGCTCCAGCATACGGCTGGTGACGAAGCCGCGCAGTCCGGATTGCTCGACCGCCGCCAGCGTCTGCGGCACCAGCCGGCCGACGAAGCGCGACAAATCGGCGGCGCGGTTCGGGTCGGCCAGCCAGTCCGCGACCAGCGCGGAAAAGTCGACCTCGGCGAGCTTTTCTCGCACCGGTTCCGGCGCCAGGAAATTCACCTCGATGAAGCGGCCGAGATTGTCGGCGATGCGATTCTGGTTTTCCGGGATGATGGCCGTATGCGGGATCGGCAGGCCAAGTGGCCGCCGAAACAGCGCCACCACCGCATACCAGTCCGCCAGCCCGCCGATCGTCGCCGCCTCGGCGAAAGCGGCGACGAAGCCCAACCATGCATGCCGGCTCTCGAGCGATTTCGCCACCGCGAAGATCAGCACGCAAAACGCGAGTGCTGCGGCGGCGACGAACTTGGTGCGCCTGAGCGCCAAAAGCTTGGCGTCGGCATCGGCGTCGAACCGGACGGACGCGACGGATGCAAATGCCGGGGCTGGTCGTGACATGATGGGCCGCTCCTGATCGTGTATGCGAACTTATCTAGTGTCGCCTGCCCCAGAAAGCGCGCCGCTGGTTCCGGTGCGCGCAATCGTGCACGCAAACTTGACGCCGGAATTCATCTATTGTGCAGCGCCAGTCTGGAATTGTTCCAAACTATAGGCCATATTGACGCCAACCACTGTTATGTGAGGACACAATGCGGCTTACCCGTCAGACCAACTACGCCATGCGCATTCTGATGTATTGCGCCGCCAACACCGAGCGGTTGAGCCGCATCCCCGAGATCGCCGCCGCCTATTCGGTATCGGAACTTTTCCTGTTCAAGATCCTGCAGCCGCTGGTCGAAAACGGCCTGATCGAAACGGTGCGCGGCAGGAATGGCGGCGTCAGGCTCGGCCGCGCGGCCGAATCAATCAGCCTGTTCGATGTCGTGCGGGTGACGGAGGAAAGCTTTGCCATGGCCGAGTGCTTCGAGAACGACGCCGCCGAATGTCCGCTGGTCGACAGCTGCGCGCTGAATTCGGCATTGCGCGAAGCGCTCAACGCCTTCTTCGCCGTGCTGTCGCGCTACACGATCGCCGATCTGGTGGCGGCGCGCCCGAATGTGCGGCACCTGCTCGGCATCGACATGCTGGTGCAAAGGGCGCCGGCCGCCTGATTTTTGGCTAATGTGGAGCTTAGCCCAGAACTGGTCACACGTCGGTTTTGGAGGGCATTCGGAAATGACGTCATCAAGGCCAGCAGTCCAAGCTCCATAGTTTTCTGGCTTTCCCTTGTGCAAAACAATGGAAAATCCCTGAAATAGTTGTACATTTCGGTTTGGAGATGGGAGCATCAAAAGGTTATAAACGTCCTAGCGGTGTAAGTCTGCGTTGTTGTAATCGCTCTGACGTTCAACGCAGGTGCGGGCCGCAGTCCTATCAGGCATAAATTTGTCCTCCATTAAAAGCGACGCGCTGAAAAGCTCAGTGAAGAAGAGAGCGCCTAGCCCTGTAACGACGCGCCAGACTGCCGGCCCTGGGTTTACCTTTGAGGACCTTTCATCTGGATGGTTGGCGACTAAGATCCTGACCGGCGAAAAATTGCCGGGGATCGGAGTCGGGGGTACAAAAATCCAGTCGCAGACCGACGCATTACACTGGCAGATCGACGACTTATTGGTGACGGCTGAAGTCGGCGGCAGCCACCTTGCCCTCTCCTGCAAGAGCAACATGCAGGTATCGGCCAACGGTCTACCGGCCGACTTCGTTCAGCGCGCCTGGAAGCAATGGCGAGACTCCCACGGTCCGATGCAGCAAACGACCGATGTGTTGGCGCTCGTGACGCGTGGGCGGCACGCGGCATTCACAGCGCTATGGAGCGATATCGTTAGTTGGTGTTCGGGTGACGACCCGGCTCTCGCTATCGCGCGCATTCGAAAAACGCAAAAGCACACGCGCATTTTTGAGAGCATCCAAGCGCCAGGCGGCTCCAGCATAGCAACGGACTCCGAAACCGTCGATCTGATCCGGCATCTCGCCGTCATCCCGCTCGACTTTCAGCTCGATCAATCATCCTCGGTTGAGGAAGCAATCGCCAGATGCCGGACGCTCTTGCAGACCGGCCACCGAAACGAGGCACAATCGGTCTGGACCGATCTGGTGCAAATGGCTACCGACACGCGAGTCGGCTCCGGTACGCTGACGCTTTGCACGGTTTGGGAAAACCTCCGCGTCAAATACCGCCTCAAGGATCAGCCGAGCTTCGAGGGGTCATGGAACGCTCTCCGAGCGTTAACCTTGGATTACAAAGCGCGGATCGAGACCGCGCTTCCTTCAGGCTTGGTCATCGACCGCAAAGACGACAAGGCCAAGCTTGCGGCGCTTCTGCGAAATCAGCCGATCGTGGCAGTGTTTGGCGAGTCCGGTACCGGGAAATCGGCGCTCGTCAAAATGACACTCGACGAGTTGTTTCCTGCCGAGAATCAAGTGTGGCTTGGCGCGGAGCAGATCGATTTTGCGACCAGCGAGATAAATCGATCCCGGCTCCAACTGGCGTACCCTCTGCACAATGTCCTTCAGGGGAGTTCGAGGCCTGCCAATGTGCTCGTGATTGATGCGGCAGAAAAGCTCGATACCGACGCACTTTCTCGAACCAAACTGCTCATTCAGCGCCTGGCGCAGCCCACTGGTTCGGCAAGCAGCCTGCCGTGGCGCGTTGTAATCCTCAGTCAAACCGAAGGGTGGCGCGACCGGCTCCAGCCGTTGATCGGCCAAGCCGTGCACGATCATCTCGCCGTGGAGACCATCAGTGTCGAGGATGTAAGAACCGCGTTGCGCGCGAGCGGCGACCTGCGTTGGCTGGCTAATCGGGATGAAACAGTGGCGGCCCTCACCAACCTACGAATCTTGGGTTGGGTCGTCCAGGCATCGGCCGTGTTTCAGGCGGGAAGCCCGGAACTGACGTCACCTGCGGCAATTGCGGATCGTATCTGGGCATTTTGGACGCAAGGGCAACCGGCCTCCCAAAACTTGCTTATTCGGCTGGCGGAACGTGAAGCGCAGTTCGTGCGAAGCTTCGCGCTAAGCGAGTTGGACGCGACAGACGCAATAATCTTCCAGAACAGGCCAGCGCACCTGCCGCTCCGGAAGAACGCGCGCAACCGGATTGAGTTCGAGCACGATCTTGCGGCGGATTGGGTCCGGTTCCAACGGCTCAAGGAAATTTCGCATGATGTCGATCGGTGGGCCGTTTTGGCCAATAATCCGCTGTGGGGCGGGGCATTGCGCCTTTTCGGTCAATTCCTTCTGCGCGAGCCCGCCGGCACCGTAAGTGAATGGGATGAGGTGCTCTCGGTCTTGGAGGCGAAGGGAGCCACGTCCGCTGCTGACATAATGCTGGATGCACTGTGCCTTGATCCGCAAGCTGCCCGATTTTTGAATGCCCGTGCTGAACTGTTGTTCTCGAACGGTGGTGGAAGGCTAAATCGCCTGCTTCGCCGGTTCCTTCACATCGCCACGTTACCCAGTGCACCGGAGGCACTACAAAACGTCGATCGTGCCCTCGCACTCTATATGGAAGATAGGTATCGAACCCCAATCATTGGGCTTTGGCCCGCGATGGCGAATTTTCTTTACGCGCACCTGGCGCAAGTTGCGGAACTCGTCTCCCCAACTGTGGCCGACGTCTGTGCGGCGTGGCTGACGACAACCCCGTTGCGGCTGCACGCCGATATGCCCCTGCCGTTTCGTGAGGAGTTTGCCGAGATTGCATTGGCGACGGCGCGGGCGCTCCAGGTCGATCAGGGCAAAGATGTAATCTACGTCGGCGATGGTGAGCGCCCAATCTACGCGGCGGCGTTTTCCGGTGGATGGGATCTCCCTGACGACGTGGCCACATGGGCGCTGGAAATGGCCCAACGGCGTCCTCAGGCCGCGGCGGTTGCGAAAAAGATCGCTGACGCCAAAGCAAAGACGGCAGCAGACCATGCGAAGCGTATGAAGTCCGATCCAGAGTATCGGAATCATCAGAAAAAATTGGCCCAGCGGCGATCCATTGGCCCGGTGAGCTTCCTCAGTCCACGAAAGCTGCCGCCTTGGCCACTGGGCCCGAAAGGCCGCGTCGAGAGTGACTTCCGCCATGTCGCCCTTCATACGGCGGCGCTGACGCCTCTGATGAACCTGCGTCCCGAATTGGCCGACGAGATCATGCTTGCCGCTATCATTGAAGGGAACCCAAGAGAGGAAGAATCTGACAGCTTGCATTTCGACAGGGTCGGCCTGGAATACGACGCCGAAAGCTATCCCACCGCCTTCTGGAAAAGCCAGTTCCTCACCTTCCTGCAAATCAACCCTGACATTGCGCTGACAACTCTCATCCGCCTGGTGAATTTCGCCGCTGAAAGATGGGGGCATCCCAAGAAGCGCAGCAGTTGGAAACCGCGCCAGACCACACTGATGATGCGCGATGGTAGGAAGAAGTCCTATCTCGGCGATTGGATGGTTTTTGACTGGACCCAGCAAGAATCCAACTCGGCCGGACACCTTCACTGTGCATTGAACGGTTTGGAACGGTGGCTGACCTTGCAGTTGGACCAGGGAGCAGACATTGACCGCTATCTGGAGCGGCTTCTGAACGAAGGGAATTCGCTCGCCTTCATCGGCCTGCTAGTGAACATCGCCAAGTACCGGTCTGTCCTGCTTTCGGGCGTGCTCATGCCTGTGCTCAGCAGCGAGAGCGTGTTCTGGCTCGATGCGGGCCGGGTCAAGAACAGCCGATTCAACGCATACGCGTGGTGCCGCACAGGAGAAGCCATTTTCAACGCAGCACGGGATTGGGCGGTAGCGCCTTATCGACAACGGAATTTACTTGAATGCGTCAGTGCGCTCATACCTCGGGACGCTGGCGTTGCCGCCTTCCTCAAAGCAGCGATGTCCAATTGGAAAAGACCCGAAGCGCCCAAGGAAGCCATTGAATTCAGCATCCTTTGCGCGCAGCTTGATGAAGCAAACTATCGGGTCAATCACGACCCGCATACCGGCAAAGAAACGGTCGAGTTCGATTGCCCCGAAGCGGTCAAAGTCGAGGCTGTTGCTTTCCAGCGGGCAAGCGTTCCAAAGCTACAAAATCTCATGCTCGCGTATCGGTGCGAGCAGGTTCTTCAACAGCGCGACGAGCTGGCAGATCGAGACGCTGAGATCCTGATGGGCGTGTTGACCGCCGCGTCGACCGAGGACGATTCTGACGATAAGGGCCGCCAAGCGCTCAACAGGTTGGCGGCCGCGGCGACACTTGTTGTCTGTGCTTGCGCGTGGCTTTCGGCTCGGCCCAATGCGGAGGAAGCGGCCAAATCCGAACTCCGAGCCGCCGTCGATGGCGTTGCAAACGATTTCGAGTCACTAGGTCGGCGGCGTATCAGGTTCGACGAACCTCTGAAGTTCGCGGCCTATGGAATCTTTCATCTGTGGCGCCGTGGCGGCAGCGAAGAAACACGATGGGAGCAGGCCCTGCTTTGCATTCTGACCAGCGGCGATGGGCATGCCGCCGGCGTGCTGGGTTTCCTTGCCTACGACCACCGAACAGTGCTTGGTGAGCGGTGGTGGCGCCTGCTGCAACTCGGCACCCTCTGGTCAGCCTTGTCGATGTTCGGACCGGACTATGATGACCCGCCCGACATCGCCGTGCGCTGGCAACGCTGGCTACAATGGCTGCGCGCCCGGCGGCTATCCGGCGCACCATGCGATGAATCCGCCCTTGATCCGCTCCACACGTGGCAACGTCTTACACGACTTGAACGAGCGCGCTGGCGTCGCCAAATGGCCGCCGAGGACAAAGCCTGGCTTCGCGCGTCGGAGCATGAAACGACTTCGCACGGTCTCGATACGAGTTTCTTGGGCAGCTTCTACGGCTGGTTGCTCGCCGACGAGTCGCGTCCGGAAGGAGCAGAGCTCGCAATCGGCCGCACGGCGATCTTGTCGCTCTGGGTCTATGAGGCGGCCTTTTGTTCGGAGCATCGCGACGAGCGCGGCGAGTATCGCCTGCCGGAAAAGTTTGGGTACGACATCATCGGCAAGCTTGCTTTCTACGCCGCGCATGTTCCGGCGGAACGTGCGCCGGAGATTTGGCGCGGGGTTCTGGGCCTCGGTCCCGCTGCGCATCACCTCATCGAGCATTTCGTCGGCGCTTGGTTTATCGAACTGAGCCGCAGCTGCGATGCGGTTGCGTTTTGCGCGCGCTGGCGCGACATGATCGAATTCGCCTTAAGCGCCGGCTGGGCTAAGGGCGGCCATTGGTTCGATGAACAACGGCTATTGCTGCGTTTGCTCGGATTTGGGTCGGAGGCGTTCCTGACCAATCTGCCGGATGCCGCACAGACAGTGCTTGGCATGCGCGAACTCTACCAGCGCTGGGCGGAAGCCAACTTGCAGATCGATGAGGAGAACGTGACCGGATTCGCCTATTTTCTCGCTTCGAAGCCTGGCGCGGGACTGCGGATCGATGGCGTCAAATGGCTGTCCGCATCGTTCGCCGGCGCGAGCCGCGAACAATATTGGCCGGATCGCAGAGGTACGGGAGACGCGCTCGTCAATCTTCTCGACGTAACACTCCAACAGAACGCATTGATATTGAGACGGGATCAGTCGGCTCGGGATGCGCTAGTGGCACTAGCGTCGTATCTTGTGGCTAGGCAAATTCCCACGGCGCTGGCGCTTCAGGAGCGCATCAAGCGCTTAAGGTGACTAACCTATTGACTGTGACATGAACCGCTTTACGCCGCCGACTGCGGCAATACGAACGGCATGTTTGCCGCCGGCAACACACCGACCTTCAGCCGGCAATCGAAGACCTTTTCGATCAGCTCGTCGCTGAGCACCTGTTGCGGCGAACCTGTAGCGGCGAGCCTGCCGCGATGCATGACGAAAATCCGGTCGGCATACATCGCCGTCAAATTGAGGTCGTGCAGGATGGCGACCACGCCGCCGCCGCGTCTGGCGAAATCGCGGGCGATGTCCATGATGATCAGCTGGTGCTTGATATCGAGGCTGGACACCGGCTCGTCGAGGAACAGATAGCGCGGCTTGCCGTCAAGCACCGGCGCCCAGACCTGGCACAGAACGCGGGCAAGCTGCACGCGCTGCTGCTCGCCGCCGGACAGCTCCTGGTAGAAGCGGCCGGCAAAACCGTCGAGGTCGACGCGAGCCAGCGCCCGTTCGGGCAGGCGCTGGTCCTCGCCGGGCAACGCGCCGGAGCGCCCGCCGACCAGGCCTAGCCTGACGATCTCACGCACGGTGAACGGGAAGGACAGCGTCGTCGCCTGCGGCAGCACCGCACGGACCGTCGCCGCCTCGACCGGCTTCATCGCGGATAGATTGCGGCCGTTGACGGTGACCTCTCCCGAATAGCCAAGATCGCCGGACAGTGCTCGGAGGAAGGTCGTCTTGCCCGAACCGTTGGGGCCGACGATGGCCGCGACTTCGCCCGGCCGCGCCTCGAAATCGACGTTGGCGACGATGCGCTTGCCGCCGATCGCCACCGAGACATCGCGCGCTTCGATCATAGGCAAACTTTCACAGGTCGATGACGCCGCGCTTGCGCAGCAGGATCCACAGGAAGAACGGCGCACCGGCGACAGCGGTGACGATGCCGATCGGCAATTCGGCCGGGGCGACGATGGTGCGGGCGACGGCGTCGGCCAAAAGCAGCAGCGCCGCACCAAGCAGGGCCGATGCCGGCAGCAGGTAACGGTTATCGGAGCCGATCAGCAGACGCAGCAGATGCGGCACGACGATGCCGACGAAACCGATGCCGCCGCTGACGGCGACCGACGCGCCGACCGCTGCCGAGACGCCGACAATCGCGGTGTATTTCAGCCGCTGAACCGGAATGCCGAGATGGCCGGCCGTGGCCTCGCCGAGCGCCAGCGCGTTGAGGCCGCGCGCCAGGAACGGCATTGCCGCCAGCGCCAGCACGATGACAGGCCCGACCGAGCTGATCTTCTGCCAGGTTGCGCCGCCTAGCGAGCCGAGCTGCCAAAAGGTCAGGTCGCGCAATTGCCGGTCGTCGGCCATGAAGATCAGGATGCCGGTCAGCGCCATGGCGAGCGCGGCGAGCGCGATGCCGGCGAGCAGCATGGTGGCGACCGAGGTCCGGCCTTGCCGTGTCGCGACCTGATAGAGCAGCAATGTCGTCGCCAACCCGCCGCAGAACGCAGCCAGCGGCAAAGCCATCGTGCCGAGCGCCGTAGTCAGCGGCGCCAGCATGGTCGAGCCAAGCACGATGACGGCGACCGCACCGAGGCTCGATCCCGCCGAAACGCCGATCAGGCCGGGGTCGGCCAGCGGATTGCGGAACAACCCCTGCATGACGGCACCGGAGACGGCAAGCGATGCGCCGACCAGTACGCCCAGAATGACGCGCGGCAGACGGATGTCATGGATGATCAGGCGGTCGCGGGCGCTCAATGCCGCGTCGCCGGGCAACGCGCCGAACAGCCAGTCATGCATGACGCCGATGGCCGAGGCATCGGATGCGCCGGAGGTCAGAGACAATAGCGCGGCGATAGCCAGCCCGACGCAGAGCAGCACGACGACGAGGCGGGCGCGCCGCGAACGGTCACCCTCGGCTGCCGTCGTCATGATGCCCGCCGCACCGGCGATCGAATGATCGGCCATCGCGCTCAATCCGTGACCTGGCCGCCATAGAGCGAGACGGCGAGATCGTGGATGGCGTCGGCCGTGCGCGGGCCGAAGCCGAGCAGATAGCCGCCGTCCATGCGGATCAGCTTGCGGGCGGCACCCGCCGGCGTCGAAGCCACGGCAGGGTTCGAAAACAATTCGTCATCCGCGGTGGCCGGTCCGGCATTGTTCATCATCAGGATCACGTCGGGCCTGGCGGTGATGACTGCCTCGTCCGACAATTGCTTGTAGCCGGCAAAGCCGTCGACGGCGTTGATGCCGCCCGAAAGCTTGATGATGCCGTCGGCGGCGGTGTCGCTGCCGGCGGCAAGCAGCTTGCCGCCCTGCATCGACAGCACGAACAGGACGCGCTTGCGATCCTTGATCGAGGCGGTCTGCTTTTCGGCTGCCTTCAGCCTGGCGTCTATCTGGGCCGCCAGCGCATCGGCCATGGCCTCGGTGCCGAGCGCCTTGCCGACGATGTGGATCTTTTCGAGAATGCCTTGATTATCATAGCGCTCGGGCACCTCGACGAACGGGATGCTTGATTTCTTCAAGACGTCGACGGCTTCCTTCGGTCCGCTGCCGTGCAGGGCCAATATGCCCGACGGATTGACCGACAGCACACCCTCCGGCGACAGCTGGCGCATGTAGCCGACATCAGGCAGTTCCGCCGCCGCTTGCGGATAGCGGCTGGTCGAATCGCGCGCGACAAGACGATCCTGTTCACCGAGCGCGTAGACGATCTCGGTGATCGAGCCGCCGATGGCAACGATCCTCGAGCGGTCGGCGAAAGTCGCGATGCCCTCGGCGGCTTGAGCCGGCATCAGCGCGGCGAACGCCAGAAAAACAGCCGCCGCAGGACCAGGCGCCGACCTGGAGACCGATGCCAGCCTGGAAAAAAGAACCATCGTCGTTTTCCTCAGGCTGCGGTCGGGCTTGGGATACGCGGCAGGTTTTCGGCCAGAAAGCGCCAGTCTTCGCGCTCGCTTTCGCCTTCATGCCGCTTACCGAAGAACTGGATGATCATCTTGCCGTCGGCGCCATAGACTTCGAGCGACGTGACATAGCCGTCCTTGGTCGGCTTGCGCACGGCCCAGACCTCATCGATGTGGTCGGTCCGCAGGTGCAGATGGAAGGTCTGGTCGAGCACGTTGAGCCATGGTCCCATCGGCTTGATCGAGGCGACCGGGCCGGAATGGATCTGGATGCAGCCGCGATTGCCGACAAAGCACATGATCGGCATGGCGCCAGCAGCGGCGTGGTTGAACATGGCGTTCACCGCATCCTTGTCGACCAGCCAGGCGTAGTCCTGGCCGACCATTCGCACCGCCTGTCGGCGGCTGATCTTCAGTGTCTTCAGCATGCCGAAGAACTGGTGCACGTCGGTCAGCTGGCTCCAGCGGTCGCGCAGATCGTCGACGCTCGCCGGGTTGTCCGCAGTCTCGGTCTCGTCAGCCGTGCCCGCTGAAATCGCCACCGTCGGCTCTTGGTTCGGCGATTCCAGCCCGGCCACCAGTTTCTGATAGGCGTAGAGGTTGGAGGCTGGCCTGAGATGCACCTTGTGTACCGCCTCGCCTGCGGTGTCGAAGAACTGCAGGCTGCGGCGGATGTCGGCGCCATCGCGCTTTTCCACGGCAAAGCCGTGCGCCCAGACTTTTGGGAAAATACGCAGGTCGATATTTTCGCCGAGCACCATGGCATTGTGATTACCGGTGACGACCTTGTCGTAGACGCCGATCTTCTCGTGCACCGCGCTTTCGTTGCGGGTCAGCGCCATCACCTCACCGACAGCTTCGAGGCCAGTCAAAAGGTCGTTGACACGCGGCTCGACGCGCACGACGCCGTCGCCGCAATGCGCGGCGACCAGTTCGGCCTCCGAAATACCGAGCTGGGCGGCGAGGTCGCGCTCGCGCATTTTCGGATTGTCTGCCCGTGCCCGCCGGATCTCGTGCGGGGCGGGTTTTACGCGCTGGTCCATTTCTACCACCTACTTGTTGAGGATGAGCTTGCCCTGCCGGGTGATCTTCAGCCGGTACAGCGCACCGTGGTGCTCGATGCCGATCTCGTGCTCGCCCTGGAACAGCGTGTTGCTGGACAGCGTTCTCACTGCCGATTGGACCCTGTCGAAACGGGCGGAATTTTCGTCGGAACGGCGGACGCGATAGCGAAAGTCGCTGGGATTGTGCGTGTTCATGGGTTCGATCCCTTTCCTGTGCCTGGCATCTGGCTCGGCGCCTGCGTGAAATGCCGATTCAATTCTTGACTCGAATGATCATGTTATCTAGCAGTGCAATACCGGAGTAAATGAGTCAACATTTAAGACGCCGGACACGATGAAAAATGCCAGCGAGCCCCAAGCCAGCCAGCATCGAACATGGATTCTTGGAGCTGCAGCATGGGGTTGGCGAATTGGGGACGGCTGGCGGGCAGCGGCCTGACACATTGTTCTATGACAAGCAAAATGGCCGCGTTGCTGGCCGGCGCGGCGGCGATCCCGCTGCTCGCCACACCGGCCGGCGCCCAGCAGGCCGCCCAACCGGCAGCCGACCAGCAGCAGACTGACCCGTCTCAACAGCCCGAAAAGGTAAAGCCGGCCCCGGCGGGTACCACACTGCTCGACAAGATCCTGATCCTCAGCCGTACCGGCGAGACGGCGATCGAGTCGCTTGCTTCAGCCAGCCATGTCGACGAGGAACAGCTCGAGCGCCGCATGGCGACGACGCCCAACGAAATGCTGTTCGGTGTGCCGGGTGTCGCCGTCCAGGCCGACGCAAGGCGTGTCAGTTCCAGCATCAACATCCGCGGCCTGCAGGATTTCGGCCGCGTCTCCGTCATCGTCGACGGCGCCCGCCAGAATTTCCAGCGCTCGGATCACGGTACGCAATCGACCTTCTACATCGATCCCGAATTGATCAAATCCGTCGATGTGATCCGCGGCCCGGTCGCCAACACCTATGGCTCCGGGGCGATCGGCGGCGTCGTATTTTTCGACACCAAGGATGCGCAGGATTTCCTCAAGCCGGACGAGACCTGGGCGGTATCCGCAACTGGGCGCTACGAAACCAACGGCAAAGGCTGGACCACCAGCGCCACCGGCGCCTATCGGATCAACGAGAACTGGGACGTGCTCGGCAATATCGTCTACCGCGACTATGACGACTACAAGCATGGCGGCGGCGACACTGTAGCGGGCACCGGCTTCGACGTCTTGAGCGGCCTCCTCAAGACGACCATCCGCCCCAGCGAAAACAGCGAGCTGAAGCTGGGCTGGATCGGCTCGAACGACGGATGGACCGAGACCAGCGGCAGCGCGCCGGTGAACGACGCCGACCTGAAGGCGAATACCTTCACGGCCCGCTACAACATCACCGACGAAGACAAGAGCTGGCTCGACCTCCACATCAACGCGTCCTACAACAAGACCAAGCTCGATCTGACGGCCCTTGTCGCGCAAAACCGGTTTGATCCGGTCACCGGTCTGCCCGTGGTTTTGCCGGCGGGTTCGAAATCGACGTTCGACATCGGCACCTCCGGCATCGACATTTGGAACACGTCGAGATTCGAGACCGTTGGAATCGCGCATGAGCTGACCTATGGCGGCGACTGGGTTGGCGACGATGTCGAGACAGGCGGCACGGCGGGCGGCGACAGCTTCTATACGCCCTCGGGCAACAGGAACGTCTCCGGCGCTTACGTTCAGGACAAGCTCACCTGGGACTGGCTCGAGGTCATCGCCGGGCTGCGTTACGACAGCTACAAGCTCGACAGTGATGTCGGCGAAACCTCTGGCGACCGGCTGTCGCCACGCATCACAGTGGGCATTTCGCCCTTCGAAACCGCCAGCCTTTCCGGCCTGCAATTCTACGGCACCTATGCGGAAGGCTACCGTTCTCCGTCGCTGTCGGAGACCCTGATCAGCGGCAATCATCCGGCCGGCGTCAGCTTCCCGTTCCTCCCCAATCCCGATCTCAAGCCTGAAACCGGCAAGACCGTGGAATTCGGCGTCAATTACAGTACCAACGGCGTCATTGAGGCCGACGACGCGCTGCGGCTGAAGGCGGCCTATTTCAACAACAATGTCGACGATTACATCGACGGCGTGACGCTCTCGCCGTTCGACCCGACCAGCGGCTGCCCGTTCGGTCCGGGCATACCGATCTGCTTCCAGTATCAGAATTTCGCCAAGGCCAGGATCCACGGCTTCGAGATGGAGGGCGTCTATGATGCCGCCTGGGGCTTTGCCGGGCTTTCGGCGTCGTTCACCGATGGCCACACGATTTCCTATGAAGGCGAACGGGCAGACCTTGTCACCGTCCCCTCCTCCCAGATCACCGGGCAACTCGGCTTTCGCTTCCTCGAGGACAGGCTGACCATCGGCGGCGAGGTGCAGTACAACGGCAAGCCGCAGGGCAACCCGGTGGCCAAGGACTATACACTGGTCAATGCCTTCGCCAGCTACCAGGCGACCGACAATTTCAAGGTCGATTTCCGCGCCGACAATCTGTTCGACGTCAAATACGCCAACCCGCTGAACGCATCGACGACGAGCGTCGTCTACGAGCCCGGCGTCACCCTGAAGCTGGCGGCGACGATGAGGTTTGGAGGCTGACGACAATGACAGGCATGACGGCATCCCTTCGTCTGTTCGCCGCGGTGCTGGCAATATTGCTTGCGGCGGCTCCGGCATGGACACAGCAGCAAGCACCGGCGCTGATCCTCGAGCTCAATGGCGCGCAGCCTTCCGACAAGGGCTGCCGCCTTACCTTCGTGGTCACCAACAATCTCGGCGCCGGTCTTTCCAAGGCGGCGTTCGAGATCGCGCTGTTCAACGGGGCCGGCGTTGTCGACCGGCTGACGGTACTCGATTTCAAGGAGCTGCCGGCAGGCAAGACCAAGGTGACGCGTTTCGATCTTGCCGGCACGGATTGCGGCAAGGTCAGCCGCGTGTTGATCAACAGCGCCACGGAATGCGCCGGCGCCGAGCCGAATGCCTGCATGCGCGGGCTGAAGACGCAGACCAGGACCGGCATCGCCTTCGGGGTCTGAATTTTGGGACCGGAACCCGCATTCGCACGAAACCCCGTCGCGTGGCCATTGGCCGGTTTCCTGCCGCCGGAACCGGACGATCCGGATTTCGCCATCCCGCGCGGGGCGCTGCGTGTTTCGCCGCGCGACAGGCCGGAAGACAGTTACATCGCCGATGCCGACGGCGACTTGACTGCGGTACCTATGGAGCCATTGCGGCAGGCACGACAGACGCGGCGGCGCCGCAACTGGACGGTGGCGATCGCCTGCTCTTGCGCATTCCACGTGGCGGTGGCGCTGGCCTTCCTCACGCTGCCGGACGACCGGCCAAGCATCGAAGGTGCCGACCAGCAAGGCGAAATGCTGCTCGGCGCCGACCCGCAGCAGGCGGCCGGCGATGTCGGAGACGATCCGGAAGTGGCCAACGTGACGATGGTGACCATGCTCGACGCCAAGCCGGTCGAAACGGTCGAGGCGCAGGCGGCCGCGGCAGAGGAGACGCTCCAGCCGGTCACCGATGCGGCGGAGACATCGGACAAAGAAGTGGTTGAGCCGGTCAACGAGGCCGCCATGGAAACCGCTGCCGTTGCCGACCGGACTGAGCCTGCGCAACCTGTCCAGCCGGCGCGCCAGGACCCATCGCCCGACGTTCTTGCGACCGACAGGCTGGTGCCTGCCGACGACAATGCCGTGCCGCCGCCAGTCAGCGCGGCCGAAACGGCCGAGCCTGCCGAGACAAGCGCACCGGCACCAGCCGACCCGGCGCCGGCCGAAACGGTTGAGACGGCCGAGACCGTCGTCGCGGCGGAAGAACCGAGGCCGAACAAGCCTGAGCCCAGGCAGCCGAAGAAGGCAACCGCAAAGAGCAAGCCGGCCAGGAAGGTCGAACCAAACGAGCCTGAAAAGCCGGCCCTGCGCAAGAAGGCGGGCAAGGCTGCGGCCAAAGCCGACACCAAGAAGAAAAAAGCCGGCTCCGGCGGCCGTGACGAAACGGATGTCGCGCGCGGCATGGCCGACGCCAGGAAGGACGGCAAGATCCTGACCGCCAGCAGGGGCGGCAAATCAGGCATCGGCAATGCAGCCGTCACGAACTATCCCGGCAAGATCAGGTCAAAACTGGTGCGGGCCTTCAATTCGACACGCACGCGCGCCACCGGCACAGCTACGGTTGCCTTTACCGTCGGCTCGAACGGCAGCGTCCGGTCGGCCAGGCTGACGGGCAGTTCGGGTGTTGCCGCGCTGGACAAGGCCGCACTCGACGCAGTCCGCCGGGCTTCTCCCTTTCCCCCTATTCCAGACGGAGCCGGTCGCTCGGCCTGGCAGTTCGAAGTGCCGCTCGGTATCAGATAGCTATCGCTCTCATCAGGCATCAAAGTCGGCGCCGCCCCGGGGAGAAGGGGCGTGGACGCAACGCTGGCGACCCCTCTCCCCGTTCTTCACAGCGAGAGGGTAAGGGTGAGGGACAGCGCAACCCCAAGCGATTTGCCCTGCCCGCGACACGCGAGCCCTGGCGAAACCCTCAGGCCGCGGCCAGCAGGCTGGCATTGCCGCCCGCCGCCGTGGTGTCGACGCAGACTGCGCGCTCGTGGGCGTAGGCGGCCGGATAATAGACTTCGCTGATCAGCGGCACGATCGGGCCGGCGCGCTCGGCGATGACCTTGCGCACGATGCGCGCGGCCTCGGGCGTGCCGGAAAAGGCCACGACATCGACCCGCAGCGAGCGCGCTTCGACCGGGTCCGGCCGGCCGTCGATCGCCGCCAGCGGCAGGCCCTTGCCGGTCAATGATGAAAGTGCCGCCGGCGCGCCGGGTGCGACGGCGAGCACGGCATTGCCGGCGGCCAGCGCCTGGATCGTCTGCGCAAGCAGCGTATCCGCGTCGGGACCGAGGCACAGCACGCGCCCGCGCGGCGACAGCGACAGCGTGTTGGCCTCGCCGGTCGGCCCGGGCAGGTCGACCTGGCCGAAATCGATGCCGGCGGCAGTGCCGATAGCCGCGGCACCCTTGCCGCGCAGATGTTTCCTCAGGATGGCGACGCGATCCGGCCGCGTCGACCAGCCGCCAAAGGCCGGGTCCGGCAGATTGTCGGCGAGCTCGGTCGCCGTCACCTTGCGGCCTTCGGCAAGATGGGTGCCGGCTTCCGGCCCCTTGCGGAAGCGCCGGAGATAATGTGGGCCACCGGCCTTCGGCCCGGTGCCGGAAAGGCCCTCGCCGCCGAACGGCTGCGCGCCGACGACGGCGCCGATCTGGTTGCGGTTGACGTAGATGTTGCCGGCATGGATGCCATCGACGAAATGCTGGGCGCGGCCTTCGATGCGGGTGTGCAGGCCAAAGGTCAGGCCATAGCCTTTGCGGTTGATCGCAGCGATCACCGCATCGATCTCGTCGGCATCGAAGGTGGCGACATGCAGCACCGGCCCGAACACCTCGCGCTCCAACTCCTCGATGCCCTTGACCCGAAAGACGTGCGGCGCAACGAAGCGGCCGTCCTTCGGCGCTTCGAGCTTGGCGATCAGCCGGCCCTGCAGGCCCATTTTGGTGCAATAGTCACGGATCGACGCTTGCGCCTCGTCATCGATGACCGGGCCGACATCGGTCGATATCCGCCACGGGTCGCCGAGGCTGAGCGCTTCCATCGCGCCTTTCAGCATCTCAAGCATCTTCTTCTCGACGTCCTTCTGCACGTAGAGAATGCGCAATGCCGAGCAGCGCTGGCCGGCGCTCTGGAAAGCGGAGGCGAGGATGTCGCGCACCGCCTGTTCGGGAAGTGCGGTGGAATCGACGATCATGGCGTTGAGGCCGCCGGTCTCGGCAATCAGCATGGCGTCAGGCGCGGCGGTGTCGGCGAGCTGCTTTTCGATTAGCTTGGCGACCTCGGTCGAGCCGGTGAAGCAGACGCCGGCAATGCGCGGATCGGCGGTCAGCGGGCCGCCGACCGTGGGGCCGTCGCCGGGCAGAAGCTGGATGATGTCTTCCGGCACGCCGGCCTCGCGCAGCAGCTGGACAGCGCGGAAGGCGATCAGCGGCGTCTGTTCGGCTGGCTTGGCGATCACCGAATTGCCGGTGACGAGTGCCGCTGCAATCTGGCCGGTGAAGATGGCGAGCGGAAAATTCCACGGCGAGATGCAGGCGATGGCGCCGCGCGCCTCGGTGCCCGCCTCGGCATTGGCGGCCTCGGCCGCATAGTAGCGCAGGAAATCGACCGCCTCGCGCACCTCGGCAACGCCGTCGGCGAGCGACTTGCCGGCTTCGCGGGCGGCGAGCGCAAAGAACTCGACGGCGTTCGCCTCGTAGAGATCGGCCGCCCGGTTGAGGATGGCAGCGCGCTCGGCGACCGGGCGTCTTGCCCATGCCGGTTGTGCCTCGACGGCGATGCGCACGGCGGTCTCGACCTGCTTGGCGCCGGCCTCGCTGACCGTGCCGACCACTTCCGAAGGTTTCGCAGGATTGACCACCGGACGCTGCTTGCCGTAGCCGGCGGCGCGGCTGACCGGCTTGGCGTGCCAGCGGTCCGGCCCGGCGAACTCGGCCCTGGCCTTGTCGATCGCCGCCAGCGTCGGCGTGTCGGTGATATCGAAGCCCTTGGAATTGCGCCGGCCGGGGCCAAAGATCGCCGACGGCGGCACGATCGCCGGATTGGCCGCGGGGCCTTGTTTCTCCACCGTGTCGAGCGGGTCGCGAGCAATATCCTCCGGCTCGACTTCCTCGTCGGTGAGCTGGTGGACAAAGGAGGAATTGGCGCCGTTCTCGAGCAGCCGGCGGACCAGATAGGCGAGCAGGTCGGAATGAGCGCCGACTGGCGCATAGATGCGGCAGCGCGTGCCTTCGGCCTTGCGCACCGTCTCGTGCAGTGCTTCGCCCATGCCGTGCAGCCGCTGGAACTCGAATGTATCGCGCTCCGTCGTCATCGACAGGATGGCGGCGACGGTGTGGGCGTTGTGGGTGGCGAATTGCGGATAGATGCGGTCGGTCATCGACAAAAGCTTCTTCGCGCAGGCCAGGTAGGAGACGTCGGTGTTGGCTTTGCGGGTAAAAACCGGATAGCCGTCGAGCCCGAGCGTCTGAGCCCGCTTGATCTCGGTGTCCCAATAGGCGCCCTTGACCAGCCGCACCATGATGGTGCGATCGTATTTCTTCGCCAGCGCATAGAGCCAGTCGACGGTGAAGGCCGCGCGCGGACCGTAGGCCTGGACGACGACGCCAAAGCCGTTCCAGCCGGCAAGCTCCGGCTCGGCCAGTACCCGTTCGATGACGTCGAGCGACAGGTCGAGCCGGTCGGCCTCCTCGGCGTCGATGTTGAGGCCCATGCGCGAATGGCGCGCCGCCAGCGCCAGCGACCAAAGCCGCTCGGCCATGACGGGCAGCATCTTTTCCTTCTGCGTCACTTCATAGCGCGGATGCAGCGCCGACAGTTTTACCGAAATGCCGTGGTTCTGGCGGATGTCGGGGCCGTTGGCGCCGGCATCGAGCGAAGAGATCGCATCGGCATATGCCTTGAGGTAGCGCAGCGCATCGGCCTCGGTGCGGGCCGCCTCGCCCAGCATGTCGAAAGAATAGAGATAGCCCTTCTGCGTCATCGGCCGGCCGCGCTTGACCGCCTCGGCGATCGTGCGGCCAAGCACGAACTGCTCGCCCATCTCGCGCATGGCCGCCGCGACCGCCTTGCGGATGACCGGCTCGCCGAGCCGGCGCACCATGGCGCGCAGCGTGCCTTCGATGCCGCCCTCGCCTTCGTCGAGCACGCGGCCGGTCAGCATCAGCGCCCAGGTCGATGCATTGATGAAGATCGAGCTCGAGCCGCCCGAATGCGCCGACCAGTCGTGCGGCGCGATCTTGTCGGCGATGAGGTCGTCCATCGTCTCGGTGTCGGGCACGCGCAGCAGCGCCTCGGCCAGGCACATCAGCGCCACGCCCTCCTTGGTCGAGAGGCCATAGGCGGACAGGAAGACCTCCATCAGCCGCGGATCGGACGAGCCGCGCACCGCCCGCACTAGATCGGCGGCACGGGCCGAAATCGCCTTGCGGTCTTGCGCGGACAGCCCGGCCGCCTCGGCCAGCCGCTTCACCGCCTGGTCTTCGTCGGGCAAATAATTAGCACGGATCTGCTGGCGGATGGTGTCGAGCGCTGGCATGGCGGTCCTGTAGAGCGAGCATAAGGGAGCGGGCCGGCGGTCACCGGACCGAACGGCGCAAGCTAACATAAGTAGGGATTGCAGTCGGTCCAAAGAAGTCGACAGAACAGATCGATCGATCTATCATTAGGACTGATCACCTCCAATTCGACCAGGAATCCAGTGACAGAAGACCAATTGGACCGGATCGACAGGAACATCCTGTCGGCTCTGGGCAGCAATGGCCGGCTTTCCATGTCGGACCTGGCGGCTAAAGTCGGCCTGTCGAAGACGCCGGTGCAGGCACGAGTCAAACGGCTGGAGAAGGACGGCTTCATCAGGGGCTACCAGGCGATCATCGACCGTGAGCGCATGGGCGAAGGCCATGTCGCCTTCGTCCAGGTGAAACTGTCCGACACCCGCTCGGCCGCGCTCGACGCCTTCAACCGCGCCGTGCAGGCGGTGCCGGAGATCGAGCAGTGCCACATGATGGCATCGAGCTTCGACTATCTGCTGAAGGTCCGCACCACCGACATCGCCGCCTACCGCCGCGTGCTTGGCGAGCGCATCTCCGCCCTGCCGCACGTAGCCCAGACCTCGACGTTTGTCGCGATGGAGACGGTGAAGGATCGGTGAGTATCTCTGCATACAGACCGATATCAGCGGCCGATCCAACGCTGGCGACTAGCCTATCCCCACCATCCCTTCGTCATCCCAGGGCGGAGCAAGGAGCGAAGCGACGCGGCGCAGACCCTGGGATGACGAAGTGGAGAGATGTCTCAGCTAATCTCGAGGCTTTGTGATTGCCACCTTTTTAATTTGCTTCAAGTCGGGAAAGTCGAAATCTATCTTCACGTCCCGGCAAACCCAACGTCACTCCGCCAGTGTCTTCAAAAACGCCACCAGCGCCGCGCGCTCGTGGTCCGAAAGCTGCAGCGGGTGGACCTCTGACACACCCTCGACACTTGCCGGCGCCTTGGAATAATGCGCCACCACCTCGTCGAGCGAGGAAAACTGCCCGGCATGCATGTAGGGCGGACGGGTGGCGGCACCGCGCAGCGACGGCGTCTTGTAGGCGCGGACGAGTTCCGGCCCGGTCTTGACCATGAAGCGCAACTCGCGGCAGGCGCTGGCATCGCCGTCGCGAAAGGCGCCGAAACAGTTGAACGGATCGGCCTCGACCTGCGCCACCGCCTCGACGCGGCCGCGATCCGGCGGCAGGCCCGCGACCGGCGGCACGCCGGTATTGTGGAAGCTGCCGTCGGTAAAACGCGGGCCGTTGTGGCAGGTCACGCAATTGGCCTTGCCGATGAACAATTTCAGGCCGAGGATTTCCTCCGACGAAAAGGCGGCGTCGCCTTTCGGCTCGGCGCCCGCAGCCAGGTCGAGGGCAAAGCGGTCGAAGCGTGTCTGCGGCGGCGCGATCGAGCGCTCGAAGGCGGCGATCGCCTTGCCGATATTGGCAAAGACGCGGTTGACCTCCTCGGCTTGGCTGGCGGGCATGGCGTTCCAGGCCGCCTTCTCGGCATCGGTGCCGAACGGGCCGGCATTGGCCGGCACGCCCGAAAGGTCAGGCAGCGGCCCGAAGATGCGCTCGTAGCGCTCGCCGAAGCGGGCCTTGATGTAATGTGCGAAGGCGGCGCGGTTGCCGGCCTGCTCCAGCGGATTTTCGAGCGGTGTCAGCGCTTGCGCCCACAGGCTGTCGCGCCGCCCGTCCCAGAAGAACCAGGGATCATGCGCGACGCCGGCCAACGGCATGGTACGACGGTTGGTGCGGCCGACGCCGACCGCTTGCGGCAGGTCGTCCTGGAACTGCCGGTCGATCTTGTGGCAGGTCGAGCACGATACCGTGCCGTCGCCGCTCATCCCGGTGTCGAAAAACAGCGTCGAGCCGAGTGCCGCGGCGGCCGGCACATCGGCGACGCGATTGGTGGTATCGGGCTTCAGCGGCGGCAGCTTGGACAGGGCCAGTGAGGCGATGGTCTGCTTTTCGGCATCGGAAAACTCCGGTCTGCCGCAGCCGGCAAGCACGGCCACCACCACCAACGCGAGAAGACTGGGAAACCGGCTCATCTATGGCTCACAGCACCACATTGAAGACGACAGTGTCCGAACCGGCCGCAGCGGAAATGGCAAAATGCAATTGCCACCACCCGCTCATCGTGAATTTGACCCCGTCGATGCGATAGCGCCCCGCGCCGAGGTAATCGGTCGCCTGCGGGCTGGTCGGCAGACCGTGCTTGTGCTGCGGCATGCCGCCGGAAATCGTTATCGCAGCACCTTCCACCGGCGCACCCTCGACGGTTTTGAGCGTGAGCAGCCAGGATTCCAGTTCGCCCTGCCGGATGACGCCTTTCTCGGGCTCGAAAGTCGCCGCGAACAGCTTGTTCGCCGTCGTCTTGGAACGGCCGACATCCGAGCTTGGTTGCGGCGCACGCGGCGCCGTCAGATAGACGATTGCCAGCACGCCGGCGAGCAAGGCAGCCAGGCCGAGGCCTCCAAGAAGATAACGCCATAACGATGCCAAACCCATTCCTGTTCTGCGGATAACGTTTCGCTGGGCAGATCGCGTCCCACGCCCCTGTGGGAAATCGCGCCCAGTGCAAGAATCCGCCGTCGCCAAGCATGGCGCTGCCGGCTGCAAAAAGCTACAGCACCGCAATTGCAGGGATGGAGGAGTGCTTCATGGCAGGAAACGGCATCGCCTCGATCGGCGAGTGCATGCTAGAGCTTTCGGGCCAGGCCGGGCCGAACTGGCGCATGGGCTTTGCCGGCGACACGTTCAACACTTTGTGGGCGCTGCATGCCTTGAGCGGCGAGCGGCGGGCGACCTATGTGTCGGCCTTCGGCGACGACCCGTTCTCACGCGACCAGATCAAGTTCCTGGCCGAGAGCGGCATCGGCATCGGCGCCAGCCCGGTGATAGCGGGCGCCCGCCCCGGCCTCTATGCGATCACGCTGACCGGCGCCGAACGTTCTTTCACCTATTGGCGGGCCGATGCGGCCGCAAGGCAGTTGGCTTCGGACCCAGCCGCTTTGCAGAAAAGCCTTGAAAACCAGGCGCTTGTCTATTTTTCCGGAATCACTTTGGCAATCCTCGACGACGACGCACGCACGGTGCTGCTGACGGCCGTGGCCAAGGCGCGCGCGGCCGGCTCGCTGATTGCCTTCGACCCCAATTACCGGCCGCGGCTATGGCGCCAAAGCGAGGAAGCGCAGGCCGCGATCCTCGAGGCGCTCGCCGTCGCCGACATCGCGCTCCCGACCTTTCCCGACGAGCAGATGCTGTTTGGTGATACGACACCGCAGAAAACAGCTGAACGGCTGCGAAAGCTGGCCGGCGAAGTCGTGGTCAAGAACGGTGAGGAACCGGCGCTGATCGCGCAAAACGGAACCTTGCAATCGGTTCCGGCGGTGCATGTCGCCGCGCCGGTCGACACCACCGGCGCCGGGGACTCCTTCAACGGCGCCTACCTCGCCGCCCGACTTGCCGGCCATGCCCCGGCAGAGGCGGTGCTGCGCGCCCATCGCGTTGCCGCCGCCGTCGTGCAGGTGCGCGGCGCCCTGGCGCCGTTCGAGACGCTGAGGGCAGCGTTCGAGGCAACTGCTATCTGACCTTGATGACGACCTTGCCCTTAGCGCGTCCTGTTTCGACATAGGCCAGGGCGTCATTGGTCGCTTCGAATGGAAAGACCCGATCCACAACCGGGCGGATCGCGCCGGCTTCGATGAGAGCGGTGATTTTGCTCAGCTGATCGCCCTGCGCCCACATGAAAAGGAACGAAAACTGCACGCCGCGGCGCTTGGCTTTGGCCCGAATTCCGCGACTCAGGAAGCGCAGCGCCAGCCTCAGCATCAAGTTCAGCCCCTTTTCCCTGGCAAATTCGGCATCCGGTGGACCGGAGATGGAGATGAGCTTGCCACCCGGTTTCAGCACGCTCAGGGATTTTTCCAGTGTCTTGGCGTCCTGGCTGTTCAAGACGACATCGTAGCCCGACAGAACTTTCTCGAAGTCGTCTTTCCTGTAGTCGACGATGACATCGGCGCCGAGACTTTTGACCAGATCGGCACTCGCCGCGCTCGCGGTTGTCGCAACGGTCGCGCCGAGGTGCTTGGCCAACTGAATAGCAAATGTCCCGACGCCGCCGGAACCAGCCTGAATGAAGACCTTCTGTCCCTTCTTCAGGTTTGCCCGTTCGATGAGCGTCTGCCAGGCGGTGAGACCGACCAGGGGAATCGACGCCGCCTCTTCCATACTGAGATTCTCGGGCTTCAAGGCTACGTCGGCCTCATTCACGGCAATGAATTCGGCGAATGTCCCAATCCGGCCGTCGCGCGGCCGCGCATAGACATCGTCGCCGGCCTTGAACTTGCGGACTTTCGATCCCACGCGAACAACCTTCCCAGCCACGTCGTGGCCCAGGATGAAGGGCCGGCGATAAGGCAGGATGAGCTTGAATTCCCCGGTTCTGATCTTGGAATCGAGCAGGTTCACCCCTGCGGCATGGACCTCGACCAAGACATCGCTGTCCTGGAGCTCCGGCTCCGGCATTTCGGCCAGCCGCAGAATGCCCTTCTTGTTATACTTATCGACAACGAATGCCTTCATGGCAGTTACTTTCTAAGAATGTCTGTTGTTGTTCGGGACGAAACAAGCCGAACGTTTTCAGCTGCATAGCCGCCCTGCGGCAAGGCCTCAGCCTCGAGGAAGGACAGGGCTTTCGGGACAAAATCGGCGTAGTTCTGAAATACCCCGCCATGCCCGGCATCCGGATAGATAACCAGATGCGCCCCCGGGATACGCCCTGCGAGATCATAGGTATTGCTGCTCGGCACCATCCTGTCCTGGTCGCCATTCGCAACCAAAGTGGGAATGCGGATGGTGCTCAGGTCTTCAGGCGCCTGGAGTCCATAGGCCTTGATCGCCTTGAGTTGCGCGCCGAACGCGCTCAGCGATATCGCCTTGTCCCGGTTATTCCGGCGCTCCTTCAGCCGTTCCAGAAATGCGTTTGCGGCGCGGCGCCCATTCGTCGTTCTTGTGAAGAAGAGATAGTACTTCGGATCCCGAAAAGTCAGCGCGCCCTTGATCATGTCCACGATCGTCAGCGGCGTCACCTTGTCGATGCCTTGCCCACCGGCCGGCCCCGTGCCAGCCAGGATGAGTTTGCGCACAAGCTTGGGCTCGGTCAGCACAATCTCTTGCGCCACGAAGCCGCCGAGTGAAAAGCCGAAGAGATCGACTTCTTCGAACCCCAGCGCCCGGACAAAGGCGATTGCATCCCGCGCCATGCCGGAAATGGTCGACGGAGTTTTGCCACCCGAAGCGCCGATGCCGCGATTGTCGAAGGCAATTACCCGCCGGGTCGCAGCGAGGCCATCGACGATGCGCGGATCAAAATTGTCCAGCTGAGCAGCCAGATGGTTGAGCAGGATCACTGGCACGCCCGTCCTAGGCCCGAGTTCCCTGTACGCAAAAGCTATGCCGCCGACATCGACGGAGCGCGTTGGCGCGTCCTGGAACAACGCCGGTGAACGCGGCGACCGATTGGATCTATGTGTCATGCTTGGCGCCTCCGTTTCGTAGGGCCTGGCCAAATGTGTCGTAGTTGCTAGTCGCATGTGCGT
The DNA here is from genome assembly GCF_040322975.1 of Mesorhizobium sp. M0074. Lineage (NCBI taxonomy): Bacteria > Pseudomonadati > Pseudomonadota > Alphaproteobacteria > Hyphomicrobiales > Phyllobacteriaceae > Mesorhizobium > Mesorhizobium sp. M0074. The sequence goes on from NZ_JAMYUM010000004.1 coordinate 155,810, forward strand.
GAAATCGTCTGGCTCGCCGTTGTTCAGACCGGCAGTCGGAACTGCTTGCGCAGGCTCTTGTCGAAAATCCCCGCGGGGGCAAAGCGGCGCAGCAGGCTGACCTGGCGCGCTGCCTTGCCAGCGGTATAGCGCCGCCGCGGACGGGCATCGGTCGCTGTCTTGACAACCACATCCGCCACCACTTCCGGCTGATCGGCCTTGGGCATCACATCGCCCAGCAGCGCCTTGAGCCCGGCTCGAGCCCGATCGTATTCCTTCAACAGCGAATCCGGCTCGATGCCGTTCTGGTCGAAGACGGTGCGGACGAATGCCGGCTCGATGACGGAAACGCGGACGTTGAAGGCGCGCACCTCGTGGTCGAGCGATTCCGAATAGCCTTCGAGCGCGTGCTTGACCGCCGAGTAATGAGCTGAGTATGGCGCGGGTACCAGTCCCAGGATCGAGCCGATATTGATGATGCGCCCTTCGCCGCGCCGCCGCATCGACGGCAACACCGCATTGGTCATCCGCATGACGCCGAACAGATTGACGTCGAATAGAGCTTGTACCTGTGCGACCGAGGATTCCTCGGCGCCGCCTAGCAGACCGACACCAGCATTGTTGACCAGGAGATCGATCCGGCCGGTCTGCGCGAGCACGTTGGCAACGAGCGCATTGACGGCCGCATCATCGGTCACGTCGCATGCCAGCATGGTCACTCCGCCCGGACCATTACTGGTCTTGCGGCGACTTGTCCCGAAGACAGTGAAACCCGCCCGCGCCAAGGCCTCGGCGCTGGCGCGGCCGATGCCCGAGGAGGCTCCGGTCACGATTGCGGTCTTTTCAGAATTCCCATTCATTTTTGATGTTCCAGGTTCGAGAGGTCTAGCTTATTTCCACGAATTGAATTATGGTAGTAATATCAGATTATGAGCATAATGCAATAGCAGGACAGGGAAGAAAGACTATGCGCTACGAAAAGGGCCGAAAAGACGCGTCACGCAGCCGGATCATGGAGGTCGCCGCCGAACGTTTTCGATCTGACGGCATCGCGGCGTCCGGGCTGGCAACCATCATGAGCGACGCCGGGCTGACGAACGGCGCCTTCTATCCGCACTTCCAGTCGAAGGCGGAGCTCGTCCGTGAAAGCGTCGCGGTGGCCTTGGACGCGCAGTCGCATCAAGTGCAGGAAGCATTGGCCGCCGGCGGTCCGGAAATGGCCATAGAGACGTATCTATCGGCCGAGCACCGGGACAATCCTGGAAAGGGTTGCGCTTCGGCCGCGTTGTTGCCGGAAATCGCGCGGCAGCCGCCTGAAACGCGAGCCCTCTATGCCGAGCGCGCTCAATCCCTGGTGCGCCAGATAGCTGAAGCTCTGCCGCAGACGAACGATCCCGAGGGCGCTGCGTTGGGCATGTTTGCAACGCTCATCGGCGCGCTCCAACTCGCGCGCGCCGTGGAAGGAACGGAATTATCGGATCGTATCCTAGCGGCGGGAGCAGCTGCCGCAAAGGCGCTGATCCGGCCGGTTCAAGACGAGGTGGCCTCCTGAGGGCAGCCCGGATTATTCGGCCGGCTCGAATCTGCCTTGCACCAAGACTGTCTCCACCGGCCCAAGCGGATTGATGATCCGGCTCTCCAGGACTTCGATAAGTTTGCGTCCAACACCCGCCATATCCACGGAATGAACTCCGATCTTTGCCGGCAGGAAGCGTGCCAGCCGCGTGCTGTCACGGGTGACGATGTGGACGTCGCGGCCAGGTGTAAGACCCCGCTTGCCGAGAGCGTGCAACGCTCCCAGAAGGCCCAGTTCGTTGGCGCACGCCAAGCCCGTTGGCGGATCTGATGACGCCAGCAAGCGATCGAACCAGCCTGCGCTCGATTCCATGGTGAACATGCCATGACCGATCAACGATTGGTCGATCGGAATACCAGCCTCGGCCATTGCCCTTCCATACCCGGAAAGACGCATGGCACTCGTCTGGTCCTCCGGAACGAGAAGTTGCAGCGCAATGCGTCGACAGCCCTTATCCATGAGCCGCCGGGTCGCCTCGTAGGCAATCTGTTCATTATCGACATCGACATAAGGATACGCGATATCCAGGTCGGTTCTTCCAAACGCGACGAACGGCATGCGTTTGTCCAGCAGCAGCTTGACGCGCGGATCAGCCGACACCAGACGCGTGATGATCAGGCCGTCTGCGTTGCGCGCCTGAAGCTGGCGCTGCACACTCTCAACGGGATCGTCGTCGGGAGTGGTGGAATAGATGGACAGACTATAACCGGCTTGCCGCGCCGCCAGCGTCATGCCTTCGATCAAAGGAAGCTTCAACAAATCGGACAGATGGTCTCGTGTTTCCATCGGGAGTACTGCCGTCAGCGTCTGCGTTCGACCGGTTTTGAGCGCGCGACCATGATGATTTGGCAAATAGCCGACCCGCTTAGCCGCCTCCTTGACGCGGGCTATGGTCGAGGGCTGCACCTCCGGCCCATCCTTCAGAGCGCGGGACACCGTGGTCACCGAGAGGGAAAGTTCCGCGGCGATCTGCTTTAGATTGGCCATTGTTCGCCCGACTTCATTTGCGAAAGCGCCGGCTGATTTGCTGACCGCCATAACGTTACCGAATTCGACATCCCGGTCAATCGAAACTCCCGTAGGAAGCAGCTTGACTCCAGCGCATTGAGATGCAATCGTAACGTTACGATTACAAAATAATGGCTCTTTTGAGCGATGTTTGATAAAGTTGGGGAGGAGAACCTATGTCTTGGCTACGCATTTCCTTAACAGCATTCGCAATCTCGGCTGCCCTGCCCGTTCATGCGCAAACAGTCACCATCACGACCGCAGGTGGGGATTATGGTAACGCCATGAAGGAAGCCATGTGGGGCCCTGCTGCAAAAGAGCTTGGCTATGATGTCCGCGAGGAGACCCTAAGCGACGGCCTGGCCGCCTTGAAGATGCAGGTCACCTCGGGTGCGGTCACGACCGACGTCATTCACCTGGGCTCACCGGAAGGTGCCCAGGCGGCCGCACAATCGCTGCTGGAGCCGCTCGACTACAAGATCATCGATCCGAAATCCGTGCCGGTAGGTGCAAAGTCCGACTACTGCTATCCGTTTGACTCCTATGGCACCGTCATGTCGTGGAACACCAAGACCTATGGCGAGAACCCGCCGAAGACGTGGGCGGAATTCTGGGATGTTGCCAAATTTTCTGGCCGTCGCGCGTTGCGCGCCAATGCGCAAGACTCGATCGAGATCGCGCTTCTCTCCGATGGCGTGGCACCGGCGGACGTCTATTCCGTGCTCAGCACGCCGGAAGGGCTAGAGCGCGCCATCAAGCGGCTTGAAGCGATCAAACCAAACGTCGCCGTGTGGTGGACCTCGGGGGCTCAGTCCGCGCAGTTGCTGAAAGATGGTGAGGCGGATTTGGTCATTACCTGGAACGGACGGGCCCAAACCGTGAAAGCCGATGGCGGCGCGGCTGACTACACGTTCAAGGGTTCGGTCATCGGCACGGACTGCCTTGGGGTGCCGAAGGGAGCGCCGAACAAGGAGGCCGCCATGAAACTCATCGCAGCGATGACGCAGCCCGCGCGGGTTGCCAAGCTGACCGATTTCATTGCCTACGGCCCCGTCAATCCTGCGGCATATGAGGGTGGCCTTATTCCCGAGGACCGTCTGAAGACCCTTGCGACCGCGCCTGAAAATGCTGGCACTTCGGTGTTTTCCAATTCAGAATGGTGGGTCAAGAATGGCGAGGCTGCCCAAAGAGCCTTCGATGAAATGATGGCCCGCTGACTCTCAGCTCTAACGCATGTCGCGCAAAAATGTGCAGCGCGCGACAACGACATGCATGAAAACAAGAACCTAAAGCGCGTCGCGTGAAGCCAGTCGAACGCGACGCGCTTCAAGGCTGGAGCACATGATGAAGTCGCTCGCGATCACCATCGAAAGCGTGCACAAGGCTTATGGGTCCTACGTCGCACTGGATGATGTTTCGCTCGACATCCAGGCTGGCGAATTCCTCACGCTGCTAGGGCCATCGGGATCGGGCAAGACCACGTTACTCATGGCTCTGGCCGGTTTTGTCCGGCCGGATTCCGGTAAACTTTTCTTGGGCGATCGAGACATCACCCGCCTGCCGCCCAACAAACGAGACATCGGCATAGTATTCCAGAATTACGCCTTGTTTCCCCACATGAATGTCATGGCGAACGTCGCGTATCCGCTGGTGCTGCGCAAGGTACCGAGAGCGGAGGCGCGTCAGCGGGCGCTTGATACCTTGGCCCGCGTGAAGCTGGATGGTCTGGCGGAGCGCAATATTGCCGCACTATCCGGCGGCCAACGTCAACGGGTGGCATTGGCGCGGGCTATCGTCTTCGAACCGCGCGTGATGTTGATGGACGAGCCGCTGTCGGCGCTCGACAAGAACCTGCGCGAGAGCATGCAGTATGAGATCCGGCGTCTGCATGATCATCTACGGATCACCACAATCTATGTAACCCACGACCAGCGCGAAGCGCTGATTATGTCTGACCGGATTGCGGTGATGAATTCTGGCCGCATCCAGCAGATAGATACGCCGCAGCGGATTTATGATCGTCCATCGACCCGCTTCGTCGCGGAGTTCATGGGCGAGGCCAACATTGTGGCCCCGGGCTCAGCGCGCAGAATCGACGGCGCCGAAGCATCACGCGAAACTCTGATGATCCGCGCCGAAAGCTTCCATCTTGATGCGAAGCTCGTCGGGGGAGACGGAGTGGCTCTCGAAGGAATACTGCGCGCCAAAGCGTTCCGCGGCGAGAACTGGCTTTTGACGCTGGCGCTTGACGGCGGGCAAGAGGTTCTTGTCTGCATTCCGGCAGCGCTGGCCGGCGGCTGCGCCGAGCTTGCCGCCGGTCAGCGGATGACCGCATATGCACCAGCAGCGAAGGTTCACGCGATACCGGGAGCGATGGCGTGATCGTCGTCCGGGACCCGGCGCTCGCTGCGGATGCGCGGCGCGAGCGGCGGTTTTTTCTTTCACTTTCGCTCCCGGCGCTGTTCATCGTTGGACTGGCGGCGATACTGCCCATCCTTTGGATCATCCGGCAATCCTTCCTGACCACCGGGGGTGAGTACACCGTCGGCAATTACGAGAAGGTCCTTTCGAGCGGACTGACATGGTCGGCGCTCGTCACGACCCTCGAACTGTCCTTGGGTACGCTGGCGGCCTGCATTGTTCTCGGTACCCCTCTGGCGCTGGCTCTGGCCAGCATCAGACCAAGGCTGGCCAACGTGCTCATGGCGTTCGTCATGCTGCCGCTGTGGACCTCTATTCTGGTGCGTACCTATGGTTGGCTCGTGCTCTTGCGGCGCGACGGCCTGATCAACGCGGCTTTGACCGGTTCAGGCCTGACGGCGGAGCCATTGCCGCTGGTCTACAACTTCACGGGAACGCTCATCGGCATGGTGCACTACATGCTGCCACTTTTTCTGCTGCCTGTTTATGCTGCGATGCGCGATATCGACCCAAATCTCATTCGCGCGGCTGCGAGCATGGGAGCCACTCTCAGGCAGGTCATCCGCACAGTCATTATGCCGCTTTCGGCGGGCGGCATCTTCTCGGGTTCGATCATCGTCCTCATCTACGCCATAGGTTTTTTCATCACGCCGGCGGTGCTTGGCGGCGGCAAGGTAAATCCGCTCTCTACCCGGATCGAGCGTACACTATCGACCTTTCAGGACTGGGGATCGGCAAGCGTCCTGGGCATTCTGCTCCTCGTACTTATGGCGCTGATCGGTGTGATGTTGCTGGCGGCACGCCGTCTGGTGGCCCAGAACACCGTGGAAGCCTCCCATGCTTGAAGCCTATCCGCAAAACAGGCTCGCCCGCATTTTGCTCTGGAGCTTTGCCGCTCTTATCATGGCATTTCTGATGCTGCCGACGCTCGTGGTGGTGCCGCTTTCCTTTTCGGCGTCGAATCTCCTCGAGTTTCCGCCGCACGCCTACTCGTTGCGCTGGTACGAGAACTTCTTCGGCTCGGCAACGTGGATGGCCGCGCTCAGAACGAGTTTGATCCTTGGGACGTTGACGGCGTTGATCGCGGTGCCTTTCGCGCTGCTCGCCTGCATTTCAATGAATCGGCTGGGCGGAAAGACCGCTGCGGCCATCCAGAGCGTCCTGCTGACCCCCTCGATCACCCCAGGTATCCTGCTTGCGATCGGTCTCTTCTTTGTGTTGGCCGCACAACATCTGATCGGAACGCTATTCGGTGTGCTGGTCGGACATGTGGTGCTGGCCGTTCCGGTCGCCTGCATTGTGTTGCTACCCGCTCTCGCCCGCTTTGACTGGAACCAGGTTCAGGCGGCGCGCAGCCTCGGTGCAAACTGGGCCAGGTCCATTGGCGGAATCATCGTTCCGCAACTTCGGATCAGCTTGCTGTCGGCGACATTAATGGCGTTCCTGACTTCGCTCGACGAGTCCGTGATTTCGATCTTCATCGCAAGTGGTCGCAATAGCACGATGCCGAAGCTTATGTTCCTGTCGCTGCGCGATCAGATCGATCCGACCATTGCGGCGATCTCGACATTGTGGACCGTCATCGTCGTGGCCGTGGTCCTGATTGTGACCCTTCGCCAAAAATCCTGACCGAGACTGGAAACATGCCCACCAATTACCATGCAGCCGACGATCTGACGGATCATTCGACGGACATCCCTCAGGTAGGGTTGGCCATCATCACCGGGTCGGCAAACTGGGGGCTTGCCTTCCCGGAAGATGTCGAATTCGATGGTGTGCGCACCTTGCGGCGCGACATGAGTTTTGAAACACCTTTCGGTCGCACCGACAACTGGAAGCTGCTCGAGTTCGATGCGTCGATCACAGCGGAAGGGAGAGCAAAACGCGCGCTGTGCATGTATTCGCACGGCAATCCCCGCGACCGTATCGACCATTCCTGCCATCGCCGCGCGTTCTGGGTATTGATGCGGGCGGGTGTACGGCAAGTTCTCGCCTGCTCGACTGTAGGCGCCGTCAACAAGGCGATCCAGCCGGGCGACATGGTCGTGGCCGCCGACATCATCGAACTGACGCAGACCCCGTTTTCACTGCTTCCTGACCGCCAGAGCTTCGACTGTTCGGGCAAGCAAATCGTGTGTCCAAGATGTGCGGCGGTTCTGGTCGAAACGGCCCGCCGTCATTGGCCAGCCGAATGCCGCGTTTATGGCATCGAACAGCAGTTGGTGGCTGCCCATTGTTATGGGCCCCGGCTGACAACGCCTGCCGAAGCCTTGGCATATCGGGGCATGGGGGCGGATGTACTCAACCATTCCATCGCCCCTGAGGCGACCTTGTCGCGCGAGATCGGCGCGTGTTTCGTGCCTTGCGCGTTCGTGACGGCGGGCTTCAACGACTATATGGATCGCAATCGCCAGAAATTGCTGCAGGAGGACGTGCTGCCCAGTCTCTCCATGACAGCCTCGCGGGTCGCGCTGGAGACCGCCGCGCGACTTCCCGCTGATCCGGAATGCTCCTGTCACGGCTTGAAGTCGCCTCAGCCGAAAGAACGCTCCAGCCGGTTCTGAGACGACCTTGGTGCGCCGGATAGCTGAAGCTCTGCCACCGACCAAGAATCCCGAGGGCGCTGCATTGGGCGTGTTTGCGACGTTCGAAACGCTGAGGGCCGCGTTTGAGGATTAGGGTCAAAACTCAATCAGACTGGCTGCCGCCAATGGCCCAGATGGGCGGAACTTGCCGTTTGAATTAGTCGGCGGGAATGAGCACAGAGCGCCATTTGCTGACAATCATGGCGCTTCACCATTGCGGTCGTTCTCGCTACGACCTGATGCGGACCCGAAGCGGATGGTCGTTTGATCCGGTTAAACTCAACGCGCCACCCTACCACGTGCGCCATCTCGAGACGTTCGCGAAAACCTCCACGTCGGTCGCGACTCGACCATGGAGCGGAAGTACAGGCGAAGTACTGTTTCGTTCGAGATGGCCTGGTTCAATCTCCAGCATCCTCCTCCTGCCATACTGGCCGGAGCGAGTGCCGGCCGCGAGCGAGTGGCCTTTGAGCGTAGCTCAGAGCGTCTTGCTCATCATCAGGATCGGAACCGGAGCGCCGCCATGGTCATCGACGAATTTCTCGGCGGGTTGGTAGCCGCAGGCTCGATAGAGCGGCTCTCCTGCCATCGTGGCTGCCAGATCGGCACGGCGGAAGCCCTCAGCCTTAGCGGCACGTTCACACAGCGAAAGGATAAGGCGGCCGACGCCTCGCCGGACAAAGTCCGGATGCGTATACATGGCTCTGATACGCGCCGCGTCCGTGGCTGGATCAAGCAGTGCCGCGTTGCGTCCCGGTGACTGATCACCACCATACATGGTCGTGCGCCGGCTCCAGCCACCGCACCCTGCCAGGACGCCGTCGTGCTCCACGACGAAATAGGTGCCATCATCGACAAGCTGCGTGACCGTGAGGCGAAACAAACGCACGATATGGCGAATTTCGTTCCGTCAGAAGACCAAATGTTCGCTGCTGCGACAGCCTTGGGACGCCTGTCGACAGCAGGCCGAAGGTACAGCCAATGACAGTCATTCTGGCAGCCCCGCCATGCGATAGCCCTCCACGATATGCCGTCGCACGTCTTCGGCTGGGAATGGCTGCGAATCCGACCAGTGCCGGATAGTGAAGTGCGGATTGCTTATCATGAACATTTTCGCCTCCCAGCGCGCTTCCTCCAAACGGCCAAGTTGCGCAAGGCTTGCTGCAAGCAGGCGTCGTGAAGTCGTGCGATAGGTTTCGGGCCTGCGCAGCGTTTGGATCGCGGATTCGTAGTCGCCCATGGCATATTGGGCCTGGCCCAACATCCAGTAATACCAACCGGGCGGGTGAGGGTTGAGTCGCAGTGCCCTGCGGACCTGCTCTATGGCTTCGGCAGGTCGCCCCTTTTCCGTCGTCAACTCGGCCCGCATCGCCCAAGCGTCGGCGTGGTTGGGATCCAGCTCGTGGGCAGCATCGAATTCGGCATCCGATTCCACCCAGCGACTCTCATGTCCCAGTATGACGCCCAATACCCATCTGTTCCCGGCGTCGTTCGGGTCGAGTTCGACCGCCAGCTGTGCTTCGGCGAGCGCTCTTGTGCGGTTGGGGTCCATCGGTTCGTCCCAGAACTCCCAGCCCAGCCAGAGGTTGAGTGCCAGCCAACGGTGCGCCTCCGCGTATTCCGGGTCGAGCGCGATTGCCCGGTTCAGCAGCAAAATGGCCTCTTTCGCGGTGAGCGCCGTTTGCAGGCCAAGGGCCCGGGCACGCACACAGAGATCATAGGCCTCCAGGTTGCTCGGTCTGTTGCGCGCCGGCGCGGCGATCAGGCGGCCAACCAGAGCCTCGACAATCTTGCCGGTCACCTCGTCCTGAACGGCGAAGATATCTTCTAGGCTCCGGTCGAATCTTTCGGCCCAAAGGTGGTCACCCGCGATCGCGTCGATCAGTTGGGCGTTGATACGCACCCGTCCAGCGGCCCGCCGTGCACTACCTTCAAGAAGATGGCGAACTCCCAGTTCGCGCGCGATGCGACGCACATCCACGTGCCTGCCTTTGTATGCAAATGCCGAGTTGCTAGCGATGACGAACAACTCGCTTGTCCTCGACAGATCCGTGATCAAGTCTTCGGTGAGGCCATCGACAAATGCCTCCTGCTCCGGATCATTGCTCATGTTCGTAAAGGGGAGGACGGCAATGGAGGGCTTGGCGGGGAGCTGCAGAGGCGCGTTGTCCGCGAGCCCGCCATCGTCCGATGCGGTCGACAACCGGATCCGGTAGACAGACACCGGTTCGGTGACGTTCTTGATCGCTTGCGGACCAAGTTCGTCGAAGCCGCAATCGAGCTTCCGCTTGACTTGGTCGTAGACGCTGCCGGACACACAGACATCTCCTGCCCCGGCCATTGCCTGGAGCCGCACTGCGACAATGACGCCGTCGCCGAACAGATCGCCGTCCTCGACAACGACATCGCCCAGATTGATGCCGATATGCAGGTTGATTCTCCGGTCGGCGGTCACACCCTCGTTTGCGGCCGCCATCCGCTTCTGAAGGTCCACGGCGCATGACACGGCGTTCACCGCGCTTCCGAACTCAACCAGAACGCCATCACCCATCACTTTTACAATACGGCCGTGACGGTCGCGGACGAGTGGTTCGAGGATTTCCTTCCTCCTCCTCCTTAACGCGGCCAACGTTCCTTGCTCGTCCAGGTCCAGAAGTCGACTGTAGCCCACCACGTCGGCAGCCAATATGGCGGCAAGGCGGCGTTGGACGCGTTCTTCGGCCATTTCGCGTTGCTTTCATTGAAAGCAGAAAAGCGAATTTTATGCCGCCCATTTCAAAAGTCTATCAGGCTGACTTCGAGGCTCGATCGTCAAGCAGCTACATAGGGTGATCGCGCCTGTCGATTGTCCCCATTGGGGCCACGACTTGCCCTTGGGGATCGTCTTGGAGAAGGTCAGCAAGGGATCAGTGCCGATTGCCGCGAATGTCGGCTATCGGGCAGTGAAATGGGCTGACGAAGGGCAGCTCAGGGTCAGATCGCGTCATGCGACGCTCGCAACTGATCGCTGCAAGGGTCGGAACTCGGTCGTCTTAGAGTGATTTGGGTTTTGGCGGCTAGAGCGACCCGGCATGAGGTGGTCCGGACTGTGAACGAGGGTGTCGGCAGAGCGCGTCTCATAGGGGGCCACAAGCCAGTGCCCCGCCGCCGACAAACACCGGCGGGCGGGTGCCTCGGGGACACGATGGTAGATTGCCAATGCGTTCGCGGGTGTGGCCTTAAGTCGCAAACTATTGGCTTCAGAAGCAGGGCGTCGGGCTTCATTGACGGTGCTACCAACACCATATGGTCCGTAGCCCTCCCAAACGAGAGAAGCTCGCCCCGACGGGTCGCACTGCGGCCGTCAGCCGGCAATTGCTGTGAACTAGGAAACCATCATGCCTGAAAATATCAGACTAACTTCGAGAGACGTCCCTCTCATTCAGCTAGGCCTCTATCAGTGCCGCTTCCCGGTGAGCGAAGACCCGTCAGTACCCGGCGGCTATCGTTTTTGTGCTGGGCCAACTTCGCCGGATCGCGTCTACTGCGATCACCACCACCACATTGTGACCGCCGTGGACCCTCGTCGAGCCCGTTCGGGTCTCCACCTCGCTCAACGACGCGCCGCGTAAGTCTGGCTGGCGGCGGCCTCCCGGCCAGGCGCTATGCGCTCCAATGGCTACGACCTTTCCGTCGGCTCGGTCTGGCCCATCCTCCCTTATGCCGTCTTCGCCGATGTCTCCCCCTTCGCCCGATTGAGAACGACGACTTCTCGCCGAAGCGATCGCTTCGGAATGCCGTCGTAGCCCGACCCGAAGCTCAGTGAGCTTTTGTAGAGGTCGAGGGTCCAATCCAACGTCTGGACTCCACTGGAGTGCCTGCACTCGAGAGCGATTGGCTCTCCGGCAGCCGATAAGGACCCAAATTTAAGCGCCACTTGCCGCCATTCATCGTTTGGCCAGTGAACTGTCGCTTTCGATGCACAGCGGTCGTTCCTGGCAACGCGCGCCGTTCGCGCGCTGGCGAGCAGCGGCCCTCGCCTTTCTTTGCACAGGGGTGTTCTATGGCTGCCCGAGAGGCTTCGCCTCCCCCGCCTCGCATTCCGACAATCGCACAGGTTTGGCGAGTTTCGCCAGCGCCTCGGGCTTGGCGCAAGCCGGAAAGCCGGCGAGCGGCATTGTTTCAATAAACCGGCTGCGCTCTTTAGTGCTCAAGCCCACTTCATTAATCATGCTCTCGACGGTCAGGTCCGGGTACTGCTTGAGAGTTTCCCTAACCGAAGCATTCGCCTCATCCATTCGACCCAGAGCCGCAAGGGAGCTGCTAAGCACCACCCACTTCCACTTGTCGTAGTTGTTAGGCGTCATGCGCTCCAGCATCTTCAACGCGTCCTCATATCGGCCGGCCATAAAATAGGCAGGGGCGAAGAAGTTGGACGTCCACATCGGGTAGTTCGGGTCGAGCCGCATTACTTGGTCGACCATCTGAGCGCCGCGTTCGGGTTCATTGAAGCGTGCCGCAAAGCCGGTATAGAATGTCAGGATTTCGGACGAACCGGGAGCTAGACGAAGGGCCGTGTCCAGCTCAGCCTTGGCGCGGGCGTTGTCGCCCTTCTGGCTGAGGCTCATACCAAACACGGCGTGTGCCTCAGCGTCACTTGGATCGAGCCGCACCGCGCGTTCGGCCACATCGGCAGCCGCCTTGATCTCGCTCTCGGGATTGATACCGAAGCCAGCCAATATACCATGAGCATGATAAAGTTCTACCCAGGCCCGGGCCAGCCCGGGGTCCAGCTCAACGGCGCGGTTGAGAAGCGCGATGGCCTCCTCCTCATCCGCTATGGTGATCTTTTCAATCTTCTCGGTCCCGAGCAGATAATAATCATAAGCATTCAGGTTTTCAGGTCGTTTACGTTTGGCCGCGGCCCGCCCGGCCGCCTGAATCAACCCTACGCCGCCGCCCAGACGGTTGGTGACTTGCTCTGCGATCTCGGTCTGGACGGCGAAAACGTCCTCAGCAGGCCGGTCCCAACGATCCGACCAAAGATGGTTGCCGGTTTGTGCATCGATCAACTGCGCGGTGACCCGCACCCGCCCATTTTGCCGCTGGATAGAGCCTTCTAGTACGAAGCCGACATGGAGCGCACTTGCTACCTGGCGGGCATCCACCGGCTTGCCTTTGTAAACTTCCGTCGAATTCCGGGCCACGACCTCAAGTTCGGGAAACCGCGCGAGGTCGGTTATGATATCCTCAGTCAAGCCATCGGCCAAACGCCCGGTGGCCTCGTCGCCGCCATAATTATTGAAGGGCAGCACCGCGACCGATGGCTTGGCCCCCAGCGGCGCGGGCTGAAAGAACCACCAGGTCCCTCCACCCGCCAGAGCCAGCACGACGATGGCCGCTGCAGTCGTCCTGGTCCAGCGCGGCATCGCCTTGCGTAAGGTCCAACGCACCCGCTTGCCATCGAGCCTCAGTCGGTACATCCGCACGGGGCGGCTGATGTTCTTGACCTGCTGCTCGCCGGCGAAATCGAGGGGCAAATCAAGCTTGCCCTGCAGATGGTCAAAGGCCGTGCCCGATACGATCACGCCGCCCGGCTCAGCGAGTTGCTGCAACCGCGCGGCGACATTGACGCCGTCGCCATAGACATCGCCGTCAACCAGCGCAACGTCGCCCAGATTGACCCCGATGCGGAACACGATGCGCTCAGGCTCTGGCAGACCTTCATTGCGCGCGGCCGCCGCGCTTTGGATTTCCGCTGCGCAGGCGACTGCGTCGACCACGCTTTCGAAGGCGACAAGCGCGCCATCGCCCATCAACTTGACGACGCGGCCATGGTGCTGGGAGATGGCGGGGTCGAACACCTCGGAACGAACGGTTTTCAATCGCTCAATGGTTCCGGCCTCATCGGCCTCCATCGCCTTCGAGTAGCCAACCATATCGGCCGCCAGGATCGCCAGCAGCTTCCGATTGAGAGGGGGAACCGCCATATGCGCCTCTTTATGGCACAACCCTACACCCATGGAAGCGTCGGAGCCAGAACGCGCCGTTGGCCGCGCGGTGAATGACCGCTCGTCAGCCGTTCCTGACTTTCGACCGGGTGCGGATGAACGTCTTCAACGGGTCAACTTGCGTCGTCAGGGCTCTCGGCGTCAAAGGTCCGAGAGGGTTCGAAGTCGGTCGTTCAGAGTGATTGCGTTTTGACTCCAGAGCGCCGCGCGTCATTGGACGCGCAAAGGACGCTATAACACTTTGAATTTTGCATGATCCTTTCCGAACCGGAGGTCAGCGCAGCAAAACCATGCCGGTTTCCGGGGGTCATGCCCTAAGGCAGCCTGAACCGGTATTCCGTCACGTGATGATAGATCTGGCCCGGCCACAGCGTGGCTTGCGGGAAATACGGCCGGTTCGGCGCATCCGGCCAGATTTGCGGCTCCAGGCAGAAGCCCGAAAAGGCCTTGTACTGGCGTCCGCCCAGTCCAGGCGAGGACGGTGCCAGATACTGGCCGGTATAGAGCTGGACACCTGGCTCGGTGGTCCAGAGCTCCATCTCGACGCCGGAATTCGCGCCTTGCGCCCACGACGCCTGCTTCAGCGGCCCGCGCGTCGAGGCGAGGCAGAAATTCTGGTCGTAAGGGAGCTGCTCGCCCTCGGTCTCCATGCGCAGCGGCCGCGCCTGGCGAAAATCGAAGGGCGTGCCGTCGACCGGCTTTACCGTGCCTGTCGGAATGAGATCCGCGTCGACCGGCAGATAGGCGCCGGCATTCAGCATCAGCCGGTGATCGAGAATGTCGCCGGCGCCGCCGTCATCCAGGTTGAAATAGGAATGCTGGGTGAGGTTGCAGAGCGTCGGCTCCTCGCAGGTGGCGGTCAGTTCGACGCTGAGCGTGCCCGGGATCTTGAGCCGGTAGGTGCAGGTCACGTCGAGCGCCCCGGGAAAGCCCATCGTGCCGTCGGGGTCGTGCAATGTCAGCGTGACAAAATCCCTGCCATGCAGCGAAACCGCCCAGGCCCGGCGCGAAAAACCTTGCGAACCGCCATGCAGCGTGTGCTTTTCGAGGAAATTGCGCTCGGTCTGGTAGCGTTTCCCAGCAAGCGTGAAGCGGCCGTCGCGGATACGGTTGGCATAGCGCCCGACGACGGTGCCGAAGAAGGCGGTGTCCGTCTCATAGTGCTCGAAACGATCATAGCCGAGCACCAGCGGCGCGTCGTGCCCGGCCAGACGCAGATCCTGGATGATCGCACCCAGCCCGATGATGTTGGCGGTCAGGCCGCCGCCCCGGATGGTGAAGCGGCGGACGGCCTCGCCCGCCTGCGTCGTGCCGAAAACCTCGCCGTCCTTCATCGCCATGCTCGCAAGTTCGTTGCTCGATGCCAGCCTGGCCTTTCGAAGCGGCCCAGGATCGTTTTCGGTATTACCGCATCGGGCTTCTAGAGACCAAGTCCGCCGATGCAGACATATTTGGTGTCGAGATAATCCTCGATGCCCTGATGGCCGCCTTCCTTGCCGAGGCCCGATTCCTTGACTCCGCCGAACGGCGCTTCAGGGGTGGTGATGAGCCCTTCATTGACGCCGACCATGCCGTATTTCAGCCCTTCCATGACCCGGAAGGCGCGGCCGAGATCGCCGGTGTAGAAATAGCAGGCCAGGCCGAACTCGGTGTCGTTGGCGAGTGCTACGGCCTCTTCCTCGGTCTCGAACTTGAATACCGGCGCCACCGGGCCGAAGATTTCTTCCTTCATGAAGCGCATCTTCGGCGTCGCATTGGCGATCACCGTCGGCTGGAAGAACGAGCCGCCGAGCGCGTGGCGCTTGCCGCCGGCGACGACCTTGCCGCCCTTGGCGGTAGCGTCGGCAATCAGCTCCTCGACCTTCTCCACCGCCTTTTCGTCGATCAGCGGCCCCTGCTGGACGCCGTCTTCGAGGCCGGAACCGACCTTCAGTCCGTTGCTCGCAGCAGCCAATTTTTCGACGAACCGGTCGTAGATGCCGGCCTGCACCAGGAAGCGGTTGGTGCAGACGCAGGTCTGGCCGGAATTGCGGTACTTGGCGGTGATGGCGCCGGCGACGGCCCGCTCGATGTCGGCGTCGTCGAAGACGATGAACGGCGCATTGCCACCGAGCTCCATCGACACTTTCTTGACGGTCACCGACGACTTCTGGATCAGGATCTTGCCGACCTCGGTCGAGCCGGTGAAGGTGATCTTCTTGACCAGCGGGTTGGCACAGATCTCGTCGCCGATCTCACCGGCAGCGCCGGTCAGGATATTGATTACGCCTTTGGGGAAGCCGACTTCCTCGGCAAGCGCGCCCCAGGCAAGGCCGGAATAAGGCGTCTGCGACGCCGGCTTGACCACGGCGGTACAGCCGGCGGCAAGCGCCGGGCCAAGCTTGCGGGCCAGCATCGAGGATGGGAAATTCCACGGCGTGATGGCGGCGACGACGCCGACCGGTTCCTTGGTCACCAGGATACGGCGGTCAGCCCAGGGCGACGGCACGACGTCGCCATAGGTGCGGCGACCTTCCTCGGCGAACCACAATATGTAGGACGCGGCCGAGCCGATCTCGCCCTTCGATTCGAACAGCGACTTGCCCTGCTCGATGGTTAGTAGTTCGGCCAGCACGTCCTGATTGTCCATCATCGCGTCGTGCAGCTTGCGCAACAGCTTCGAGCGTTCGAGCGCGGTGGTCTTGCGCCATGTCTTGAAGGCAGCGTCGGCGGCCTCGATGGCGCGGCGGGTCTCGGCCTTGCCCGACTTCGGCACGGTGCCGATCTTGAGGCCGGTGGCAGGATTGTTGACGTCGACCGTCTGGCCTGAATCGGCCTGCACCCATTCGCCATTGATGAGATTGGCCTGCCGCATGAAATGGCTGGTTTTCTGAAGCATGATCTCGCCTCCGTTCGGCACCTGGCGGGCCGGTCGCTGATTTCGTGAATGGACGTGCGCGATAGCATCGCTAGAGCCACTGCTCTTAGCCCAGGGCAAGCCCCGCAAGCAATCACAAGATGGCATATAGGGTTTGGGCCAGCCAAAGCGAGAGGCGATGCAGCCGGGTTCTTATCCAAAAACCCGGGCTCTTATCCAAAAACATGGACGACCACTGTCAGCCAAAACGCAGTGGTCACGACCGCACAGGCGGTGGCGATGGTCATCTGGTTCGACGCCAGCGCCTGGCCGGTGTTGAACTGCACCGCGATGAGATAGGAATTGATGCCGGACGGCAACGCCGCAACCATGACCGCCACCTTGGCCGTCAATGGCGGCAGGCCGATCAGCCAGACCAGGCCGAGAACCAGCGCCGGCATTAGGAACAGTTTCAGCGCCGACAGCGCCAGCGCCGGCCTTACATTGCCGGAAATGCCGAAACGGCGCAGGCTGAGCCCCATGGCGAACAGCGCCACCGGGGCGGCCGTGCCGGCCAGCGCGTCGCTCAGCCGCGTCGCAAGCACCGGCAGCGGCGCACCGGTGAAGCGCCACGCCAGCCCGGCCAGTATGCCGATGATCAGCGGATTGATGAATACCCTCCTGAGAAAGCTCCTGACGACGCGGAGCGGATGCACAGGCTCGCTGCCGCCGCGGCCGAACATCTCGAAAAGGATGATCGAGGCCATCATCATCACCGGCAGGTGAATGGAAACGAGCAGTGACAGCACTTCGACCCCGCCGGCCCGAACACGCCGATGATGAAGGGCGCGCCGAGCAGGACGACGTTGGAGTAGGACGACGACACGCCGCCGACGACGCCGGCGCGGGCGTCCCGCCCGAAGATGCGCGTAATGACCAGATGGCCGGCAGCCCAGGTAAGCGCCACCGCCGCGAAATAAGCGCCCCATAGCGACCACGGCGCCACGCCGTGGAAATCGGCCTTTACCATGGTCTGGAACAGCAAAAGCGGCATTGCCACGTTGATGGCGAATTCGGATACGCCCTCGCCGCTCGCCGGCTTCAAATAGCCGGTCAACCCGGCAAGATAGCCGAGCCCGACGAGACTGAAGACGAAGAGGACGGTTTCGGTAAGCGGAGACATTTTTCCCGTGATAGGCGAGCCCCGGCGGCGGCGCAATCGCCCTTCCCTCGCGAATGTACCGGCCAACAATCCGGCCGCTCGGATCTTGCCCGAATTTGCTCATGGTTGGATGCCAGCGCTATACAGGGTTGTCGGGGGACACGCGGCGAATGGGCCTTGTCGGAAATCAGCACTTCTTCAAGCAGGCGTGGCTGACGGCTTTCGTCGGCGCCATGCTTTGCCTCGTGGTGACCTCGGCTCATGCCGCGGAGCCGGCGAGCCTCAAGGGTGTGGCGCTGATCGTCGGCCAGTCGAAATACCAGCACATAGCGGCTCTTCCCAACCCCGCCAACGACGCCCGCGAGATCGCCAAGATGCTGACCGACCTCGGCTTCGACGCGCGCAGTGTAACCGACCGCGACACGGCAAAGCTGAAGCGCGACCTCGAGCGTTTCGCCGAGGATGCAGAGGACGCCGACGTCGCCTTGATCTACTATTCCGGCCACGGCATCGAGGCCGGCGGCGAAAACTATCTGGTGCCGGTCGACGCCGACGTTTCTTCATTGAAGGACGCCGATCAGGCCCTGGTGCCGATCTCCGCCGTCATGGACGAATTGAAGACGACCGTGCCGGTAACGATCATGTTGCTCGATGCCTGCCGCACCAACCCGTTTCCGGCGGATGCGGTGCTGCGCCGGGCGCCGACGGCCTCGGCCTCGCCGATCAGCGCCGGCGGATTGGAGCCGGTGCGCGGTGCCAGGGCACTGGCAAACGCGACCGCGACGGAAAATCTGGGAACGGTGATCGGCTTTGCCGCCGAGCCGGGGCGGCCGGCACTCGACGGCATCGTCGGCGAAAACAGCCCCTACGCAGCGGCACTTCTGCGCCACCTAGCGGCAATGAAGGGCACCGAGTTCGGCTCGGTCATGCGCATGGTGACCGAGGAGGTCTATCTCGACACCAAGGCAAGGCAGCGGCCATGGGTCAATGAAAGCCTGCGCCGGCTGCTCTATTTCGGCGTTGCACCGCAGGAGCCGACCGGCGACGACGACCTGATCACCGGCGAGCGGCGGCAATTGCTGCTGACGATCGCCGAGTTGCCGAACCCCAAGCGGGCACAGGTCGAACTGGCCTCGCTGCAGGACGGCGTGCCGCTCGACGCGCTTTATGGCGTGCTGAAGGCGCTCGGCACCGAAAAGATGCCGGAGGACCCCACCGACCTGCAAAAGCTGCTCGATGCGCAGGCCGAGCGCCTGAAGAAGATGATCTCCGAGCGCAACGCGCTGCGCACCGACGACCCCGAGATCAGCCGCCTCGTCGCCTCGGCCGACAAAGCGATCGGCCAGGGCGCCATCGTCACCGCGCGCAACTTCCTCGACCAGGCGGTGGGCCGGGTCGAGCAGGCCAGCGGCGTGGTCGATCGGGCAGAGGATCTGGTCAGGCAGAAGCGTCTTGCCGACGCGGCGATCTATGCCAGGCGCGCCGACGCTTCGGCGCTGGTCTTCGACTATCTGTCGGCCGCCAACGACTACGGCGAGGCCTTCTCGCTGGTCGAGAGATGGGACGACAGGCTGCGCTGGAACTACAAGAACCAGGAGGCGGAAGCGCTCAACGCGCATGGCAACGCCACCGGCGACAGGCAAGCGCTGCAGCACGCTATCGACGCCTACCGCGTCATCCTGAACTTCATCCCCAATGGCGAGCAGAACCGCGACTGGGCGATCACCCGCAACAACATGGCGGTGGTGCTGCAGACGATCGGCGAGCGCGAGCGCGAAACCGACCGGCTGGAAGAGGCAGCGAAAATCTTTCGCGATTCGCTTGCCGTGTTCGAGCGCGAGAAGGACGACATCAACTGGGCCGCGGCCCAGAACAACCTGGCCAATGTGCTGTTGAAGATCGGCGAACGCGAGAGCGACCCGAAACGCCTGAATGAGGCGGTGGTGGCGATGCGCGCCACGCTGGAGAAGCGGCCCCGCGACAAAGTCCCGCTGGACTGGGCCGCCTCGCAAAGCAACCTTGGCCTTGCGCTTTACGCGCTTTCGGAGCGCGAACCGGACGGCGAGCGCCTGACCGAGGCCGAGGCCGCCTACCGGCTGGCGCTTGAAGAATACACGCGCGAAAAGGCGCCCGTTCAGTGGGCGATGGTCCAGAACAATCTCGGCAACACGCTGGTGTCTCTCGGCACGCAACGCAACGACAAGGCAAAAATCGACGAGGCAGCCGCGGCATTCCGCGCCGCGCTCGAAATCCGCACACGCGACACCTTCCCGCTCTCCTGGGCGAGCAGCCGTCTCAATCTGGGTAACGCGCTGAGCAGTGCTGCCCGTTTCGATCTCGGCACCGGCCTGCTCGAAGAGGCGGCTGCCGCCTATGGCGACGCGCTGACCATATTCACACGCCAACGTTTTCCGACGGATTGGGCTTCGGCGGAGAACAATCTCGGCTCGATCTACCAGACGCTCGGCCAGCGCACGCGCGATCCTGCCAGGCTTGAGCAATCGGCGGCCGCATACCGGGCGGCACGGCGCGTCTACACCAAGAAGGAGTTTCCGCTCGACTGGGCGATGACCCACTACAATCTCGGCAACACGCTGCAACTGCTCGGCGGCGTGACCGACAAGCCGGTGCATTACGAGGAGGCGATCGAGGCCTATCGCGATGCACTTCGCGAATACAAGCGCGAGACGACGCCGCGGCAATGGGCACTGGCGCAGGCCGGTCTAGGCTCGGCGCTGCAATGGCTGAGCATGAGCGAGGCCGATCCCCGCAAACTGGCCGCTTCGATCGCCGCGCGCCGGGCAGCGCTGGAGGTGCTGACCTTCGAGACCTCGCCCGTCGACTGGGCGAACGCGCAGAACGGCATCGGCATGAGCCTGATCAATCTAGGCAATCTCGAACGCACCGGCAAATATCTGGACGAAGCCGAAGCCGCCTTCGAGGCAACGCTCAAGGTCTTCACCCGCGAAAGCCAGCCGATGCAATGGGCCTTCGAGCAGAACAATCTCGGCGACGTCCACTGGAACCGCGGCAGCTATGGCGGTGGCAATGCCGAATACCAAAAGGCGATCGAATTCTTCGAGAACGCCAAGCAGGGCTTTACCGATGCTGGCTATACACTCCCCATCCCGCTGACCGACCGCAAGATCGATCTGGTGAAGAAGCAGATAGCGAAGAAATAGGCGTCTCGGCCGCAGGTTGCACTCGGCTTGTCTTTCAGCCGGCTTTGCCGTCCCTATATGCCGGTCACCGGGGACCTGCCTGCCGGTCACCCGAAAAGGATGTCTGATGCTTCGATTTGTGCTGGCGCTGCTGTTGCTTGCCGTTTCCGCCACAGCCCATGCGACGGAAGCCGGCTGGGCGCTGCTGCGCGACGGCGGGCATGTCGTGCTGCTTCGCCATGCCATGGTCACAGGCACCACCGATGCGGCCAATTTCGACCTCGGCAAATGCACCACCCAGGTCAATCTCTCGGAGCGCGGCAAGCAACAGGCGCGCAAGATCGGCGCGCTGTTTGGCGCCCGCGCGGCACCGGTCGAGCGCGTGCTGTCCAGCCGTTATTGCCGCTGCCTCGAGACCGCCCGCATCGCTTTCGAAAGCGAGCCGGAGCCGTTCGCACCGCTTGACCTGCTGAAGACCGACGAAAAGGAGAAGGCCGCTCAGATCGCTGCGATCCTGGCAGAGATCCGCGGCTATTCCGGCTCCGACAATCTGGTCATGGTCACGCATCTCGAAGACATCAAGGAATTGACCGGCATCTCGCCGCGCGAAGGCGAAGCCGTGGTCGTCGAGCCGCAAGGCGACGGACTGCGCGTGCTCGGCCGCGTTACCTTCTGACCGGGCCGGTCGCTCCTCGCGTCGAGCGAGATAGGTGTTGCCGAAATGCCACTGCCACGAGAAGCCGTGGTTGGATTCCGATCTCATCTTGCTCTGCCTGGGCAGCAATCCCATCTGCGCCCGGCTTATCAGGCCTTTTCCTGCCCGGAAAAACCGATTAGACAGCCCAAAACACATGCGGACAGATTCCGCCCGCAATCGAAGGAAAAGCCCTTGTCCACCACGTTCGACAAAGTCGCCAAGATCATCGCCGACACCAGCGAGATCGACATCGAGACGATCACGCCCGAAAGCCACACCATCGACGATCTCGGCATAGACAGCCTCGACTTCCTCGACATCGTCTTTGCCATCGACAAGGAATTCGGCATCAAGGTGCCGTTGGAAAAGTGGACGCAGGAGGTCAACGACGGCAAGGCCTCGACCGACGACTATTTCGTCATGAAGAACCTGTGCGCCAAGATCGACGCGCTCGTCGCCGCCAAGAACGCCATCTAAGCACAGCGCTTGCCGCGCCCTCACCCACAACAGCCGCCCATGAACCCCCGCGACGTCGTCATATCAGGCATCGGCCTTGTCTCGTCGTTGGGCGAGGGTCCGGATGCGCATTGGCAAAAGCTCGTCCAGCCGCGCCTTGAACCGGTTCTGGAGGCCTCGCGCTTCTCGCCCTATACGGTCCACCCGCTGCCGGAGATCGACTGGAACCTGCAGATCGCCAAGCGTGGCGACCAGCGGCAGATGGAGACCTGGCAGAGGCTCGGCACCTATGCGGCCGGCCTTGCGCTCGACGATGCCGGCATCAAGGGCAATGACGAACTCTGCGCGACCATGGACATGGTGGTGGCCGCCGGCGGCGGCGAGCGCGACGAGGCGGTCGACGCGGCCATTCTCGCGGCATCGGAAAGCCGCAATGACCGCGACGTGCTGCTCAACGAGAAGCTGACCACGGAATTGCGCCCGACGCTGTTTCTGGCACAGCTCTCCAACCTGCTCGCCGGCAACATCTCGATCGTCCACAAGGTGACGGGATCGTCGCGCACCTTCATGGGCGAGGAAGGTGCCGGCGTTGCCGCTGTCGAGACGGCGGCCGCGCGCATCCGCTCCGGCCAGTCGACGCATATACTGGTCGGCGGCGCTTTCCAGACCGAACACTCCGACATGCTGCTCGGCTATGAACTGGCCGGCTACCTGCATCGCGGTCCGTGGACGCCGGTCTGGCAAAGGCAAGGTGCCGAGGGCGGCGGCGTGGTGACCGGATCCGGCGGCGCGTTTCTCGTCCTGGAGCAGCGCGAGCATGCGGAAAGCCGTGGCCGGAAGATCTATGCGGAACTCGGCCCGATCCTGTCCGGCCGCGCCAGGCGCCGGCGGGGCGAACTCGATGGCGAGATCGCCGCGCTGCTGAAGCAGGCCGCATTGCCGAATGGCGAACTGCTGGCGATCTCCGGCGCTTCGGGCGCCCATGCCGCGACCGCCGCCGAGAAATCGGCGCTCGACGCCAATCCGGCGATCGCCGCACGCGGCTTTTCGACGCTGACCGGTCACATGAAGGAAGCGCAGTTCCCCTTTGCCGTCGCGCTGGCGGCCCTGGCTGTCGACCGCAAGGCCGCCTACCCTGTCTTCGACGCCACAGTCGAAAAACCGTTTGCCGGTGTCCCGAAGACCATCCTTGCAACGGCGATCGGCTATCACCAATTCGAGGGCATGGCGCTGATCAAAGCCGCCTAGAGCATCGGACCGAAACGTGTGGCGCGGTTTTCGGGCGATCCGACGCTCCAAGAGAAACAGGTTTTTGGACAACAAATGGCCAATCTGAACGACCACATGGGCAGGCCCATCGTCGCCGTCACCGGCATCGGCGTGGTGACGTCGCTCGGTGTCGGCAAAGCCGACAATTGGGCGGCACTTACGTCAGGCAAATCCGGCATCCATCCGATCACCCGCTTCCCGGTCGATCATCTCAACACCCGCATCTCCGGCATGGTCGATTTCCTGCCGTCGAGCTCCAAGGGCGCCAGTCTCCTCACCTATGAGCTTGCCGAAACCGCCGCCCAGGAAGCGATGTCGGAGGCAGGCCTCGATGCCGGCGATTTCGGCGGACCGCTGTTCCTCGCTTCGCCGCCGGTCGAGCTCGACTGGAGCGAGCGCTTTTCGCTCTACAATTCCGACAAGCCCAATAATTCAGACAGGCACGATTCCGGCGCCGAAAGGCTGCTGCGGGTAGCGCGCGGCCTCAGGGAACTCGACATTTTCGAGACCACCCAGTTCGGCTCGATTGCCGACCGGCTTGCCGACCGTTTCGGAACGCGCGGCCTGCCGATCACGCTGTCGACAGCCTGCGCTTCGGGCGCCACGGCGATCCAGCTCGGCGTCGAGGCGATCCGCCGCGGCGAATGCGACAGGGCGCTGTCGATCGGCGCCGACGGCTCGGCGACCGCCGAGGCGCTGATCCGCTTCTCGCTTCTATCGGCGCTCTCGACCCATAACGACATCCCCGAAAAGGCCTCAAAACCCTTCTCCAAGGATCGCGACGGCTTCGTGCTCGCCGAAGGCTCGGGCGCCCTTGTGCTGGAATCGCTGGAGGCAGCTCTTGCCCGCGGTGCCACCGTTCTCGGCATATTGCGCGGCTGCGGCGAAAAGGCCGACGACTTCCATCGCACCCGCTCCAAGCCGGACGGTTCACCGGCGATCGCGGCGGTGCGCGCCGCCCTTGCCGATGCCGGCTTGAGTGAGAACGGGATCGATTATGTCAACGCCCATGGCACCTCGACGCCCGAAAACGACAAGATGGAGCATTTGTCGCTGTCGACGGTGTTCGGCGAGCGGATCTCGTCAATGCCGGTCTCGTCGAACAAGTCGATGATCGGCCACACCCTATCGGCTGCCGGTGCCGTCGAGGCCGCATTTTCGCTGATGACGATGCGCGAAAGCGTCATTCCGCCGACCATCAACTACGACAATCCCGACCCGGCAATCGTGCTCGACGTGGTGCCGAACACCAAGCGCAACGCCGAGGTCGGCACGGTCCTGTCGAACTCCTTCGGCTTCGGCGGCCAGAACACCTGCCTTGTCATGGCGCGGGAACCGGTCTAAGCGACCTTTTTCAGCCAGACCGAACCGACAGGCACCATGCGCGCATTGCAACTTATCGAGGACCGCCGCCTTGAAACGATGGACCTGCCGCCGCCGCCGCCGCCTTTGCTCGGCGAGGTGACGCTGCGCATCAAGGCCGTGGCGCTGAACCATATCGATGTCTGGGGCTGGCGCGGCATGGCCTTCGCCAAGCGCAAGCTGCCGCTGGTTGTCGGCGCCGAGGCCTCGGGCGAGGTCGAGGCGGTCGGCCCAGGCGTTTCCAGCCTTGTGACCGGGCAATTGGTGTCGATCTATGGCGCCCGCACCTGCGGTCTTTGCCGCGCCTGCCGCGAAGGCCGCGACAATCTCTGCGAGCATGTTTCGGGCGTGCACGGCTTCCATCTCGACGGCTTTGCGCAGGAAAAGATCAACCTGCCGGCGCGCCTTCTGGTCCCAGCTCCGCCCGGCGTGAGCGAAATCGGCGCGGCGGTGGCGCCTGTCACCTTCGGCACGGTCGAGCACATGCTGTTCGACAATGCCCGGCTGCAGCCCGGCGAGACGATACTGGTCCATGCCGGCGGCTCCGGCATCGGCTCCGCCGCGATTCAGCTGGCCAAGAAGATGGGCTGCACGGTCATCACCACCGTCGGCTCGAACGACAAGATCGACAAGGCCAAGGCGCTCGGCGCCGACCACGTCATCAATTACCGCGACGACCGCTTCGAAGGCGTCGTGCGCAAGCTGACCAAGAAGAAGGGCGTCGACGTGGTGTTCGAGCATGTCGGCGCCGACACATTTGCCGCCTCGATGCTGTGCCTCAAACGCGGCGGTCGGCTGGTCACCTGCGGCTCGACCTCCGGCGTGTCGACGCAGATCAATTTGATGCAGTTGTTCCAGCAGCAGCTGAAGCTGCTAGGCTCGTTCGGCTGCCGCATGGAAAACATGGCTGACGCCATGCAGAAGATGGCGGCGGGCCTGGTCGCGCCGGTGATCGACACCGAGGTTGGCTTCGACGGAATCGATGCGGCGCTGAAGCGCATGGAAGGCCGCGACGTCTTCGGCAAGATCATCCTGCGCGTCGGCTGAAATGATCGGCAACGCCTTCAGGAAGATCCGCAGGGACGTGGGATTCCGCTATGGCAGGCGGCTTCGCCAGTTCAACTACTGGCTGGTCGCGCGCGTCGCGATGATCATCATCGCCGCGCTGCGCCTGCTGCCGCCCGACAGGGCGCTCAATTTCGCCGACCGCGCTGCCCGCCGCATCGGCCCTTGGGTAGCGCGCCATCAGGTTGCTGTCGACAATCTGCGCAAGGCCTATCCGGAAAAGAGCGATGCCGAGATCGAGGCGATCGCTTCCGACATGTGGGGCAACATGGCCCGCCTGGCCACCGAATACATCTTTCTCGATGCTTTGTTCGACTACGATCCCACTGCGACGAAGCCGGGCCGTGTCGAGGTCAAGGGCGTGGAGCATTTCGTGCGCATTGCCGGCGAGGACAAGCCGCATATCGTCTTCACCGGGCATCTCGGCAATTTCGAGCTGCTGCCAGTGGCGGCGGCGACCTTCGGCATGAACATCACGGCGCTCTTTCGCCCGCCCAACAACCCTTACCTCGCCGACTACATCCTCTCGACCCGCCGCTCGAGCATGGGATCGCTGCTGCCGTCTTCGACCGGTGCCTCGTTCGCGCTTGCGGCCATCCTGGAGAAAGGCGGCAATATCGGCGTGCTGGTCGACCAGAAATTCACGGGCGGGCTCGAGACGACATTCTTCGGCCGCCCCTGCGAGAGCAACCGGGTTCTCGGCACCCTGGCGCGGCACTACGATTGCGATGTCTACCCGGCGCGCTGCGTGCGCCTGCCGAACAACCGTTTCCGGCTCGAGATCGAGGACAAGCTCACCTTGCCGCGCACCGCCGGCGGCAGTGTCGACGTCCGCGCCACCACCCAGCTTCTCAACGAGGTGGTCGAGCGCTGGGTGCGAGAAGACCCCGGCCAGTGGATGTGGTTCCACAAGCGCTGGGAGATCAGCGGCCGCAAAAAGCGTCGGCCGGCGACAGTGCGCGACAAAGCCGCCTGAGCGGAACGATCTT
Source organism: Mesorhizobium sp. M0074 (assembly GCF_040322975.1). Lineage (NCBI taxonomy): Bacteria > Pseudomonadati > Pseudomonadota > Alphaproteobacteria > Hyphomicrobiales > Phyllobacteriaceae > Mesorhizobium > Mesorhizobium sp. M0074. The sequence goes on from NZ_JAMYUM010000004.1 coordinate 182,366, forward strand.
TTTGGGCACAGGCCCTATTTTGTTCTTGCTTTGTGCCGGCAGCTATGCTATTAACTTCGGTATGGTGCTATTTGGCCCCGACGAACCCGCCGCTCCGGCGGGTTTTTTATTGCGGGCCGAGGAGCAGGCCCTAATTCGTCACGAGAATCCGCGTATTGCCGAAGCCGGCTTTGCGCACCATCGAATAGAACGCGGCGGCGTTGCTGGGGTGGAGGCGCACACAGCCATGCGATGCCGGGCGCCCCAATTGCCGGATCGCGCCGGTGCCGTGGATAGCATAGCCGCCGCGGAAGAACACCGAATAGGGCATCGGCGACATGTCGTATTTGCGCGAATACCACATCCGGGCCGTCCGCTGTGGGCGATAGCTGCCGCGCGGCGTGATGTAGCCTTTGCGGGCGGTGGAAACGCTCCACCGGTAATACGAAAGCCCGTATCTTACCGTCATCGTCTGTGAGGAAATATCGATGTTCGCGACCAGGCTGGCCGCCCGGCTCTCGAACGACGAACCGAACAGCATCGCCATCAATGCCGCTGCCATGAGAACAGTGTTTTTCATGCAATCAAACCCCTTTGATGCCCCTTGCCTGCCTGCCCTCGCGCTGTTCTCCAGCGTTTTGATGGCAAGCCAGCGAGCTAACACCCACTCCCTGACGATTTCACCAATCCAAAGCAGCGAATTTGAACGATTTCCCGCAATAGTTGCTGTAACGACACGCAATCGCCTCGCAATTCGCCATCGGGCTTGCAAAACCCCCTCATCCGCTGCTCAATTCGCCGAATGAACGAACCGAACGAACGGCTCCTCAAGGCTATCGATGACCGAGCCGATGATCTGGTTGCACTGACTGCGGATCTGATCCGCTTTCCGACCATCAATCCGCCCGGCGAAGCCTATCGGCCATGTGCCGAATATATCGGCGCGCGGCTGAAGAAGCGCGGTTTTGAGATCGAATTCATCCGTGCTGAAGGCACGCCTGGCGACACTGACCATTATCCGCGCGTCAACGTCGTCGCCCGTTTCGATGGCCGGGCGCCGGGTGCTTGCGTGCACTTCAATTCGCATATCGACGTCGTCGAGCCCGGCGACGGCTGGAGCCTCGATCCGTTCGCCGGCATCGTCAGGGATGGCAAGGTCTATGGCCGCGGCGCATGCGACATGAAAGGCGGGCTTGCCGCCTCGATCATCGCCGCTGAAGCCTTCATGGAGGTCTTTCCCGATTTTCCCGGCGCCATCGAGATTTCAGGCACGGTCGACGAGGAGTCCGGCGGCTTTGGCGGCGTCGCGCATCTGGCGAAGCTCGGCTATTTCTCCAGGCCGAAGGTCGACCACGTCATCATTCCCGAGCCGCTCAACAAGGATCGCATCTGCCTTGGCCATCGCGGCGTCTGGTGGGCGGAGATCGAGACCAAGGGCGAGATCGCGCACGGCTCGATGCCGTTCCTCGGCGACAATGCTGTGCGCCATATGGGCGCCGTGCTGCGGGCCTTCGAGGATGAATTGTTTCCGGCGCTCGACCGCAAGATGACGCGCATGCCGGTCGTGCCCGAAGGCGCAAAGCGCTCAACCATGAACATCAACTCGATCCATGGCGGCCAGACGGAGGATTTCCGGCCCGGCCTGCCCTCGCCCAACGTGCCCGATTCCTGCCGGCTGACCATCGACCGCCGCTTTCTGCTCGAAGAGGATCTCGCTACGGTCAAGAGCGAGGTGACCGATATCCTGGAACGGCTGAAGCGCGAGCGCAAAAAGTTCGATTACGAGATCCGCGATCTGATGGAGGTGCTGCCGCTGATGACCGAGCGCGACGCACCGGTGGTGAAGGCGGTCGCGCAAGGCATCATGGAGATATTCGACCGCGAACCGGATTACGTGATTTCGCCCGGCACCTACGACCAGAAGCACATCGCCCGTATCGGCCACATCTATGACTGCATCGCCTATGGCCCGGGCATCCTCGATCTAGCCCACCGGCCCGATGAATGGGTCGGCATTGCCGACATGCTGGACTCGGCGAAGGTGATGGCCATCGGCCTCGGCGTTCTGCTGAGGGGCGCCGGCCCGCTATGATCCGGCCATGGGCGGAAAAACATTCCTCCCGGCGTCGGCGGACGGTACGAAACGCAATTTACTCGGCGGCGAATTCACGCTTCTATCCGCCCGGGTTTGAGCACGTGTTTTAGACATGGGGAGTTGCACGATGAAATTATGGAAAACCATTCTGGCCGCCGCGGCGCTGGCGTTGGCCGCCGGAACCTCGGCGATGGCCGCGCGCACCGACCTGGTCATCGGCATTACGCTCGAACCCCCGCATCTCGACCCGACCGCGGGTGCCGCCGCGGCAATCGACGAGGTACTCTATGCCAATGTCTTCGAGGGCCTGACCCGCATCGGCCCGAACGGCGAGGTGCTGCCCGATCTCGCCGAAAGCTGGAGCATTTCCGACGACGGCAAGGTCTACACTTTCAAGCTGCATACAGGCGTGAAATTCCATGACGGCAGCGACTTCAACGCCGACGACGTGAAATTCTCGCTCGATCGTGCCCGCGCCGACAATTCCGTCAACGCGCAAAAGAGCCTGTTCGCCGCCATCGACAAGGTCGAGGTCGTCGATCCTGCGACGGTGAATGTCACGCTGAAGAACCCGCAAGGCTCGTTCCTCTACAATATGGGCTGGGGCGATGCGGTGATCGTGGCGCCTGAGACCGCCGACACCAACAAGGAAAAGCCTGTTGGCACCGGCCCGTTCAAGTTCCAGAACTGGGCCAAGGGCTCGTCGATCACGCTGGTCAAGTCGGAAAATTACTGGGGCGCCCCGGTGTTCCTCGACAAGGCCGAGTTCCGCATCATTCCGGATGCCGCCGCCGCCGTTCCGGCGCTGCTTTCCGGCGACGTTCAGGCCTTTCCCTTCTTCGACCCCGACAGCGTCGCCCAGGTCAAGGACGACCCGCGCTTCAAGGTGGTAATCGGCTCGACCGAGGGTGAAACCATCCTGTCGATCAACAACAAGAAGCCGCCCTTCGACAAGCTGCAGGTCAGGCAGGCGATTTCCTTTGCGCTCGATCGCAAGGCGATCATCGACGGCGCCTCGGCCGGCCTCGGCGTGCCGATCGGCTCGCACATGTCGCCGGCCAGCAAGGCCTATGTCGACCTCACCGGCCTCTACCCGCACAATGTGGAGAAAGCCAAGGAGTTGCTGAAGGAAGCCGGCCTGGAGAATGGCTTCAAGGCGACGCTGAAGCTGCCGCCGCCCTCCTACGCGCGGCTTGGTGGCGAGATCATCGCCTCCGAGCTTCGCGAAATCGGCATCGATCTCGAGATCATCCCGGTCGAATGGGCGCAATGGCTGGACCAGGTCTTCACCAAGAAGGATTACGACCTGACCATCGTTTCCCACACCGAGCCTAACGACATCGATATCTATTCGCGCAAGGACTATTACTTCAACTACGACAACCCGGCCTTCGACAAGATCATCGACGAGCTGAACCTTACCTCCGACGAGGCCAAGCGCACGACGCTGCTCGGCGAGGCGCAGAAGGTCCTGGCCGATGACGCCGTGGTCGGCTTCCTCTACGAGCTGCCGAAGGTCGGCGTCTGGGACGCCAAACTGCAGGGCCTATGGGAAAACGCCCCGATCCAGGCCAACGACCTGACCAAGGTAAAGTGGACGGATTGATCGCTGACAGAAAGGCGAAAGTTGCACTCCGTCACACCCCCCTCTGTCCTGCCGGACATCTCCCCCTCAAGGGGGGAGATTGAGCCCTCACCCCCGCTTTCGCTAACCACTAGCGTTGCAAGGACAGTGCCGGCGTGGAAACTGCCAATCTCCCCCCTTGAGGGGGAGATGTCCGGCAGGACAGAGGGGGGTGGGCGGGAACGCAAGCTTCGCCCGGCGCTTGCACCGGTCCCCTCATGACCGCCTATCTCCTCAAGCGGCTCGCCATCGCCATCGTCACGCTGGTTCTGGCCTCGATGGTGGTCTTTGCCGTGCTGGAGATCATTCCCGGCGACCCGGCGCGGCTGATGCTTGGCCTGAACGCCAGCGCCGACCAGATCGAATTGCTGCGCAACCAGATGGGCCTCAACGCTCCCGTCGTGCTGCGCTACCTGCATTGGGCCGGCGGCTTGCTGAGCCTCGATTTCGGCCGTTCCTACACCTATTCGGTGCCGGTCATCGATCTGGTCCGCGAGCGCCTCGTCGTCTCGCTGCCGCTGGCACTGATGGCGCTGGCGCTGTCCACAGTCATTGCCATTCCGGTCGGGCTGTTTTCCGCCAGCAGACGCGGCCGGGCCGGCGACACGATTGCGATGGGCGCCGCCCAGCTTGGCGTCGCCGTGCCCAACTTCTGGTTCGCGCTGATGCTCATCTATCTGTTCGCCGTCTGGCTGCGGCTGGTGCCGGGCGGCGGTTTTCCTGGCTGGAGCGCCGGTGTCTGGCCGGCGCTGAAGTCGCTGCTCCTGCCGGCAGTCGCTCTCGCTCTGCCGCAGGCGGCGATCCTCGCCCGGGTCACCCGCTCGGCGCTGATCGAAGTGCTGAACGAGGACTACATCCGAACCGCCCGCGCCAAGGGCCTGCCCTATCGGCTTGTCTTGTGGCGGCATGCGCTGCGCAACGCCATGATCCCGGTGGTCACCATTTTAGGCCTGCAATTCGCCTTCCTGCTTGCCGGCACCATCATCATCGAGAACGTCTTCTACTTGCCCGGCCTCGGCCGCCTGGTGTTCCAGGCGATCAACCAGCGTGACCTGATCGTGGTCGAGAGCGTCGTCATGCTGCTGGTTGCAGCCGTCATCGTCGTCAATTTCGTTGTCGACCTCTCCTATGCAGTGGTCGATCCGCGCCTGAGAGGCCGGCAATGACGCTGCACATCGACATCCCCGACGAGAATCTTGCCGGCATCCTGGCCAAGGCGTTCAAAAACCGTTCGTTCCTTGCCGGCTTCGCCATCACCGCACTGGTGGCCGCGGTCGCGATCCTCTCCTTCTTCTGGACGCCTTACGATGTCACCAAACTGGTCATATCCGACAAGACCCAGGCGCCGTCGCTGGCGCACTGGTTCGGCACCGACCATTTCGGTCGCGACATCCTGTCGATGATCATGGTCGGCGCCCGCAACTCGATTGCCGTGGCGCTGGTGGCGGTCGGCATCGGCATGGGCATCGGCGTGCCGCTCGGCGCCTTTGCCGCGGCGCGTGGCGGCATCGTCGACGACGTGCTGATGCGGCTGAACGACCTGGTCTTCGCCTTTCCGGCGCTGCTTTCGGCAATCATGATCACCGCCATCTTCGGGCCGGGCGCGTTCAACGCCATCATTGCCATCGGCATCTTCAACATCCCGGTATTCGCGCGCGTCGCCCGGGCCGCCGCCCTGGCGATCTGGCCGCGCGAATTCATCCTCGCCGCCCGCGCCGCCGGCAAGAGCAGGACGCTGATCAGCATCGAACATGTGCTGCCCAACATCGCCACGCTGCTGCTGGTGCAAGGCACCATCCAGTTCGCGCTGGGCATACTGGCCGAAGCAGGGCTTTCCTATGTCGGGCTGGGCACCCAGCCGCCAATGCCGAGCTGGGGCCGCATGCTGTTCGACGCCCAGACCCGCATGGTGGTGGCGCCGTGGATGGCGATCTTTCCCGGCATGGCGATCGTCATCACCGTGCTTGGCTTGAACCTGCTTGGTGACGGCATTGCCGACATTCTCGATCCGAAATCGCGGCGGCAGCGATGAGCCTGCTCGAAATCGACAAGCTGTCGCTGACCATCGGCGGCACGCCCATCCTCAGGGACATCGAACTTTCCGTCGCGCCCGGCGAAGTCATGGGGCTGGTCGGCGAATCCGGCTCCGGCAAGTCGATGACGGCGCTCGCGGTGATGCAGTTGCTGCCCTGGGCGGCGCACGCCAGCGGACGCGTCACCTTCGACGGCATCGACATCCTGGCGGCGAGCGAGGACCAGATGTGCGCGCTGCGCGGCGACGACATCGGCATGGTGTTCCAGGAGCCGATGACGGCGCTCAACCCGGTCAAGACCATCGGCGAGCAGGTCGCCGAGGGTATTCGCTGGCACACCAGGGCGAGCCGCGGCGACGCCGAGGAACGGGCGCGAAAAATGCTGGACCGGGTCGGCCTGCCGGCGGCGCAGTTCCCGCTGTCGCGTTATCCGCACGAGTTGTCCGGAGGCCAGCGCCAGCGCGTCGTCATCGCCATCGCCTGTGCGCTGAAACCCAAGCTGTTGATCGCCGACGAGCCGACGACCGCGCTCGACGTGGTGCTGCAGGCGCAGATCCTCGACCTGCTGCGCGACCTCGTAGCGGAAAACCGCATGGGCCTGCTGCTGATCTCGCACGACCTCGCCGTGGTGACCGAGATGGCGGACCGCATCACCATCCTGCGCCATGGCGAGGTGATGGAGGCCGGCGACACGGCGCGCATTCTGTCCGGACAGCTTCATCCCTATACGCGCCAGCTGGCGCAGGCCTCGATGCATGTGCCCGCGCGGGCTAGGCACAGCGTCGGCCAAGGAAAACCTCTGGTTGAGGTAGAGAGCGTGACGCGCGACTATCCGGCACGGCGCATATCGCTGCTCAAGCGAGGGGCTCCCATCCGCGCCGTCGACGATGTCTCCTTCTCCATGGCGCCCGGTCAGTCGGTGGCGCTGGTCGGCCGTTCCGGTTGCGGCAAGTCGACGCTTGCCCGCATGGTCCTGGCGCTGGACAGGCCGACATCAGGGACAATCCGCTTCCGCGGCGACACCCTCACCGGCAAGAGCGAGGCGGAGCTGAGGCCGGCGCGGCGCGACATGCAGGTCGTGTTCCAGGACCCGTATGGTTCGTTCGACCCACGCCAGAAGGTCGAGAGATTGGTGGCCGAGCCGCTGCATGTGCTGGAGAAGAAGCCGGCGCCCGCCGCGCGGCGCGAGATGGTGGCGCATGCGCTGCACGAGGTCGGCCTCTCACCAGGCGACATGGACAAATACCCGCACGAGTTTTCGGGCGGCCAGCGCCAGCGCCTTTCGATCGCCCGCGCCATCATCACCCGGCCGAAGCTGGTCGTCGCCGACGAGCCGGTCTCGGCGCTCGACGTCTCGATCCGCGCGCAGATCCTCGATTTGTTCGCCGAGCTCAACCAAAAACTCGGCATCGCCTATCTGTTCATCACCCATGATCTGACCGTCGCCCGCGCCATCACCGACGAGGTGATGGTCATGCATGACGGCAAGATCGTCGAGCGCGGCAGGACGAGCGAAGTACTCGACCACCCGCAATCAGAAGCCGCCAAGGCGCTGATCACTGCTGCTCCAGACCTGCACCGGGCGATTGCAAAACGGCTGCACGAACAGGGCTGAGCCGCAAGGGGCACGGGCCTTCCGATCTCCCACTGTGGGGTCCGAAGGACGGGGCGAGACCGGTGGCTCGCCCCACGAGGAGGCTCCGGTGGTTGGCGACGTGGGGGAGACGACTGTTTGTGGCCAGCCTATGAAAGTAGAAAAAATATGGGGCCATTGGGCCGATCGCCGATCGCGCAACCCGGACCTGATCGTCCCTTTGCGCGCGAAGGAGATTTAGCGAACTTAGGTTTGGAAATTGCGGTATTAATGTATGTTTTCTGCCTCGCCCGTTCGGCTTTGTCCTGCCGCGTATTCTCCGCATCGTCGCGCTTAAGCTAAGCAAAACGACTGGCAGCAACGGATAGCCCCCAAACACACGAGAGCTTGGCGCTCCAACAAAGCCGTAACTAATCACCACTCGCGCCTTCCGCATCACGCCGGCATCTGTAGTAAAGGTAACCTTAAAGTGAGAAAACTACCCTACAAGGAAGGCACCCTGTTTGCCATTCCGTTGAGATCAGGTGGCTATGGGCTTGGCTTGGTAGCTCATATGGCCCCAATGGGAAAGATTATTCTAGCATATCTATTTGGACCAATGCGTCTGGAATTGCCAAAGGCGGATGAATTAAATGACCTTAGTCCAGATAATGCAGTCAGGTGCCTACGGTGTGGCGATCTCGGTTTAATAAATGGAACTTGGCCAATTATTGGTCAAATGAAGAGCTGGGCAGAAGACAAATGGCCTATGCCAACCTTCGTTCACAAAGAAAGCCTTTCCAACCGAATTCTTATTCGAAAATACTCAGAGTCTGATCCATCGAAGCTAGAGAGCCAAACTAGCGTAGCTTCGGCGGGCGATTTGGAGCAGGACGGTTTACACGGATATCAAGCCGTCGAATTGATTCTGATCGAGCAGCTGAAACCCCATTGATCAAGGAATGACGGTAACGATGTGAATTACGAATTACGGTGACTCCCACTAGCCGGCCTCTCGTCAATGCCGCGCGGAACTTTTTTGGCGGCGTCAGCGGCTAATTTGCATCGGGCGGACTATTCATCCGGGGAGGAGCCCCACGACTAGTGAAGGAGGGATGTCACTGGGTTGTTTGGTGGAGAACAATAAAGACTATAACTCGCTTATGAATGTAATCGGCCCGAATAAGGTGGGTAGTGCGAGTTTACAGGTAAATGATTTCCCAATTGGTCCGTGAGGAGTTGCCATCATGCATTTTAAAATAGCATTGAAAATTGCCGGATTTGTTGCAATTTTGGTTTTCGGAGGATCGGCCTGTACTGTGCCATCAACTCCTGAGATACTGAACTGTTCAAATGGAATCTTTGCAGATAATTGGCCGTTCACTTGGCGAGCAGTTGAGGAGAAATGTATATCACGCGTAACCTCGCAAATTGCGAAGGAGTTCATAGACTGGAATACGAAATATGAAGAATTTAATGAGGATACTGGTGCACTTTACCTTTTTATATGGACGAGATTGATTGATAAGAATCTTGCGACTCCATTGCAATTGGACGAGAGAACGAAAGATTTTGATCAAGTAACTCGATCGCTTACGGACTCTTATGTTGGCATTTACGACGATATTGAAAAATTGCAGGAAGAATTGAAAATGTCTTTGGCCCAAAAAGGAGGCGGGGATGCGAATTCGCTCTATGCGATAAGGCTTTTAGGTTTGGTTCGAATTGAGCACGCGCGGCCCACCATTTTGTTCCTGAAGAGTCTGGTTGATCTTGACACCCACACCATTAAGGTCACGGGACAATACGGGGAAGAGATTGTAGAAATGCAAGAGTTGTTGGATTATCGGGCCAGTGCACAAGGTCGTTAGTTGCCATTCACAGATCCTAAATGACGCGGGTCATTACTTAGTGGCCGCTATTGTGCGGCAGGAACTGGAGAGAATTTCGCAATTTCGGTGCACTTTTATCGCGTTCGCCCGGCTATCATTGCACGTAGATTGACCACATGGCCCGCCTTGCCCGCATAGCGGCGTCCGGCTTCTACAACATCGGCCAGCTCACCTCCACCAACCCTGGGGCAACGCAAGGCAACAAGTATGACGGCTTTGGCAAGCTCGCCCGCCGGGACGTCACGCTGGGCACGCTGACCCACACCACGACCAGCGTGCGCGATGCCTCCGGCCAGACGGGTTGTTGATAATACGGAGCTCGATATACGGTGGACGTAACTGTTACAGGTCCGGCCGGCACCGTTGAGGTTCGCACCGGGTGGATTTTTAGCCCCCGGTTCAAACGTCCCGTCGCTGATGACACTATTCGTGAAGTAGAGTCCCGCTATGAAACCAAAGATCAACGACGTTGTGAGATTGATTTGTGATATGCTGGGAGAATCCCTTCAGGCCGGAGCGTTAGGAGTCGTTGTTGAAGAGCATTCTTATCCCGAGGAGGCATACGAGATTGAATTCAGTAGCGAAAATGGGAAGACCATCGCTCAATTAGCCTTACTTCCAAACCAGTTCGTACTGATTGCTGTGTAAGGAATTACAGCGCACTCTTTCCATATCTCCTCTCCGAATTACGGTGACAGTGCGAATTACGGTAACAGTGCACTTTTTGTTGTGTTCGCTCGGTCGAAATAGCTAGAAGATCGGAGGCGCAGAGACTATGGATATGAACGGGACTTTTGAGAGGATATTCTCAGTAACATCCGTATGGACGTCGATTGCGACCATTCCTATTTCGCTGGCGTGGGGTGAATCCGCCTGGATGGTGGTTTTTATTTTCGCGATACTTGCTGCCTCCTTTGCATTTCCAAGAAGGTTAGCGGAGCTTCTTAATCGTTTCGAACACCCCATCGGTTATCTGGAGAGGAATTTCAAAAATGACTGGACCGGATGGTCGTATACAAAATCAAACATAAACATGATATATAATTTGGGTATGATCCAGAAGTATCACTATGTATTACTTTTAATTACTGTCATTCATTTTTTGATTTCAGGTGCCTTGGGTGAAAGCGAATTAGCTGTCGCGTATCTCGCAATTATGGCTGCATTCTCTTTGATTTCCGTTGCTTTTATTGCCCGGCATAAGAGAAAGAGATAGCGCACTATGATAGTACTTTGAGCATCCGCTGGAGCGGCAAGGGGGATCTTCCCGGTTCCAAGATTGTTTCCCAAAAAGACGCTAAAATCGGTGATGTTGTTTCGTGGACTGCAAAATTCGATGATGCCACCGGGCACACTGCAGTTTACACGGGAAGTCTGAATGTTAATGGTAGCGCGCCCCGACAGTTGCCGGCGATTTTGGAATGATTGGTGCGGGCTAGTTCGATGTTCACTACGGAACAGAGGAGGGCTTGAAGCACGATTACCCCGGGGTTTATAGCTCACCCTCTTTCAGGTCGCTTGATCCCGATTGATGTCGACGTCAGAAATTGGGGGCTGAAATGAAAATTAGTAAGCAGTGCATATTTTCGGCAGCTGTGCTGAGTGCTGTGACTGCCGTATTGGTCTTGCTTATATTCTATCAGAAAATCACCGGCCCTTCGTCCAGATGGAAGGACGCACTATCGCGTGAAAAATTGACCGCACAATTTGGTGACATAAAAGCCATTAGAAGAAGTCAGATTTGGACCTATCTCGGCAAGCCTGATGAACCAAATATGCCCAAGCAATACGATCTTTGGTCTGACGATGCTTTATTTGAAAATCTTTCGACGTAGTATACAGCACTGAAGAATATAAGGCGGAACCGGATCATCAAGATCCGATCGCGGCATATATGTTTTACCAATGCACCGTTATTTTATTTGACCACAAGTTTATACTGAATTCATCACATTTGACGCTTGAGGAGTAGTGGTGACAGTGACGTGCGCTTGGCAAACTATCCCATACCCCGTGCGCCACCCGCGAATACACTGCACCCCGTAAGTGAGAACACAGATAATATCTGTGACAGGTTATCCTGGAGGATGGCCTATGACAGACAAAATGACGTTCAGAAAGTCAGCCGATGCCTCAGCCTTGAGGCTTCACCACATCGGCCGGGCTGATGTCGAGCAGGTCGAGCGTGCGGCGCAACAGCTGCATTTCGCTCCCGGCGAGTTGCGAATCGGCCTTGGCGATTTCGGCCATGTGGCGGGCGAGCAGCTTGCGCCGTTCGACGTCGAGGTCGCGGAACTGCGCGACGGCTTGCGAGCCGTTGGTCTCGTAGCCGAATTCGTTGAGATATTCGATGACGCTGTCGATGCTGGTTTCGGGAATGCCGAAGGCGTCCCGGCAGATACGCCTGAAGGCTGTCATTTCGCTTTCGCTGACCGATCCATCGGCCAATATCATACGGAACAGCATCAGCAGCTCCGCCGACAGCACCGGATCGTCCGCGACCTTGCGCACGCCAGGATCGCCGTCGAAGATCGAGCGTATCTGGTCCAGCAATCCCATCGCCATCAGCCCCTTCCGATTCGTTCGGAAGGTAGCGCGGAATCGGATTTGCGCAAACGGGGTGCGAATGGTGAAAAGGACAATCGCTTCAGGTTTGAATTCGCCTCCTCACCCTTTTAGGGCGTTGGCGCTGCCCCTCACCTGCCTGCCGGCGTCCTCTCCCCGTTTAGTGACGGGGAGAGGGGCGCTCTCGTCACCGATTTCGCCAATCGCAGGCGATGCAAGAAAAGGCGCCGACGTTGCGACCAGCCCTTTCTCCCCGTCACTATACGGGGAGAAATGCCCGGCAGGGCAATGAGGGGCGGCGGCGACATCGACAATTGGTGGTCTCCGCCACAATTTGGAAACTGTCATTCGTCTGAAGCGATGCCCTTCTGATCGAACGCGCAGCACCGTTCTGGCCACTCCCATAAAACTGCTGGCCAATCCGGCAAGCCCCGCTGCGTGCGCTCATTGGTGTGTGACCGCGCGCCTGATACTATGCCGCTGTACGAATCATGTTGAGGAGGGACCGAACATGAATCTCAGTGCGCCTACCCAGCTTATTTTCATTATATCCCTTGTCATCGCCATCATCGGCGTTCTCGCCGCGCTTGGCGTTCTTGCGTTTATACCTTTGAATGCCGCGTGGATTGTCGTCATCGCCTACATCGTGCTGGCCGCCGGCTGCCTGATGCGCGGGGCTTAAACACATCCAGACAACTCCGAATCTCAGGCAACTCGGAGCGCCCGGCCAAAAGCCGGGCGCTTTTGATTCCGACGGATGGTCTGTTAAAGTCGCTTGGCGGAAGGAAAGCGCATGCCCGCCGACAGCAAAGACGGCAGCCATCACGACAGCCCAGGCCTCGATCGATTCGAGATGGTGCGGCGCGCGCCGAGCCATCGGCTTCAGGGCGTCGTCACCGACATGTGCGGCTTTCGCGAAACCATGCCAGGCCATTTCCGCGCCATCGAATATGCCTCGCTGACCGTGCCGCTGGTCATCAGCTTTGCCGAACCCTTTGCCATTGGGCTCGGCAGGGACCCCAGCGACAATGACCGCTTCGCCAGTTTTGCCGCCGGCCTTTATGCCGGGCCGGTGGTGATCGAATCCTGCGGCGGCACCTGCTGTATGCAGGTCAATTTCACCCCGCTCGGCGCTCGTCGCTTCTTCGGCCGGCCGATGAGCGAACTGACCGACCGCATGGTCGGCCTGGATGACGTGCTCGGCGTTGAAGGCATCGCATTTCGCGAAAGGCTCGGCAATGCGCCGGATTGGAGCTCACGCTTTGCCATCGCCGAAGCCTTCGTCGGCGATCGGTTGGCAACCGCGGACCGCACTCAAGCCGACATAGTCTGGGCCTATGAGACGATCGTCTCGACGCGTGGGCGGACCCGCATCTCGACGCTGGCCGAAAAGCTTGGCTGGAGCCGCAAGCATCTTAACGGAAAATTTTCGGACGCGATCGGAACCGGCCCAAAAACGCTGTCGCGCATTGTCCGCTTCAACCATGCGCTTGGGCTGTCGAGACAGTCGAACAGCGCTTGGGCCGACATCGCCGCCGACTGCGGCTATGCCGACCAGGCGCATCTGGTACGCGAGTTTCGCGACCTCGCAGGCGTCGCGCCGACGGCCCTTGCCGCCAGGTAACATTTCTTCAAGACGCGCAACCGGCCTTCGCGCAGACTGGGTTGATCGACCAACCCGCTGAAGGAGATCAGCCATGCCGAACACCACCGAACCACCGCGGCTTTATCCGGCGCTGCGCTACAGGAATGCCGGCAAGATGATCGATTGGCTGTGCGAGGCCTTCGGCTTCAGCGTCCGCGCCCGCTATGGCGAAGGCGACGTGGTGCACCACGCCGAACTCGCGTTCGGCTCCTCGATCATCATGCTCGGCACGGCGCGCGACGACGCCTATGGCAAGATGGTCGGCGCGCCGGGTTCGGACGGCGGCAAGTCGATCTACGTTGCGGTCGCTGACGCAGACGCGGCATACGCGCGGGCAAAGACCGCCGGCGCCGAGATTCTGGAAGAACTCACCGACCGCGACTATGGCAGCCGCGAATTCATCTGCCGCGATCCGGAAGGCAATGTCTGGTCGTTCGGCACCTACTGGCCGAAGGCTGACGAGAAAGCATGATCCCGAAAAGTGGAGACCGGTTTTCGGACAAGATCATGCTCAAGCAAAGTATCTAACGCGCCAGCCCAAAAATCGCGTCGCAGTCGAGGTGGGTTTCCAGTTCGGCTGCGATCTCGTCCAGTGCCCGTTCGACCTCGGCGCGGTAGTCGATGCCGCCGCCCTTGACGCCAAGGCTTTCGAGGAATTTCGCCCGGAAGGCATCGGCGGAAAACAGCCCGTGCATATAGGTGCCCAGCACCTTGCCGTCGGCCGAGATAGCACCGTCATCGATGCCGTTGATAACGGCGGACGGCCGCAGCGTATCCGGACCTGTGGTGCGGCCGAGATGGATCTCGTAGCCCTCGAGCGGCAGATCGAACGGCACCGAGCGCGCGCTGACGTTGCGCACCGTCTTTTCCGGCTCCATCACCGTTTCGACGTCGAGCAGCCCGAGGCCTTGCGTTTCTGTAACGCTGCCCTCGATGCCGTCGGGATCGCGCACGCTACGACCAAGCATCTGGAAGCCGCCGCAAATGCCGACGATATGACCACCGCGTTTCCTATGCGCGGCAAGGTCGCGGTCCCAGCCGTTCTCGCGAAATTTCAGGAGATCGCCGATCGTCGACTTCGAGCCGGGAATGACCACCAGACCCGCATCTTCGGGCAAGCGCTCACCAGGCGGCACGAACACCACCTCGACCTGCGGTTCGGCCTTGAGCGGGTCGAGATCGTCGAAATTGGCGATGCGCGAGAGCATCGGCACGGCAACCTTCAGCGCGCGCTTCTCGCCGGACGCCAGTCGTTCGAGCACGACGGAATCTTCCGATGGCAGCCGCGCCGCCGCCTTCAGCCACGGCACGACGCCAAAACAGCGCCAGCCGGTGAATTTTTCGATCGCCTCGATGCCATCGTCGAACAGCGAGACATCGCCGCGGAACTTGTTGATAAGGTAGCCGACGATCATGCGCCGGTCCTCGTCCGGCAGGATCAGATGGGTGCCCGCGACCGAGGCGATGACGCCGCCGCGATCGATATCGCCGACCAGGATCACCGGCACGCCGGCGCGCGTCGCAAAGCCCATATTGGCAATGTCGTGGCTCCTGAGATTGATCTCGGCCGGCGATCCCGCGCCCTCGACAATGACTAGGTCGGCGCCCTCGCCGACCGTCGCCCAGGAGTCCAGCACCGCATCCATCAGCCGGCCCTTCAGCGCCTGGTAGTCGCGCGCCCGCGCCTCGCCGAACACCTTGCCCTGCACGACGACTTGAGCGCCGACATCGGTCTGCGGCTTGAGCAGCACCGGGTTCATGTGGATCGTCGGCGCCACGCCGCAGGCGATCGCCTGCAGCCATTGGGCGCGGCCGATCTCGCCGCCGCCTGAATCGCCTGGAATATCGGCGACGGCGGCGTTGTTGGACATGTTCTGCGGCTTGAACGGCCGCACCTTCAAGCCGCGCTTCTTCGCCGCGCGGCACAGACCGGCGACGAGCACCGTCTTGCCGACATCCGAACCCGTGCCCTGCAGCATGATCGCCTTGGCCATTATCAGCCCCTGCCCTGCGCAACAGTTCCGGTGATCGTCGACTTGGCCGCCAGTGGCCCGCCACGCCAGAGATAGAGCGCCAGCAGCGGCTCCTTGCCGGTGCGCATGGCGTGGTTGATGTCAGAGGCATGGTGGATCACCTCGCCCGCCGCTCGAAGGCGAAAACCGCCGTCGCCCATGCGCCATTCGGTGCCGCCGGTCAGCGGGATGTAGATCTCCTCCGCGACATGGTGATGATCGGGGTAGACGATGTCGGGTCCAAGGATCAGCAGGCCGGCCGCAACCTCGTCATTGACGAAATGCCCGCGTGTACCGAACACCTCCAGCCAGCCGTAATTGTCGATGAAAACCTTGCCGAAATCCGCCTCGCCATAGGTTTGCCCCCAGCGCAGATCGCCGCGACGCTCCGCAACCAGCCGCGCCAGCGGCTTGGCCGCAGCGGGAGCGAGTTCGACGATACGGTCGAGCTGAAGGAGACAAGGCAGTGCATGCGGTTCGAGCGGCCGGCTTGGCATGTCCCAGCCGATTCGGGCCACGGCGTCGCGCACCAGCGCATCATCGAACGTCTGGAGATAGGCATGGAAGCGTCCAAGCAGTTCGTCGAAATTTGTCGTCACACTTTGCTCCAAAGCGCATTCGCACACAGCCGCTGCCCAGATGGTTGGATGGAGACGATCGGGTTGCGCGGCGGCATCATTGGTCTAGATTGGACTGCGCGCAAAGCCAAAAACGACAGGCCAGCAGGCCGGAAACATCAGGGAGCACGCCATGGACGCCGCTGTCGATGCGGGCACCAGCCAGTTCGAACTCAACGAAGACCAGCGCGCCATCCAGGAGATGGCGCAAGCCTTCGCCGCCGACCGTGTGGCGCCGAACGCACTCGACTGGGATCGCAACAAGTATTTCCCCGCCGATGTGATCCGCGAGACAGGTCCGCTCGGCCTTGGCGGCATCTATGTCCGCGAGGATGTCGGCGGCTCGGGGCTCGGCCGGCTCGACGCCGTGCTGATCTTCGAAGCGCTTTCGCGGGCCGATCCGGCGTTTTCCGCCTTCATCTCGATCCACAATATGGCGGCATCGATGATCGACCGCTTCGGCAGCGACGAGCAATGTCGGCGCTTCCTGCCGAAGCTGACCTCGATGGAATGGCTGGCCAGCTACTGCCTGACCGAGCCGGGTTCGGGATCCGATGCCGCGGCGCTGAAGACGCGTGCGGTCAAAAGCGGCGGCGATTATGTGCTGAACGGCGCCAAGCAGTTTATCTCCGGTGCCGGCGACAGCGACCTCTATGTCGTCATGGCGCGCACCGGCGCCGACGGGCCGAAAGGCATTTCCACCTTCGTCGTGCCGAACGATGCGCCAGGCCTTTCCTTCGGCGCCAACGAGCGCAAGATGGGCTGGCACATGCAGTCGACCCGCCAGGTCGTCTTCGAGGACTGCAAGGTGCCGGCGGAAAACCTGCTGTCGGTCGAGGGCGCCGGTTTCGGCATCGCCATGGCCGGGTTGGACGGCGGCCGGTTGAACATCGCTGCCTGCTCGCTCGGCGGCGCGCAATCGGCGCTCGACAAGGCACTCGCCTACACCGCCGAACGCAAGGCTTTCGGCTCGAAGATCAACCAGTTCCAGGCGCTGCAGTTCAAGCTCGCCGACATGGAGACCGAACTGCAGGCAGCGCGCGTCTTCCTCTACACCGCCGCCTCGAAGCTCGACCGCAACGCGCCGGATGCCTCGAAATGGTCGGCGATGGCCAAGCGCTTCGTCACCGACACCGGCTTCAATATCGCCAACGACGCCCTGCAGCTGCACGGCGGCTATGGCTATCTGCATGATTACGGCATCGAGAAGCTGGTGCGCGACCTGCGCGTCCACCAGATCCTCGAAGGCACCAACGAGATCATGCGCGTCATCATCGCTCGCGCCCTAATCGGACGATAGAGAATTTAGTGAATAGTGAATGGTGAATGGTGAATGGTGAGGCTATCATATAGACCATGAGTAATACATGATCCCTACTGACTACTGACTACTGACTATTCACTATTCACTATTCACTATTCCACTCACGGAGCGCCATTATGACCACCATCGCCTTCATCGGCCTCGGCAATATGGGCAATCCGATGGCCGCCAACCTGGTCAAGGCCGGGTATGCCGTGCACGGCTTCGACCTGGTGCCGGAGAACCTCGTCATTGCCAGGGAGCACGGCGTCATCGTCATGGCCAATGCCGTTGCGGCGGTGAAGGATGCCGATGCGGTCATCACCATGTTGCCGGCCGGCAAGCATGTTCTGTCGGTTTACGCTGACATAGTGTCCAAGGCAAAAAAAGGCGCGCTGTTCATCGATTCCTCGACCATCGATGTCGAGTCGGCCCGAAAGGCCCATGCCATCGCCGCCAAGCATGGATTGCTGACGATCGACGCGCCGGTCTCTGGCGGCACGGGCGGTGCGGCGGCCGGCACGCTGACCTTCATGGCCGGCGGTTCGAAGGATGCCTTCGCCAAGGCCGAACCAATCCTCAAGCCGATGGCCGGCCGCATCGTTCATTGCGGCGACGCCGGCGCCGGACAGGCGGCGAAGATCTGCAACAACATGATTTTGGGCATTTCGATGATCGGCGTTGCCGAGGCCTTCGTGCTGGCGGAAAAGCTCGGCCTGTCGCACCAGGCGCTGTTCGACGTCGCCTCGACCTCGTCCGGCCAGTGCTGGTCGCTGACCACCTATTGCCCGGTGCCCGGCCCGGTGCCGACATCGCCCGCCAACACAGGCTACAAGCCGGGGTTTGCCGCGGCACTGATGCTGAAGGACCTCAAACTGTCACAGGAGGCCGCACAGAGCGTCGGTGCAGCAACGCCGCTCGGCGCCGAGGCAGCCCAGCTCTATGCGCTGTTCAACGCACAAGGGAATGCCGGCGCGGATTTTTCCGGCATCATTAATTTCCTCCGTGGTGACCCGGCGTAAGCTCCAAGTTCACAGGTTTCGATCTGCCCAAAGCGGAAAGCCGGCAAATTTAGGTTTGCTTAAGCTCTTGCTAACCCTGCAGTAACGATATGCGTTTAAAACGGATTGCGAGGCGGACATCCGCCCGGCGCTCCGGATCAGGTCTCGCGTACCGGAGCCCGTAAGTTTCGCCGTTAGTTTCGCAAGTGTATTGTTGGCGAAGCGCCATGCGTATCTGGCAAAGCCGCGTTCCGATGGAGCGCGGTTTTTGCGTTTCGCATCCTCGCCTGGCGAGCGCCCATTCAAACGCCGGGCGCCCGCCCGACATGGAGCGCCCGGCGATCGCCTCCCTAATGCTTGCGCAAATCTGCTTGCGCCAGGTCGAGCGCCGTGGCGATGCGGTCGCAGGCCATGTCGATCGTCTCGCGCGTCCAGATCAGCGGCGGCGACAGGATCATCGTGTCGCCGGTGGCGCGCAGCATCATGCCCTGGGCAATCGCGTGGTCGCGAACCATCACCGCCGCGCTGCCGGCCGGCAGGAAGCGCTCCTTGGTCACCTTGTCCTTGACGATCTCGATCGCCCCCATCAGCCCGAACGAGCGCACCTCGCCGACCAGATCGTGGCCGCCGAGGCGTTCCTGCAGCGCCCTGGCGAAGTAAGGCCCGGTGTCGTTCCTCACGCGCTCGACCAGGCCTTCCCGCTCGATGATCTCGAGGTTCTTTAGCGCCACCGCGCAGGCCACAGGATGCCCGGCATAGGTGTAGCCGTGATAGAATTCGCCGCCCTTTTCGACCAGCGTCGCCGCGATGCGGTCGCCGACCAGCAGCGCCGACAGCGGCTGATAGCCAGAGGTCAGCGCCTTGGCCGTGGTGATGGTGTCGGGCTCGACATCGAAGGCTTGTGCGGCGAACCACTCGCCTGTGCGGCCATATCCGGTGATGACCTCGTCCAGCATCAGCAGGACATCGTATTTGCGGCAGATGCGCTGCACCTCCGGCCAATAGCTCATCGGCGGGATCTTCACCCCGCCTGCCCCCATCACCGGCTCGCCGATGAAGGCGGCCACCTTGTCGGCGCCGGCTTCGAGGATCGCGTCCTCGACCGCTTTTGCCGCGCGCAGG
The DNA here is from genome assembly GCF_040322975.1 of Mesorhizobium sp. M0074. Classification (NCBI taxonomy): domain Bacteria; kingdom Pseudomonadati; phylum Pseudomonadota; class Alphaproteobacteria; order Hyphomicrobiales; family Phyllobacteriaceae; genus Mesorhizobium; species Mesorhizobium sp. M0074. The sequence goes on from NZ_JAMYUM010000004.1 coordinate 201,827, forward strand.
CCGAAATCATGGTCGCTTTCGCCGGGCAGTGCGAGCTCATAGGCATAGGGCATCATCACATGGACGATGTTGGGCACGGCACCGCCGAGCTGCTTGTGCATCAAATCCATGCCGCCGAGCGAGGCGCCGGCGATGGTCGAGCCGTGGTAGCCCATCTTGCGTGAGATGATGCGGTTCTTCTCGGGCCTGCCTTCCAGCACCCAATAGTGACGGACCAGGCGCAGCGCCGTGTCGTTGGCCTCCGAACCGGACGAGCCGTAGAACACCTGGTTGATGTGCCTTGGCGCGATCTCCGCCAGCTTTTTCGACAGCAGAACCGGCGTCGGCGTCGAGCATTTGAAGAAAGAGTTGTAGTAGGGCAATTCCTTCATCTGGGCGTAGGCGGCGTCGGCAAGCTCGTCGCGGCCATAGCCGACATTGACGCACCACAGCCCAGCCATGCCGTCGAGGATTTCCGTCCCTTCGGCATCATAGATGAACGGCCCGTTGGCGTGGGTGATGATGCGCGAGCCGGTCTCGCGCATCTCTTTGTGGTCGGTGAACGGATGAAGGTGATGCGCGGCATCGATCTGCTGAAGCTGCTTCAGCGAATAATTCTGGTAGGTCATGTCTGGTCTTTCCTCTTGAACCAATCCGGCAGCTTTCGCGCCGGGGCGGATTCGTCAGAGGACAGCGGGCGGCGAATAGCCGATGCGAGCGCAGAGCCGCAACAGCTCGGCGCGTAGCGTGCGCGACGACGGCGTCACCGCCACCCCAAATGTGCAACCCGATTTCGCCAGCCGAGCCATGCATGTACCTTAGGCTGCCTCGAGCCCTCAGTTCAAGCCATGCCGGTCAAGCGACGCCAGTCAATTGGTGCCAGTCAGGGCCCGCTGCAGGAAGACGTACTTCATCGCCGCCTGTGCGGCCTGCGGCCGCCGGTCGCCGCGTCCACCATGGCCGCCCTCGGTCTCCTCAAAGAACAGCGTCTTGCCGTGGCCGGCCGCCTGCAGCCGTGCCGCCATTTTGCGCGCATGCCCGGGATGGACGCGATCGTCGGCGGTCGAGGTCGTCAGCAACACCGGCGGATAGGCTGCGTCCGTGTCTACATGCTGGTAGGGCGAATAGGCGGCGAGCCAGGCTGCCCCTTCCGGCTTCTCCGGATCGCCATACTCGGCCATCCACGACGCGCCGGGCGGCAGCTCGGTGTAGCGCAGCATATCGAGCAGCGGCACGTCGATGATCACTGCACCGAACAATTCCGGGTGCTGGGTCAGCGAGACGCCGGTCAGCAAGCCACCATTCGATCCGCCCTGGATGCCCAGCGTGGCGGGCGTGGCGATGCCGCGTTTGACCAGATCTTGCGCGACCGCGGCGAAATCGTCGAAGGCATTCTGGCGATTGGCCTTGAGCGCCGCCTGATGCCAGTTCGGGCCGAACTCGCCGCCGCCGCGGATGTTGGCCTGCACATAGGCATTGCCCTTCTCCAGCCACAGCCTGCCGCGCACGCCGGCATAGCCGGGCAGCAGCGGCACTTCGAAGCCGCCATAGCCGTAAAGCAATGTCGGCACGGGTCCATGCAAGTCGCGCCTCCTGACGACGAAGTACGGGATCATCGTGCCATCCTTCGAGCGCGCCTCGAACTGTTCGGAGACCAGGGACGACGCATCGAAACGCGCCGGCTGCGACTTCACCGTTGCCAGCCCCGCGGCGTTGTCGTCCGACCAGATGATCGAGCTCGGCGTCAGGAAATCGGTGAAGGAGAAGGAGACGCTGGAACCGAAATGCTCGGCATGGCTGATGCCGACATTGCCGTTTTCGGGCAACGCCACGGGCTTGAACTCCCAGCCGCTGTCGCTGCGCTTGCCGGCGACGACCTTGCCGCGCACATTGTCCATCAAATTGATGAACAGCCGGTCCTGCGTGCGGGCAATACCGGCGATCGAGACACGGTGCGCCGGCTCGAGCACGGTACCGAGGGATCCGAATAGCCTGGTTTCGATCCAGCGCTCGAAATCGAGTGAATAGAGCCCGTCGGGCTTACAAAGCGTGCCGTCCGGCGCAGTCCACGGGGTACGCACGCCGAAGACGAGCTGGCCCTTGAACAGCGCTGTATCGGTGACGTCGTCCGGCAACGGGATGCGCCTGTTCTCGCCGGAAGGCAGCCGCAGGAAACTGTGCGAGGCGAAGAAGTCGATGGTTCGGGCGAGGAAGACATGACGCTTGTCGCCGTCGAATTCGACGGACCCGCCGGCGGCAAGATCCTGCTTCAGCGCCTCGAAGATCGGCATCGCCGCTTCCAGTGTCGTGCCGCGCCGCCAAAGCTTGACCACGCGCGGATAACCGGACTGGGTCTTGTCGTCCTCCTCGAAGGCGGCGGAAACGATAACCGTGTCCTCGTCCAGCCAGCTAAAGCTCGATTTCGAGGCAGGAGCGCGAAAGCCGCCATCGACGAACGATCTGCTTTCGATATCGAATTCGCGCATCTCGCTGGCATCGCCGCCATCCGGCGACAGGTTGAGCAGGCAGCGGCTGAAGTCGGGGTAGAGCCGGCTGGCGCCGCTGAACACCCATTTCACCCCCTCTTTCGCCGCCAGACTGTCGAAGTCGATGATCGTCTGCCATTCCGGCTTGTCGGTCTTGTAGGAGGCGACGGTGGTGCGCCGCCAGAGGCCGAGTACGTTCGTCCGGTCCTGCCAGAAATTATAGACATAGCCGTTGATAGCGGCCCCGACGGCGATGTTATCCTCGGCTGTCATCAGGTCGAGCGCCGTCTCGAACGACATCTGATAGGACGGATCACCCTGCAGCTCCCCGACCGTAACTGCATTTTGGTGATGCACCCAGTCGAGCGCCTGCTTGCCCCTCCTGTCCTCAAGCCAGAGAAACGGGTCTTCGGCCGCCGAACCCGGCTGGCCCTTGGTATTCGATTTGGTCATGAGGTCTCCGGTTGAGTCGGGTGGCGACATAGCCAAGATCGACATGGGCCGCTTACATTCAAGTCATTCGTCAGAAACGGCGGCTTTCTGGCATTCACACCATCCGTCTTCGAATGACCGTTACAACTGCCAGCGCCAGGCAAATGGCACCGAGCGTCATTGGCAGGCCGCCGGCGCCAACAACATCCATGGCGCTGCCCGCCAGCGGCGGCACGGCGATGCCGCCGACGCCCCACATCAGCGAGAAGGCGGCGTTGCCGGCGACCAGTGCCGAGCCGGTGAACCGCTCGCCGAGTTCAATGATCGACATCGTGTAAATGCCGTAGGAAACCGCGCCCCAGATGAAGACGCACGGCCAGATCAGCGGCGTCTCGATGAGAACCGGCAACAGAACGCATCCGAGCACCGTCATCGAAACACAGATGAACCGCACCAGCCGCGCCGTCAGTCGTTCCGCCAGCAGGCCGAGCGGCACCTGCATAGCGATGTTGCCGGCGATCATCACCGACAGCAGCGCCGACATGCGCGCTTCCGCAATGCCGTAATGCGTTCCATAGACCGGCAGCAAGGCGAGCACCGCCTGTTCGAAACCGGCGGCCACGATCACCGCCGATAACAGCAGCCACGCCTGCGGCACGAACCCCAGCACCGAAACGCGGTGCCCGCTCTCGTCGACCCTCGGCAGCCGTGCCAGCACCGAGGCGAGGCAGGCGCCGCAAAACAGAAATGCGGCGATGCCGACCAGAAACGGCGGCCATCCCATGGTGCCGACCGCAAGCAGGCACAGCGGTCCCGCCGCAAAGCCCGCCGAAATGATCGTCGAATAGATGCCCATGACGCGGCCGCGGCGTGTCGGCGGCGCCAGTGCGATCACCCAGACTTCGCTCAGCACGTAGAGCGGGTTGGTGACGGCGCCGATCAAAAAGCGCAGAGGAAACCACAGATAGACATTTTGCGTCCAGCCGATCAGCGCCAGCACCAGCGCGGAAAGTGCCGCGCAAGTAAGCGCGGTGCGCCCTGCCCCGAAACGCCGTGCCAGCGCCGGAACCAGCGGCGACGAGACGATGAAGCCGATCGGCGTCATTGCCGCCGACAGGCCGATCATGGCCGGCGAGACGCCCTGGCGCTGCAGGATGAAGCTCAACAGCGGATAGCTCAGCCCTTGCGCGATGGCGAACACCGAGACGGTGGCGATCACGCCGGTGATTGCCGCCCATTGCACTGTCTCGCCGCTGTCCTGTTCCGCCCGGTCCATGATGCAGGACTAGCGTTTCGCTTTCATCGCGGTAAGCACCGGCAACGAAAACCGCTTGCGCCAGCCGGAAGAGATAAGAGCCTGACGATCCCTCCGGCTGCCCTTCAGGCATGTCGCTTCCCTCGTCCTAGTGGTCGCCGCCTCCGCAATGGCTGGCCGGCCGGCAGTCCATTATGCCGCCGCATTGCCGCAGCGTACGAGGACTATCATGACCGCCGCCCTTCAGCCCGCCGAACCTGCATTGGCAAACGACCGCGCCCGTCGCGGCGGCCGCGCGGGAAAGCGTGCCGGCGGATCGGCGGCGTTCGAGCAGCCGCCGTTTCGGCAGTTGAAGAACCCGCTGGCGCCGACCCGGCTGGTTTCCGACGACGAGCTGGAATCTATCCACCTCGCCTCTCTGCGCGTGCTGCGGGAAATCGGCGTCGACGTGCTGCATGACGAAGCCCGGCGCATCATGAAGGCGCATGGCGCCGATGTCCGCGAAGGCAGCGAGCGGGTGCGCTTCGACAGTGACATGATCCTGGAACTGGTTGCGCACTGCCCGCCGGAATTCACCATCCACGCCCGCAACCCGGCGCACAACGTGCGCTTCGGCGGCGATAATCTGATCATCTCGATGATGGCGTCGGCGCCCAATTGCTCCGACGTCGATCGCGGCCGCCGGCCGGGCAACCAGCAGGACTACCGCAACTTCCTCAAGCTTGCGCAGATGCACAACATATTGAACTGCACGGGCGGCTATCCGGTCGAGCCGATCGACATCCATCCGTCCGTCCGCCACCTTGAATGCATCCGTGACCTCGCCACGCTGACCGACAAGATGTTCCACATCTATTCGCTCGGCAAGGAGCGCAACGTCGACGGCATCGAGATCACCAGGATCGCACGCGGCATCAGCCATGAGCAGTTGCTTGCAGAGCCGTCGGTATTCACCATCATCAACACCAATTCGCCGCTCAAGCTCGACGTGCCGATGATGGAAGGCATCATCCAGATGTCGAGCAAGGGCCAGGTTGTCATCGTGACGCCGTTCACCCTGTCCGGCGCCATGGCGCCGGTGACGATTGCCGGCGCGCTGGTGCAGCAGAATGCCGAGGCGCTGTCCGGCATCGCCTTTGCGCAGATGGTGCGCAAGGGCGCGCCTGTCGGCTACGGCGGCTTCACCTCGAACGTCGATATGAAGTCCGGCGCGCCGGCCTTCGGCACGCCGGAATATATGAAGGCGCAGCTGGTCGGAGGGCAGCTCGCCCGCCGCTACAACATCCCCTACCGCACCTCCAACACCTGCGCCGCCAACACGGTCGATGCGCAGGCCGCCTATGAAAGCGTGTTCTCACTGTGGGGCGCCATCCAGGGCGGCGGCAATCTGATGATGCATGCGGCCGGCTGGCTGGAAGGCGGCCTGCGCTGCTCCTACGAGAAGACCATCCTCGACATAGACCTGTTGCAGATGGTCGCCGAGTTCCTGACGCCGCTCGATCTTTCCGAGGAAGCACTCGGTTTCGACGCCATACAGTCCGTCGGCCCCGGCGGCCATTTCTTCGGCACCCAGCACACGCAGGACCGCTACAAGACCGCGTTCTATGCGCCTATTATCTCGGACTGGCGCAATTTCGAGAGTTGGGCGGAGGCCGGGTCGCCGACGGCGCTCGAAAAGGCCAATCGCGTCTGGAAGGAACGGCTGGCCTCCTATGAAGAGCCTTACATGGATCCGGCAATCAGGGAGGAGCTCAACGCTTTCGTCGACAAGCGCCGGGCCGAAGGCGGCGCGCCGACCGATTTCTGATCATCTGATGAGTAGTCGACCCCCACTCCGTCTTGATGGCAGGCTGGCCGGAAACATCGCTGTATCCGATCTCCGCTTTGTTTTCGCGCCCCGCTCACTCGATTCAATCTCTTCAAAAACGGAATTATCTTCATGAAATCTCATGCAAAAGCGGTTGTCATCGGCGGCGGGGTCGTTGGCTGCTCGGTGCTCTATCATCTGGCCAAGGCTGGCTGGACCGACATCATGCTGATCGAGCGTTCGGAGCTCACTTCCGGCTCGTCCTGGCATGCGGCGGGCGGCTTCCATACGCTGAACGGCGATCCCAACGTCGCCAAGCTGCAGGCCTACACGGTGCAGCTTTACAAGGAGATCGAGGAGATTTCCGGCCAATCCTGCTCGCTGCACCTGACCGGCGGCGTGATGATGGCCGACACGCCCGAGCGCATGGACTTCTTGCGGCTCGCCCACGCCAAGGGCCGCTATCTCGGCATGGACACCGAACTGATCACGCCGTCCGAAGCCAAGGCGATGTTCCCGCTGATGGACGAGACGAATTTCGTCGGCGCCATGTGGGATCCAGTCGAGGGCCATCTCGACCCTTCCGGCACCACCCATGCGTATGCCAAGGCCGCCAGGAAGCTAGGCGCCGAGATCGTACTGCGCAACCGCGTCGTGGAACTGACGCAGGAGGTCGACGGCACCTGGAACGTCGTCACTGAGCAAGGCACAGTCAAAGCCGAGCATGTGGTCAACTGCGGCGGCCTGTGGGCGCGCGAGATCGGTCGCATGGTCGGCGTCGAACTGCCGGTGCTGGCCATGGAGCACATGTATCTCCTGACCGAGCCGATGCCGGAGGTCGAGGAATTCAACAAGTCGACCGGCCGCGAGATGATTGGCGTGCTCGATTTCAAGGGCGAAATCTATACCCGCCAGGAACGCAACGGCATCCTGCTCGGCACCTATGAAAAGGCCTGCAAGCCGTGGTCGCCGGTCAACACGCCCTGGGATTTCGGCCACGAGCTGCTGCAGCCAGACATCGACCGCATCGCGCCGTCGCTCGAGATCGGCTTCAAGCATTTCCCCGGCATCGAAAAGGCCGGCATCAAGCAGATCATCAACGGCCCCTTCACCTTCGCGCTGGACGGCAACCCGCTGGTCGGCCCGGTGCAGGGCCTGACCAATTTCTGGTGCGCCTGCGCCGTCATGGCCGGCTTCAGCCAGGGCGGCGGCGTCGGCCTGGCGCTGTCGAACTGGATGGTCCATGGTGACCCCGGCTTCGACGTCTGGGGCATGGACGTTGCGCGCTTCGGCGAATGGGCAACGCTGCGCTATACCAACGCAAAGGTCCGCGAAAATTATTCGCGCCGTTTCTCCATCCGCTTTCCCAACGAGGAATTACCGGCGGCAAGACCAGCGCAGACGACCCCGCTTTACGACACCATGCTGGCCAACAACGCCGTCATGGGCGACAGCTGGGGTCTCGAAACCCCGCTCTGGTTCGCGCCGAAAGGCTCGGAGCCGAACGACGTCGTGTCCTTCCACCGCTCCAATGATTTCCGCCCGATCGGCGAGGAGGTGCGCGCCACCCGCGAGAAGGTCGGCGTCACCGAGATCGCCAACTTCGCCAAATACGAAGTCTCCGGACCGGGGGCCGAGGACTTTCTCAACCGGCTGATGACCAATCGCATGCCGAAGACCGGCCGCATCGTGCTGACGCCGATGCTGAACGAGTTCGGCAGACTGATCGGCGACTTCACCATCGCCAAGGCGGGCCCAAGGGGTGGGGAAGACCGCTTCATGATCTGGGGTTCTTCGGCAGCGCAAAAATACCACATGCGCTGGTTCGAGAAGCATCTGCCAAAGGATGGAAGCATCCGCATCCACCGCTTCGACCAGACGCTGGTCGGTCTCTCCATCGCCGGGCCGAAATCCCGCGACCTGCTGCAGAAACTGGTCGATGTCGACATCTCGACCAAGGCCTTCCGCTTTATGGATTTCCGCGAGATGGCGGTCGGCGGCGCGCCTTGCATGGTCAATCGGATCACCTACACCGGCGACCTCGGCTACGAGATATGGATGGCGCCTGCCTACCAGCGCCTGGTCTACAAGGCGATCAAGGAGGCTGGCGAAGAGTTTGGGCTTGTCGATTTCGGCATGCGGGCTTTGCTCTCTATGCGCCTTGAGAAGAACTTCCCGACCTGGTTCCGCGAGCTACGTCCGATCTACGGACCGTTCGAAGGCTCGATGGACCGCTTCATCAAGCTGGAGAAGAACGACTTCATCGGCCGGGAAGCAGCGGCCAAGGAACAGGCAGAAGGGCCGAAACTGCGCCGTGTCTCCTTCATCGTCGATGCCGCGGATGCAGACGTCATGGGCGACGAGCCGATCTGGGCCAAGGTCGGCGGCAAGGATTACGGCACCGTGGAAAAGCCGCATGGCTATGGCGCGCCGCGCTTCGACGCGGGCGGCAAGGAAGTGCGCGGCTCGAACGCCGCCGAAGGCGCGTCTGCCGTGCGCGGCATTGTCGACGGCGACTGGCGGGTGGTCGGCTGGGTCACCTCCGGCGGCTATGCGCATTATGTCGAGAAGTCGATGGCGCAAGGCTATGTACCGGCAGCGCTTGCCGAGAACGAGAGCGCCGGCCTGTTCGAGATCGAAATCCTCGGGCACCGGCGTCCCGCACGCATCAATGTCGAACCGCCCTTCGACCCGAGCGGCGAAAAGATGAGGACGTAGGCGCAGCCAGCCGGTCGCATTGTGCGGAGCATACTCTTCATGCTAGCGCAGCCGGCAACACTCTGCTGGCAAGGGCGATGAGATTTCATTGAAGTACAATCTGAGATGGGCCGAGTGGCTGGCCGAGGGACGGATCGGCCCCTTCCCGGCAACGATCGTCATGGTCGCGGCTTATTTTGCCTTGCAGACCATCATACTGTCCCTGTTGAGCTCTTGGGCGGGAACCGGCGTCGGCATCGATGATGCGGAGCAGCTGATCTATGTTCCGTATCTCTGGGCTGGATATGGCGGCTCGCAACCACCCCTGTACACCTGGATCAACTGGCTGGCCGCGCATGTTTTCGGCACCAGTATCTTCACGCTGAAGCTCGTCAAATACTCCGTGCTGTTCCTTGCCGCCTGCAGCGTGTTCGCCGCCATGCGGCGGTTCGGCTACACCAAAGCGACAGCGGCGGCGGCCATGTTCGGCCTGTTTACGATCCCGCAGATCGTCTGGGAATCGCAGCGCGCCTTGTCGCATTCCGTCGCCGTCGTCGGCTTCTGCTCGCTGCTCCTGCTGGCCATGGCCTATCTTCTCGAGCGGCGAAGCATGATCGCCTATGCGGCGTTTGGCCTGGCCACCGCGGCGGCAATTCTTGCCAAATATAATGATGTCTTCCTCGTGGTGGCCCTTGTTGCGGCCGTGCTGTCGCTGCGCGAATGGCGCAGCGCGATCCTCGATCCGAAGTTCGCCATCAGCATAGCGGTCGCGATATTGGTGCTGGCGCCGACCACCTATTGGAGCCTCATGCATCCCGCCGATTTATTGTCGAGAGGCGAGAAGTTCGGAATAGACGCGCAACAAGGGCGCGTGGCGGCGGCCTTTGTCGGCGCCGGCAAGTTTATCATGGGCACCTTCAATTTCGCGGTCTTGCCGGTGCTCGTTTCCGCCCTGGCTTTCTGGCTGGCGAAGTTCCGTTTCTCGGAGCGGCTCCCGAAAGGTCCGGCAAGGGAAATTCTGTTGTGGCGTACCTTGGCGCTCGGCTTGGCCATGCTGGCAATACTTGTACTTGCCACCGGCGTGACGGTGGTCAAGGACCGCTGGCTGCTGCCGGTCCTGTTCATGTTGCCGCTGGCCATCGTCGCCACTATGGAACGGCTGGCGCCGCGGGGCAGGAATGCGCAGCTCCTGGTGATCGCGGCTGGAGCGATCATCGCCGTGCTGCTCGCGCCCGCCACCTGGTACGTCCAGATAAACGGGACCAGTGGCCTCTCGCGGATGATCCGCGTGGATTACCCCGCCCTCTATCGCCAACTGACTGCGGACGGACCGGTCAAAACCGCAATATCTGATGGTGCATGGGTCGGAAACCTGCGGTTGGTCGACGAAAAACTGCTCGCACTTGACCAGGAAGTGCCTAATTTCGAAACGCTGATGCAGGAGCCGGCCGTACTCGTCTGGCTTGACCGAGACGATCCGCGTCCGGTCATTTTGGAGCAGCTCAAAGCGGCCGGCTATGAGCCGGACGGCCAACCACGGCAAATGATGGTTCCGCTGTTGCGCGGCACCGGCAAGTCCGCCCGGGCCGGCGCCTATGTAAGATTGAAGAGAATGGCGGTGGGAGAAGCCACGGCGCCCAAGGGAGGCGTTAGCGGAGGAGCCGAGGGTGGACAGGAACCCGACTGACCGGCCCCGTCATCACCGCAAGATCATGCCGTTCGAGCCCGACGGCTCGAATGATGTGCTGCGCAAAAAATCGCAGCTGAAGGCCGCTGAACTCAACCAGCATGCGCTGGGCTATGGAGCGCTGGCGGAAGCCGAATGGCAGGCGGCGGGCATTGCTGCTCCTGACCTGCCCGCCATGCGCCGATACCGGCTCGAGCGCATCCGCGCCGAGCTGAAGCGCCGCGACTATGCGGGAGCCCTGCTCTACGATCCGGTCAATATCCGCTATGCCACCGACGCAACCAACATGCAGCTCTGGGTCGCACACAATCGGACCAGGCATTGTTTCGTTGCCACCGATGGCCCGGTGGTGCTGTTCGACTATTTCTCCTGCGAGCACCTTTCCGATCATTCCGGCGTCGTCGACGAGGTGCGGCCGGCGGTGTCGTGGGCTTATCTGTACAGCGGCGAGCTGACCGGTCAAAAAGTCCGCCGCTGGGCAGCCGGCATCGCCGACCTGGTATTGGAACATGGCGGCGGCAATCGCCGCATCGCAGTCGACCACATCAATCCCGAGGGCATCGAAGAGCTCGCCCGCCTCGGCATCTCGACCGGCAATGGCGAGGCGGTGATGGAAAATGCGCGGCTGATCAAATCGCCCGACGAAATCCTTGCCATGCGCCGGGCGATCGCCGCTTGCGAGGCGGCAATGGGCGAGATGGAGAAGGCGCTGAGGCCTGGCATCTCCGAGAACGAATTGTGGGCCGAACTCCATCGCGGCAACATCGCGCGCGGCGGCGAATGGATCGAAACCCGGCTCCTGTCGTCGGGTCCGCGCACCAATCCATGGTTCCAGGAGTGTTCGTCGCGGACGATCGAGGCCGGCGAGCTCGTCGCTTTCGACACCGACCTGATCGGTCCTTACGGCTTCTGCGCCGACCTTTCGCGCACCTGGCTTTGCGGTGACGCGCCGCCGTCGCAGGAGCAGCGCGACCTGTTCCGCATCGCCGCCGACCAGATCGCCCACAACACGGAGCTGATGCGGCCGGGCATATCGTTCCGCGACCTCGTCGAGCGCTCGTCAGTGCCACCGGGAGACTGCTTCCCGGCCCGTTACGGGGTGCTCTATCACGGCGTCGGCCTTGCCGACGAATACCCGACTTTGCCGCATGCTAGCGACTGGACCGACGACACACCGGACGGAGTGCTCGAACCTGGCATGGTGCTGTGCGTCGAGAGCTATATCGGTCGGCTTGGCGGCTACGAAGGCGTCAAGATCGAAGAACAGATCCTGATCACTGAAACCGGCAACGAGAAGCTTTCGACCTACCCGCTCGACAATCGGCTGCTTGGCGGCTGAGCGACGCTAATGCATGTCGCGCAAAAGTGTGCAGCGGCTTTGCGATAAACGACATGCATAAAACAAGAATCTAAAGCGCGTCGCATGAGGCCGACCGAACGCGACGCGCTTTATGCGAGCGCGGCGATCGCCTCGCGCATCGCAGCGACGATCGTTTCCGGCGTTGTCCTGGCCGTGATGAACGGCAAGCCTTTGCGCCGCCTTGTCCAGCCGACGACCGTCACCTTCTGCGCCGCCGGCTCGAAACTCTGCGCCAGCGCCCAGCTCTCGCAATCGATCGCCGCGACGTCCGCCCTGCCCTCGGCAACGGCAACGATCGAAGCACGGTGCCCACAGCTTTCGCTCAGCGCGGAAAAGATATCCAAACTCTCGCCCAATGCTTGCAGGTCGCGGGCTGGCGCGATGATGCCCGACATGGAATCGAGGCTGTTGAAGGTGAAGCGCTTGCTGCGAAGCTGATCGAGCGGAATGACGGCACCGCCGTCGGCCGGCGCCCTTGCCGGCGGTGCCTCGCCCGCCCTCATGACGATGGCGCTCGAATAGAGTTCGCCCTGTCCACCCTCGAAGGCGTCGTAACGCGGCTGGCCGACGAGCTGGACACGCTGCGACAGGCCGAGTTCCATCGGTCCCCAGCAGGTTTGCGCAAAGAGCAGCGCCGGATGCAGCCAGAGCTGGTGAAAATCCAGTTCGTCCGGCGGCAATGTCGCCGGATCGGGCGCGATGGGTTTTCCCTGATCATCGCGAATACCGCCAGGCACGGGGGGCAAATCGCCGGTGCGGCGGATGATCGTCTCCGGCGCATCGATGCCTTTTTGTCTGAAAGCATCGCGCAGCCGCGCCCATTGCGCGTCGACATCGTCCCGCGCTTCCGGCCAGTCGTACATCGGCAAAGCCGCAATGAATTCACTCATGCCGGGATTTGACCGTTATGCGGGGAAATTGACAAGGTCAGGAAAGCGTCGTCCGCGCGGCACCGCCTGCAACAACGCAAGAATCATTCTTTCGGCGGCTCGGCGGGTACCGGTGCGCTGCCAAGCCCATTGAGGCTGCGTGCCCTGACGCGCGGCTTGAATGCGCGTCCTGGTTCCGGCATGCGCCGCAGCACGGGATGGACGACCGGCTCCTTCGCCTTGAAGGCATAGGCCTTGAGCAGCGCGAAATAGTTCGGATAGGCGTAGCCATTGTTCATCCGCAGCCATTCGTCACGGCGGTCGCGAAACACCTTCGGCAGCCTGTACCAGGCCACCGTCGGGCTCTTGTGATGGACGAAATGCAGATTGTTGTTGAGGAACAGGAAGGACAGCGGCGAGCGCTCGACGATGATCGTGCGGCCTTCCGGATGTTCAGACCATTGGTGCTCGGCGTAGGTGCGGATCGAAATCAGCGACTGCCCAAGCCACACCGGCACCAGAACGTAAAGCCACAACGGCATGCCGAAGCCGAACTGCACGACAGGCAGCACCACGACGAGGCCGATCGCATGCAGCAGCCATGCCTTGCGGATGGAATTGTCGCCCGCGGCAACCTGCCTGGCGTCGTCGATGAAAAAGCCGATGCAGGAAAGCCACGGGCCTAGCACCAAACGCCCGATCATCGTGTTGTTGACCTTCAGCAGGAATTTCATCGCCGACGGCAGCTCCTCGTGCTGCCAGAGCGCCTTGTAATAGCTTTCGGGATCGTCGAGCGGATCGGTCAGGCGCTCGTCCGCATGGTGGCGCAGGTGAATGGTCTTGAATCGGCGAAACGGCCAGACAAGGCCAATCGGCAGGAACACAAAGGCTTCGTTGAGCCGCGCATTCCGGGTTGGGTGGCCGTGCAGGACCTCGTGCATCAGCGAGGATTGCAGCGCCGCAATCAGGGTCAGAAAGGCGAGTGCCAGCAGCGGGTAGGATGGCCAGAGCAGAAAGCCGGCAGCGAGCCAGCCGCCGTAGCATAGAAGTGCGAGAAATACGGTCGGCCATTCGATGGTCGCTGCGCCGTGTCGCCTGTTGCCCATGCTCGTCATGCTATCGACCACTGCCTTCCAGTCGCCGGAACCCGTTTGATTCCTGACAACATTGTGTCAGGAGCGTTGCGTCGGCGCAACGCGATAAAGCGCACAAACTGTTGCGATTGCGCATTTTCAGCTGCATATGTTATGTATTGTAAACAAGCTCGTAGATTCATTTACGCTCGAAACGCCATGTAGACCGCTTCGGCGCAAAATTTTGCTCACGTAGGGAGAGTAGGGATTTGGACAAGCGCGACCTGTCGACGATCTTTCGCGAGCGCCTGAAAATGCTCTTGACAAGGTCCGATTTGAACCAGTCGGCCTTCGCCGCCGCGGTTGGCATCGACCGTTCGGCACTGTCGCAGCTGCTCTCCGGCGCCTCGACCCGCCTTCCCCGTGCTGAAACGCTGCTCAACATCGCCGCCGAATTCAAAGTCTCGCTCGACTGGCTGCTCGGCCTCAGCCACGATGAGGGCGTCACCGGTGAAATCCGCGAGAGCCTTGAGATCGAGGAGGCGCCGGACGGCTTCGACCGCACGCTGCTGGCTCGCTGGCATGCCGAGGCGGCGGGAACGAAAATCCGCTACGTGCCGGCCGGCATTCCCGACCTTCTGCGCACCGAGGCGCTTGTCGACTACGAAGCCGTCATCGCCAACAAGAGCCGCGAGGCACAGGCCGGCGAAACGCAGTACCGCATCGACTATAACCGCCGGCCCGAAACCGACATGGAAGTCTGTATGCCGCGCCACACGCTGGAGATCTTCTCGCGTGGGCTGGGCGTGTGGGACCGCTTTCCGGAGGCCGACCGCCACCAGCAGCTCCTCCATATGGCGACGCTGCTCGACGACCTCTATCCCACCTTCCGCCTGTTTCTCTATGACGGGCGGATGCGCTATTCGATCCCATACACCATCTTTGGACCCTATCGCGCCGCCATTTACGTCGGCGACATGTATCTGGTGCTGAACGCCACGCAGCCGATCCGCATCCTGACCAGCCATTTCGACAATCTGATCCGTGCCGCGGACGTCAACGCGCATGAAGCGGCCAGCTTCACACGAAAGCTGGCGGAGATGCGATTTTGACCGGTTGCTCTACGCGCCGACATTGACGGCACATAAAGAATTCTTTATATCCTTATCTCAGTTATTCTTCCGCGAAGGCGTATTTCACATGACCAATCCGATCGACGCTCTGCTTGCCGAAAAGGGCGTCCTGCTCGCCGATGGCGCCACCGGCACCAATCTGTTCGCCATGGGCCTTGAGGCCGGAGAGGCTCCCGAGCTCTTGAACGAGACCGCGCCCGACACCATCACCAGCCTGCACCAGAACTTTGTCGATGCCGGCGCCGACATCATCCTGACCAACTCTTTTGGCGGCACCCGCCATCGGCTCAAGCTGCACCACGCGCAGGACCGCGTCTATGCGCTGAACAAGCGCGCGGCCGAGATCGCAAGCGCCGTCGCCGGCAACGCTGGCCGCAAGGTGATCGTGGCCGGCTCCGTCGGCCCGACCGGCGAGCTGCTGGTGCCGCTCGGCGCCATGACCTATGACGAGGCGGTCGAAGCCTTTGCCGAGCAGATTGAGGGGCTGAAGGCCGGCGGCGCCGAAGTCGCCTGGATCGAAACCATGTCGGCGCCTGACGAAATCCGCGCCGCCGCCGAAGCCGCCATCCGCGTCGGCCTGCCCTATACCTATACCGGCTCCTTCGACACCGCCGGCCGCACCATGATGGGACTGCTGCCGAAGGACATCCACGGCGTCGTCGATGGCCTGTCGCAGACACCGCTCGGTGTCGGCGCCAATTGCGGTGTCGGCGCCTCCGACATTCTCGCGTCGCTGCTCGACATGACCGAGGCGAAGCCGGAAGCAACGGTGATCGTCAAGGGCAATTGCGGCATTCCCGAATTTCGCGGTGCCGAGATCTACTATTCCGGCACACCCGAGCTGATGGCCGACTATGTGCGCCTCGCCGTCGATGCCGGCGCCAAAATCGTCGGCGGCTGCTGCGGCACCTCGTTCCAGCACCTCGCCGCCATGCGCAAGGCGCTCGATGCGCACACCAAGTCGGATCGCCCGACCGTCGAGCAGATCGTCGAACGCATCGGCCCGATGCGCAACAAGCAGGCTACGGTCAATGCCGCCGAGACCAGCGAAGCCCGCCGCGAGCGGCGCCGCGGACGCGCCTGACGCTTTCGTCTGCGACATAGTCCGCGCGAAGCAGTGCGGCCGCGAAAAAAGGCCGGCAAGGTTTCCCTCGCCGGCCTGCCTCACCCGCCCGTAGGCCGGCTCCCCCTATCAGAACGATCCCATCTGAAAGAAACCGGCCGTCATTGCCACTACCGGTTACCGCCGAGCGCCGAGGCAAGGCGCACAAGCGAGAGGAACTCGGACCGGTATCCAAACGGGTCGGCTCCTCTGGCGGCGGTGGCAATCTCCATGATCTTGTCGTAGCCGAACTTCGCGGTCGCATCCTCGTCGCGCAGCTTCTGGCCGAAAGCAGCAACGGCAACGGAGAAACGCTGGTCGGTGCTGGCCTGGTCGAACGACGCCACCTCGTTGGCTGACGTTACCGGCGTGGTGATCAGCTTCGAGGTGTCCTCGTTCGGCAGCTTGTAGCGGATCTTGACGAAAGCATATTCGTCGGCATTGGCGACACCGCCATTGTTCACCGAGGCCTGGCCGTAGCGCAGCTGGTCGATCTGTTCGCCGCCGCTGCCCTTAGGCGTGATCTCGTAGATCGCGGTGACTGAATGACCTGAGCCGATCTCGCCGGCATCGACCCGGTCATTGTTGAAATCCTCTCGGTTCAAGGCGCGGGTTTCGTAGCCAATCAGCCGGTACTCCGAGACCTTGTTCGGGTTGAACTCGACCTGGATCTTCACGTCCTTGGCGATGGTGAACAGTGTCGAGGAGGCATCCTCGACCAGCACCTTCTCGGCCTCCGCCAACGTATCGATGTAGGCAGCAGTGCCATTGCCGTTCTGGGCGATGGTCTGCATCATCTGGTCGTTCAGATTGTCGCGGCCGAAGCCGAACACCGACAGGAATACGCCTGTCTTGCGCTCCTTTTCGATCAGCCGCTTCAGGTCGTCGTCGTCGGTCTGGCCGACATTGAAGTCGCCATCGGTGGCGAGCATCACCCGATTGATGCCGTCCTTGACGAAGGATTTCTGCGCCAGCCTGTAGGCTTCCTTGATGCCGGCCTCGCCTGCCGTCGAGCCGCCGGATGTCAGATTGTCGATGGCAGCGAGGATCTTGTCCTTTTCCGAAGCCTTGGTGGGCTCCAGCACGGTACCGGCATCGCCCGCATAGGTGACGATCGAGACGGTGTCGTCAGGTCTCAGCTTGTTGACCAGCAGCCGGAAGGCCGACTGCAGGAGCGGCAGCTTGTCCTGCTCGTTCATCGAGCCCGACACATCGATCAGGAAGACCAGATTGGCCCTGGGCTGCTCGGCCGGCTTCACGTCGAAACCCTTGATGGCGACATGCATCAGCCTGGTGTGCTCGTTCCACGGCGTCGGCATGACGCTGACGGTCGAGTTGAACGGCGTCGAGGCGGAGTCCGGGCCTTTCCAGTCATAGGGGAAGTAGTTGACCATCTCCTCGACGCGAACCGTGTCGGCCTGCGGGATAAAGCCTTCCTTCAGCGAGCGCCGGACGAAGGAATAGGAAGCGGTGTCGACATCGATCGAGAAGGTCGAGACCGGGTCTTCAAGTGCGGCATGCACGGGGTTGGTCTTGAAATTCTCGACACGGTCGCGGTTTTCCTCTTGCGGCAGCATCTGGTCGGCCGGCGCAGCGGCGGGCTGCTGTGCCATCAGCTTGGGCTCGGCAACCGTGCCAGGCATGCGTCCGACCCGCGCGCCGCCATCGACTGCCGGAGCCGCGGAGCTTGCACCCCCATCCAACGCGAACTCGCCGCTCTGCGCCGGTTCGGGTGCATTGCGGCTGAGCACATCCTGCTGCGTCAGCCCGCCGACCGCGGTCGATTCCGCCTTCGGCGGCGATGTCGGCGCCACAAGCGCCTCGCCGGTGTCGCGGCTTTCACTGTCGGCGTCCGCCTTCTTCTGCTTGTCCGCTTCGGCAACGACCGGCGGTTTGACGGTCGCCGGTTTGTCAGCCAGCGTTTCGGTGATCTTATCCCCGCCGAATTCGGGCCCGCCGAATTTGGATTCCCCCAGCATATAAATGGTAGCGTATCCGGCGATCGGCAGGGCAACGAGCCCGGCAATGGCCGGCGTGGCGAAGAGTTTCTTTTGCATGATTTCGCTCCAGAGCCTTTGTGCTCGCTCTGTGAGACGAAGCCCGCTCACCGATCCTTGGGCGCCCGGCAAAGTTTTTTCTTCCATGTCATAGGCGCGCAGCGCGGCCTGGAGGGCACGCGCCTTTGCGTCCGCGTCCGGCGCCGGTGCTGCGATGTCGCGCAGTCTGTTCAGTTCGTTGTCGTCGACCATGGTCACACTTCCCCGGCTGAACGCATCAGCGTCTTCAGCCGTTTCTTCGCTTCATGGATGTGCCAGGAAACCGTCGTCTCCGAGATCGCCATCGCCTCGGCGGCGGCGGCGTGGCTCAGCCCTTCGCCATAAACCAGCAGCACCGCATCGCGCTGCTTGTCCGGCAGCTTGCGCACCGCTGCCCAGAGCGCCTCGGCCGGGTCTTCCGGCTCAGCCGAGATTTCCCCCGAAATCAGCGCATAGGCGCCATAGGCCTCGGTCTTGACCGTCTCGCGGGCGGTCTTGCGCATCATGTCGCGCGCCGCATTCAGCGTCATGGTGTAGAGCCACGTCGTGAAGGCACCGCTGCCGTGATAGTCGCGGATCGCCCGCCCGAGCCGGACGCAGACTTCCTGGGCGATGTCCTCGGCGTCGGCCTTTTTCCCGCACCAACGATAGGCGGCGCGATAGACGAAACCATAGTGCCTTTCGAGCAACTTGCCGAAAGCACCCCGGTCTCCGCCCTTCGCCCGTCCGATCAGTTCGGCGTCGGAGGCTTCGCTTTCGTCCAGCATCATCGCCATCATTTGCCTGTTGGACGAAGGCTAATGGCGGTTCCTTGGGGCGATGGAAAGAATTTTTTGGCGGGCGGTCACGTCGTAATGGTTGGCGTGCCTTGGCCGAGCGTCTCCGCAAACAGCGTCGTCAGCCGCTTCCAGTGGCGTTCGGCGCCGGCTGCATCGAAGGCACTATGGTCCGGCATGCACCAGCCATGCGTCACACCGGCATAGTTCTCTATGACATGGTCGACCTCGGCGGCGCGCAGTGCTTCGGCGAGCCGCGCCGATTGCTCCGGCGGAAAGCTGCGGTCCACACCGGCAGTGCCGATATAGATCCTTGCCTTGATTGACGCTGCCTTCCGGTACGGACTGTCGGCGGCGTCACCGGCCAGATTGCCGCCGTGGAAACTGGCAGCGGCGGCGATGCGGTCGGAATAGGTGGCCGCGGCGTTCAGCGCCCGCGCTCCGCCCATGCAGTAGCCGACAATGCCGACCGGCCCGGTCAGGCCTTGCGCAGCGAGCGCATCGAGGAAAGCGCCGCTGTCGCGGATCGTCATCTCCTGGGTCGTGCCGCCGACGAGACCTGTGATTGCGGCCTTGCTCCTCTCGTCACTGAACGCAGTCTTGGCTTCGAAAGGGCCGTAGGGCGCGTTGCGGTAAAAAAGGTCCGGCACAAGCACCGCATAGCCCTCGCCCGTAAGCCGCTCCGCCATCTGATCAAGCGCCGGTCGCGGACCGAAAACGTCCATGTAGAGGATGATCGCTGCCTTGGCTGGGGCCGCCGAACGGAACAGCCGGGCCTTGGCAATGCCGTCGCTTGTCTTGATCTGCATCGCTTGCGTGGCCATCATCCGCTCCGTTGATCTGACGTGCGATAGATACCCGCGGTGACCGTCGCGGCAAGCTGTAATGAGGCGATCTGCTTCAAGATTTCGTGCGGCATTCGGCGACGCTACAGACGCGCGAATGCTGCCATGTGAAAGGCCTGAACCTCGGCCGGATAGCGATAATCGGTACCGTAAGGACAGGCGTTGCGTTCGAGGCAGCCGCCGGTCCGGCAGGGCGCGCCGTTTTGCCCGCGCACATGGGCCAGACAGGTTTCATGTGCAAAACCATTCGCAGAATAAGCCTCGACCGGACAGGATTTCAGGCAAGGTTTTTCCAAACATGTATCGCAAAGGTGAATCACGTCGTGGGGTTCTTGGAGCGCAATCTCATTTTCGAACAGCAGCGCGCCGCGATAGGCATGCCAGAGCCCGTATTGCGGATGCATGAGAATGCCGAGCGGTGACGGCTTCAGCCCCTCCGCACGTATCGCCCATTGCTGGAACGGCAGATAAGGCCTGTCGGACGGTGACACGGCGCGCGCCCCGAATTTTCCGGCCACCGCGCCGATCACTTCGCGAGACCATCTGTCGAGCGGATCGTCGATCGGCTGTGACTGTCTTTCCAGCCAGCGCAGGAAATGCGGCCATGGCGCAGCGCCCGCCTGCCCCACCAGCAGAACGGATCTGGCGGCAGCGCCGGAGAGACCGGAGGGTGTTTCTTCACCACCTGCAAAATTGAAGCCGCCGCGAAGCATGAGGCCGGAGGCGGAAAGCGCTGCCGCGATTGTTTCAGTCATGCCGCGCTCGGGATCATCCCTTCTTGTCCGGGTCGGAGAAGGCACTCCGCCAGACTTCCTTGTGGATGATGTTGGCGACTTTAGCCCCGCCTGATTCGGGCTCCTTTCAGGTGAAGGCGTCGGCCATCGACGCCTTCTTCCTGGCGATGAAGTCCTTCAGCCCGTCGTCGATGCCCGGGTCGAGATACGGCGCCTCGTAGCTCTCCAGCCAGCGGCGGGCGAGCTCGTTGGCGCGCTGGGGTGCGGTTTTTTCGCCTTCCGCCAGCCACTGCTCGTAGGAATTGTTGTCGGCGATGTTGGAACGGTAGAACGCGGTCTGGAAATTGGCCTGGGTGTGATCGCAGCCGAGATAATGGCTGCCCGGGCCAACCTGGCGGATGGCGTCCATCGCCTGGCCGTTTTCCGACAGGTCGACGCCTTCGGAGAACTTCTGCGTCATGCCGAGCTGGTCGATATCCATCATGAATTTTTCGTAGCAGGAGGCGAGACCGCCCTCGAGCCAGCCGGCCGAATGCAGCACGAAATTGGTGCCGGCGAGGATCGTCGAGTTCAACGTATTGGCGCTCTCGTAGGCGGCCTGCGCATCGGGGATTTTTGAAGCACAGAGCGAACCGCCGGTGCGGAACGGCAGGCCGAGCCTGCGGGCAAGCTGTGCGGCGCCATACGAGACCAGCGATGGCTCCGGCGTGCCGAAGGTCGGCGCGCCCGACTGCATCGAGATCGACGAGGCGAAGGTGCCGAACAGCACCGGCGCACCCGGCCGGATCAGCTGCGTGAACGACGCGCCGGCCAGCACTTCGGCCAAAACCTGCGTCAGCGTACCGGCGACCGTCACCGGGCTCATCGCACCGGCAAGGATGAATGGTGTGACAATGCAGGCCTGGTTGTGGCGCGAATAGACCTTCAGCGCTCCCAGCATGGTTTCGTCGAAGACCATCGGCGAGTTGGCGTTGATCAGGCTGGTCAGCACCGTGTTGTTCTCGACGAAATCGTCGCCGAATACGATCTTGGCCATTGCCACCGTATCTTCGGCGCGCTCGGGCGCGGTAACCGAACCCATGAACGGCTTATCCGAATATTTGATATGGCTGTAGACCATGTCGAGATGGCGCTTGTTGACCGGCACGTCGACCGGCTCGCAAACCGTGCCGCCCGAATGGTGGATCGACGGCGCCATATAGGCGAGTTTCACGAAATTCCGGAAATCCTCGATCGTCGCGTAGCGCCGGACGCCGTCGAGATCGCGCACGAAGGGCGGTCCATAGACCGGCGCGAACACTGTCGCGTTGCCGCCGATCTGCACCGAGCGCTCGCCGTTGCGGGCGTGCTGGGTATAGACGGACGGAGCGGTCTTCAACAGCGAGCGGCAGAGGCCCTTGGGGAAATGCACCCGCTCGCCCTTGACGTCGGCGCCCGCCTCTTTCCAAAGCTGCAGCGCCTCGGCGTCGTCGCGGAAGATGATGCCGATCTCCTCCAGCACGGTGTCGGTGTTCTTTTCGATCAGCGCCAGCCCTTCCTCGTCCAGCACTTCATAGACGTTGATCTTGCGCTTGATATAGGTGAGCTGTGTGCCGGGGCCGCCGCCCGAACGCGCAGCCCGTCGGGCTGCGGCGCCACCGCTGGCAGCGCGCCCGCGCCGTGCGTTTGACGCTTCCTGATCGACCGGCGCGTTCTCACTCATAATCGTTCTTCCCTGGCTTTCGTTCTGGCCTGATTTACTCCGGCCGGGCTCTTGAACCGGCCTGAAATCCGTTTGCGGCCGCATATTGCGGTCTCTGGCCGGATCGTAGCCATGCACCCTATTCGAAACGGCCCGCCAGCGCCAACGCCTGTCGCAAAATCGACAAGAATTCCAAGAGATTTACGGTCGCTTTCGTTTTGCGGGAAGTCGCAAATCAGCTATGGACAACCGGCCCGTGCGGGTTAGGTATTGACGCGATATTTTTAAGCTGCCGCAACAGTTGTAGCCGGCAAGGAGCCTGAGAAAAAATGGCCGACGACGAGATCATCCTTTCGGAACTCTCCGACGACGAGTTGGTGCAGCAGATGCACGACGATCTTTATGACGGGTTGAAGGAAGAAATCGAGGAAGGCACCAATATCCTTCTCGAGCGCGGCTGGGCGCCTTACAAGGTGTTAACCGAGGCTCTGGTCGAGGGCATGCGCATCGTCGGCGAGGACTTCCGCGACGGCATCCTGTTCGTTCCCGAAGTGCTGCTGTCGGCCAACGCGATGAAGGCCGGCATGTTCATCCTGCGTCCGCTGCTTGTCGCCACCGGCGCGCCGAAGCAGGGTAAGATGGTGATCGGCACCGTCAAGGGCGACATCCATGACATCGGCAAGAATCTGGTCGGCATGATGATGGAAGGCGCCGGCTTCGATGTCATTGACCTCGGCATCAACAATGCGGTCGAAAAATATCTCGATGCCATCGAAAAGCACCAGCCCGACATCATCGGCATGTCGGCGCTGCTGACGACGACCATGCCTTACATGAAAGTCGTCATCGATACGATGAAGGAAAAGGGCATTCGCGATGACTATGTCGTGCTGGTCGGCGGCGCACCGCTCAACGAGGAATTCGGCAAAGCCGTCGGCGCCGACGCCTATTGCCGCGACGCCGCGGTGGCGGTCGAGACCGCCAAGGACTTCATGAAGCGCAAGCACAACGTCCGCGCTTCGGCCTGAGCCAATAAGTCCGGCACCGACGAGAAAAGCCGCGCCTTGCAGTGCGGCTTTTTTATTCCCAAATATTTAGAGCCGTGCGGATCAGGGTTTCTTGACGGTATCGTCAACAGCCTTCGCAGTGGATTTGATATCCTTACCGACGCCGCGCACCGTGTTGGCGCAGGCCGAAACAGCCAAGGCGCAGGCGAGAATAGCGATTGGCGCGACGCGGAACAATTTCATGAATGGTGTCTCCCTCAGGATATAAATTCGCTGGACAGCAACGAAGATGGATTAGACTGGTTCCATGACTACCGCGCGAAAACAACAATCCGATCAAGGCGACAGGCTGCTCGTCATCGCCTGCGGGATGATTGCGCGCGAAGTTTTGGCGGTCAAGGAGCAGCTCGGGCTCGACCATCTCGACCTGACCTGCTTGCCGGCGGAGTTCCATTTCTATCCGGACCGCATCGCGCCGGCCATGGACAAGGCTATCGAGAAGGCCAAGACCGACGGCTACAGACACATATTCGTCGGCTATGCCGATTGCGGCACGGGTGGCCTGCTCGACCGGATCTGCGAGAAGCACGGCGTCGAGCGTATGGCCGGGCCGCATTGCTTTGCCTTCTACCAGGGCATGGATGCCTATGCGAAGGTCGCCGATGACGACATGATGTCGTTCTACATGACCGATTTCCTCTGCCGGCAATTCGATGCCTTCTTCATGAAGCCGCTCGGTCTGGACAAGCACCCGGAGCTGATCAAGGACTATTTCGGCAATTACGAGAAGCTGATCTATATCGCCCAGACCGACGACCCGGAACTCGACAAGGTCGCCGAAAAGGCGGCGAAAATGCTCGGCCTCGCTTATGAGCGGCGCTCGACCGGCTATGGTGACCTGACGAAGGAACTGGCCAGCGCTGCAATCCTGGCTTGACGATATTTCTAGGCAAAGCGTTCTTCAGCTTCGAGCCCGGCGAGCACATCGGCAAAGCTCGTCTTGCAGACGAAACCCAGCCGGTCCCTCGCCCGCGACGCATCATAGACCCGGTCGATCGACGAAAACATCGTCCAGCCTTTCTTCGTGTAGAGTGCCGGATAATCCGGAAAATAGCGCGCGACGACCGACGGCGCGTCGGCGATCAAGGCCGCGCAATCTTCGGGCTGGAAAGGCGTCGGTGCCGAGATGATGAAAGTGTCGAAGCCCAATTGCGGCGCTTTCTCCAGGGCAGCGATGTGGGCGTCGGCTGCGTCCTCCACCGTCAGCCGGCGGAACAACAGCTCATTGGCCTTGGTGTTGGCATCCGACTGTTCGATCACGTGCGCCGTGTCGTCCGCCTCGGGAAAAAACCGGGCGGTGCGCAACACGATCACCGGCAGGCCGAACTGCAAATGATAGAGCCGGCAGAGCTGTTCGGCTGAAAGCTTGGTGACGCCGTAGATGTTGCGCGGTTCAGGCGACATGTCTTCCGTCAGCCATGCCGCCTTGCGCGCCCCGCCGGTGAAGCCGGTGCGTATGGACTCGGAAATCATCAGCGATGTCGTCGACGTAAACACGAAGCGCTGAACGCCAAAAGCTGCTGCCGCATCGAGCAGGTTGAGCGTGCCGCGCACATTCGTCTCGACGAAATCCTCGTTGCGATGACGTTCGATGTCAGGCTTGTGCAGCGCGCCGCTATGGATGATGGCCTCGATGCGGTTCTCCTCGACCGCCCTCATGACCAGGTCGCGATCGGCGACAGAGCCGACGATTCGCGTTTCCGAGGATGGGACGGGATCGAGGCCGGTGACGTCATGACCAAGAGCCCGCAGCCGCGGCGCCAAGGCGCTGCCCAGCCAACCGGACGATCCCGTCAGCAAGATCCGCATTCTTTCCACCTCGTTTCTGCTGTCGATGCTCAGGCACGGATGACAGAACGCGGCGAAACATTAAGGTATGCGCCAGACAAGAAAACAGCCTGCTCCAGCCATCAAAAGGGAAACGCCACCGATGATCGCTCGCCTCATGTTTGCCGCAGCAACTGTCCTCTGCTTGACCATGCCCGCGTTCGCCGATGGCGAGGTGCAGAAGCTGATAACGGCTGCCGACAAGGCGCGGCTCAACAAATATGGCGAGACGCGCAAGGCAGCGCTTGACGAGGCGAAGGCCGGCGATCCCGCCGAGGTCAAGCAGCTCGACGCCTTGCTGGCAAAGCCGCTGGTTCCCTTCTCTGACAAGGACCTGACCGGCAAATGGCAATGCCGCACCATCAAGGCCGGCGGATTGAGCCCGCTCGTCATCTATGGCTGGTTCAAATGCAAGGTGAGTGACGACGGTTCCGGCTGGAGCCTGGAAAAGATCACCGGCTCGCAGCGCACCAAGGGCCGCTTCTTCGACGATGGCGAGAAACGCGCGATCTATCTCGGTTCCTTCCACGTCAACGACGATCCGGCAAAGCCCTACGGCAGCGGCCCGGAAAGCGATCAGGTCGGCTATGCCTTCCGCAACAGCGCCAGTGAATGGCGCATCGAGTTCCCGGCGCCCTATTATGAATCGAAGCTCGATATCCTCGAATTCAAGCGCTGAGCCCCGATCACCAGGGGTTAACCCGGTCAGCCTAGCATTCGCGCGCAAAGAACAGGTTCTTTGCGGGAGGTCGCAGAGCATGGCACTGTCGAAAACAAACCAACGGCCGATCGTCGTCGTCACCGAAGGCGGCCCGCATATCTGGGCGATCGTCAACGCCGTCGCCGATCAACTCGGCCCGGTCAGCGTCATCCTCGAAGCTCCTGAATCCAAAAAGCAATTGCTTCTCGCGCGGGCGCGGCGGCAAGGCTGGACCTCGGCCATCGGTCAACTCGGCACGATGGTGCTGACGCGCTTCGGCAAGCGCTTCTTCGCCGGCCACGCAGCACGGCTTGCCGCCGGGCAGAAGCTGCAAACCGAACCGAAGCCTGGGCAAAAGATCATTTATGTCTCGTCGGCCAACGCGCCGGAGTGCCTGCAGGCGATCGCGGAAATCCAGCCGGGTGTGGTGCTGCTCGCCGGCTGCCGCTTGCTGTCGCGGCAGACGCTGGCGAAAATCCCTTGCCCGGTCCTCAACTACCATGCCGGCATCGCCCCGAAATATCGTGGCATGAACGGCGGCTACTGGGCGCTGGCTTCAGGCGATGCGGAGAACTTCGGCACCACCGTGCATCTGGTCGACGCCGGCGTCGACACTGGCGGCGTGCTGCGGCAGACGCGTGGCAAACCGCAGCCGGGCGACACAATTTCAAGCTACGCGTTGCGGCAGGCGGCCTTCTCGCGCGACATCTGCGTCGAAGCCGTCAGGGATGCGCTGGCCGGCAAGGTCGGCACGGTGGATCCCGGCCTGCCTTCGAAACAATGGTATCATCCGACGGTATGGTTTTATCTCTGGACGGGGATAAGGAACGGCGTCTGGTGACGCGCCGATTTACCGGACAGCCACCCGCCACTAACATTGCATCATGAGCGACATCGACCACCGCACCATCATTGCCGGCCTTTCGGTCGAGGACCGTCGCGACCTCACCGCCAGGCTGGACGGACCCGGCATTATCCGGCTGGCCGTCCATGGCGGGCTGGTTGTCGTGCTGGGCGCGCTGATCGCCGCCCGCATCCCGTTCTGGCCGCTTCTCATCTTGCCGCAGGGAATCCTGATCGTCTTCTTCTTCACGCTGTTGCATGAGACCATCCATGAAACGGCGTTCAGAACGGCGTTGCTCAATCGCACCATCGCCACCGTGGCCGGCTTCCTGATCCTGCTGCCGCCGGCATGGTTCCGCTACTTCCATTTCGCCCACCACCGCCACACGCACGACCCGGACAACGACCCCGAACTCATGGCCCCGAAGCCGGAGACCATCGGCCAGTACCTGCGTTATCTCTCCGGCGGCCCCTACTGGAGCGGCATGGCCCGCGTGGTCATAACCAACGCGGCTGGCCGCAACCGCGACGGTTTTGTGCCGGAAAAGGGCCGCGCCAAGGTGGCTGCCGAAGCACGGCTGTTCCTGATCGGCTATGCGGTGTTGCTGGCCGCATCTCTCGCCATACAGTCGGCGCTGCTGTTGTGGGTCTGGATCGTGCCGGTGCTGGTCGGACAGCCGTTTTTGCGTGCCTACCTGCTGGCCGAGCACGCGTTGTGCCCGCATGTCGCCAACATGCTCGAGAACACCCGCACCACCTTCACCACAAGGCTGGTGCGCTTCGTGGCTTGGAACATGCCGTACCATTCCGAGCACCATTCCTATCCGGCCGTTCCCTTCCACCGCCTGCCGCGCTTCCATGACATCGTCGCGGAGCATTTACGCACGACCGAACGAGGTTACGTGCGCTTCCACAGGAAGCTGGTCGGCAGCTACGATGGCCGCGCCGGCTGACCAGTGCTGGAAGAAACTCCGCTTTCAACCGCGGCCGTCGATTGCGTCGCTTTTGAAGGCCCCCGCGTCGTCCCATAACAAGCAGCCCAACAGCGCTTCCGGCAATGCTCGAAACCACTGCATTGGCCAAAAGATCGGAATCGATCTTCGGAGAGCACGATGCAGCGGAGTTAAATGGTAGAGCATCGTTTGTGCGTCCGATTGGACGCACGGCGCTCTGCAGGAGCAGGAAATTATGGCCGATCTGATCGTCGTCTACTGGCGCGACATCCCCGCCCAGGTCATCGTCAAGAAGGGCCGGCAGAACGCCAAGCGCGAACTGCCGCTGCGCTTCACCGAGGCGATCGACATGTGCGCCATGCGCACCGGCGCTGGCGGCACCGACGACTATCTTGCCGAATGGCGCAAGGCAGAACCCCTCCCGGTCAGTGACGATCTTGAAGCCGAGGCCGAGAAGGCTCTTCAGGAACTTGATGCGAAATACGACCGTGAGCGGCTGGTCGCTCTGGTCAAGGCGGGGGGCAAAGAAAATGTCTGATCCCCAATCAATGCCGGCGACGACGGCTCAAGCCGGCGTGACCCAGGCGACCATCGTCAAGAAGGCGGCGCCGAAATCCGACTACAAGCCGGCCGACGTGTCGCCACAGCGGCGTGTGCAGCGGTCGTTTGCGGTGCGGCTTTGGTCGGTGCGGCATTCGCGGCTGCTCGAATGGTTCTACGCCAGGTTCGCCGACATATTCCTGGCTCTCCACCCGCTATGGAAGGGCATCGGCTACAGCCGGGTCGAAGGGCCGGTGAAATTCGTCGAAAAGCGCGTCAAGGGATTCATGTTCGACTGCCGCATGTGCGGCCAGTGCATCCTTTCCTCGACCGGCATGTCGTGCCCAATGAACTGCCCCAAGCAATTGCGCAACGGCCCTTGCGGCGGTGTCCGCGCCAACGGCAATTGCGAGGTCGAGCCTGACATGCCTTGCGTCTGGGTCAAAGCCTGGGAAGGCTCGCGGAACATGGTGCATGGCGACAAGATTTTGGAAGTGCAGAAGCCGGTGGATCAGTCCTTGCGCGAAACCTCCGCCTGGCTGCGGGTCACCGCGCAGGCCGCGGCCGCCCGCAATGCGGCCCGGAATACTACGAAGACCGGAGCGTCGGCATGATCGGCCGTCAGCCAGACGAGAATCCGGCCGGCATCCATTTGCCGCTCGATCCCCTGCCCGGCCACACCTCGCGTGGCCGGCTGGAACGCGTCCTCAGGCGCGGCGAGTTCGCAGTGACGACCGAGCTCAATCCGCCTGACAGCGCCGATCCGGAAGACGTCTACAACCGCGCCAGGATTTTCGACGGTTGGGTCGACGCCATCAATGCCGTCGACGCTTCCGGCGCCAACTGCCACATGTCGTCGGTCGGCATCTGCGCGCTGCTGACCCGCATGGGCTATGCCCCGATCATGCAGATCGCCTGCCGCGACCGGAACCGCATCGCCATCCAGGGCGACGTGCTTGGGGGTGCTGCGATGGGCGTCGCCAACATGCTGTGCCTGACCGGCGACGGCGTGCAGGCCGGCGACCAGCCCGGCGCCAAGCCGGTGTTCGATCTCGACTGCATGTCGCTGCTCGAAACCTGCCGCGTTATGCGCGATAACGGCAAATTCCTGTCCGGCCGAAAACTCACGACGCCGCCGCAGCTTTTCCTTGGCGCGGCCATCAACCCGTTCGCGCCGCCGATCGATTTCCGGCCCTATCGGCTGGGCAAGAAGATCGCCGCCGGGGCACAGTTCGTGCAGAGCCAGTACTGCTTCGACGTACCGATGTTCCGCACCTACATGCAGAAGGTCCGCGATCTCGGCTATACCGAGAAATGTTTCATCCTGTGCGGCGTCGGGCCGCTGGCCTCGGCCAAGACGGCCAAATGGATCCGCTCCAACGTACCGGGCATTCACATTCCCGATCAGATCGTCAAGCGCCTGGAAGGCGCCCAGGATCAGAAGAAGGAAGGCAAGCAGCTCTGCATCGACATCATCAATGAGGTGAAGGAAATTCCCGGTGTATCCGGCGTCCATGTGATGGCCTACCGCCAGGAAGAATACGTCGCCGAGATCGTCGACGAATCCGGCGTGCTGAAGGGTCGCCGGCCGTGGAAACGCGAAATCCGCCGCGACGACCAGCTCGTTGCCGACCGGCTCGACCACATACTGCATGACGACCTCACTGAAACCCAGGTCGACATGGTCAAGACCGCGCATTGACAGCGCGAATCGTCAGCATTCGCTTGATCAGAAACAGATAACGATATAAAGAACTCTTTATATCACGATGGAGAGATTTCATGACCCGCACCATCGTCGCCTCGGCGACACGAGAAATCATCATCGGCTTCGATCAGCCCTTCTGCGTGATCGGCGAGCGCATCAATCCGACCGGCCGCAAAAAGCTGGCCGCCGAAATGATCGCCGGCAATTTTGAGACCGTCATCAAGGATGCGCTGGAGCAGGCCGCCTGCGGGGCGACCATGCTCGACGTCAATGCCGGCGTCACCGCAGTCGACCCCAACGCCACCGAGCCGGCGCTGCTGGTGCAGACGCTGGAGATCGTGCAGGGCCTGGTCGACCTGCCGTTGTCGATCGACTCCTCCGTGACTGCGGCAATCGAAGCGGCGCTGAAGGTCGCCAAGGGCCGGCCGCTGGTCAATTCCGTCACCGGCGAGGAGGAAAAGCTCGAAGCCATCCTGCCGTTGATCAAGAAATACAACGTTCCCGTCGTCGCCATTTCCAACGACGAGACCGGTATTTCGATGGACCCCGATGTGCGCTTCGCCGTCGCCAAGAAGATCGTTCAGCGCTGTGCCGACTTCGGCATTCCGGCGCATGATGTGGTCGTCGACCCGCTGGTCATGCCGATCGGCGCGCTGGGCGATGCCGGCCGCCAGGTATTTGCCCTGCTACGCCGGCTGCGCGAGGAGCTCAAGGTCAACACCACCTGCGGCCTCTCCAACATCTCGTTCGGCCTGCCGCACCGTCATGGCATCAACGCCGCCTTCATCCCGATGGTGATCGGCGCCGGCATGACCTCGGCGATCATGAACCCGGTGCGGCCGCAGGAAATGGAAGCGGTGCGCGGCGCCGACGTGCTGAACGGCACCGACGAGAACTGCACCAACTGGATCAGGACCTACAAGGACTACAAGCCTGCTGAAGGCGGCCAGGCCGTTGCCGCCCGGACGCAGGTCAACGCGCCGGGCGATGGCAATGGCAATGGCGGACGCAGGCGCGGCGGCCGCGAAGCGCGTATGGCCCGGGGTTGAGCCAGGTCTTGGCCGACACGATATGGGGCCTAGGACTGAGGAGGAACCGAGACACAGCGGCATCGCTGCCGTGGCCAAGACCCGAGCTGCGTAGAAAGTAAAGTCTGGAACGTATGAACTCTCCCGTCAACATCACCGATCCGCTCGTGCTGTTCATGCCGTCGGGCAAGCGCGGGCGGTTTCCGGTCGGCACGCCGGTTCTGGATGCCGCGCGCCAGCTCGGTGTCTATGTCGAGAGCGTGTGCGGAGGGCGTGCCACTTGCGGGCGTTGCCAGATCGAGGTGCAGGAAGGCAATTTCGCCAAGCACAAGATCGTTTCCTCCAACGATCACCTCTCGCCCAAGGGCGCCAAGGAAGAGCGCTACGAGCGCGTACGCGGCCTGCCCGAGCGCCGCCGGCTGTCCTGCTCGGCGCAGATTCTCGGCGATCTCGTCGTCGACGTGCCGCAGGACACCGTCATCAACGCGCAGACCATCCGCAAGGACGCCGACACCAGGGTCATCGCCCGCGATGCGGCAATCCGCATGTGCTATGTCGAGATCGAAGAACCCGACATGCACAAGCCGCTCGGCGACCTCGACCGTCTGAAGATCGCGCTGATGAAGGACTGGGGCCTCAAGAGCCTCGATTTCGATTTCCATCTGTTGCCGCAGGTGCAAGGCATTTTGCGCAAAGGCAACTGGACCGCGACCGCCGCCATCCACAAGGACACCGACAGCGAGACCGCACGGGTCATCGCTTTGTGGCCCGGCCTCAAGAACGAGGCGTACGGACTTGCCTGCGATATCGGCTCGACCACGATCGCCATGCATCTGGTGTCGTTGCTGTCGGGCCGCGTCGCCGCCTCGTCGGGCACATCCAATCCGCAGATCCGCTTCGGCGAGGATCTGATGAGCCGTGTCTCGTACGTGATGATGAACCCGGACGGCCGCGAAGGCATGACGGTCGCCGTGCGCGAGGCCATTTCGGGGCTTGTGGACAAGGTCTGCACCGAAGGCAACGTCCAACGCAACGACATCCTGGATTCCGTGTTCGTCGGCAATCCGATCATGCACCATCTGTTCCTCGGCATCGATCCGACCGAGCTCGGCGGCGCCCCCTTCGCGCTAGCCGTCTCCGGCGCCGTGCACATCAAGGCATCGGATATCGGTTTGAAGCTCAACCAGGGCGCCAGGCTCTATATGCTTCCTTGCATTGCCGGCCATGTCGGCGCGGACGCTGCCGCAGTGACGCTGTCGGAAGGGCCGCACCGCCAGGACGAGATGATGCTGATCGTCGATGTCGGCACCAATGCCGAGATCGTGCTCGGCAATCGCCACCGGGTCGTGGCGGCCTCATCGCCAACTGGCCCGGCCTTCGAAGGTGCGGAAATCTCCGGTGGCCAGCGCGCCGCACCGGGTGCCATCGAGCGCGTCCGCATCGATCCTGAAACGCTGGAACCGAAATACCGCGTCATCGGCTCGGAACTCTGGTCCGACGAGCCGGGCTTCCTCGACAGCGTGCAGGCGACCGGCGTCACCGGTATTTGCGGCTCCGGCATCATCGAGGTGGTCGCCGAGATGTATCTCGCCGGCATCATCTCCGAGGACGGCGTCGTCGATGGATCGCTGAGCGGCCACTCGCCTCGCGTCGTCGCCAATGGCCGCACCTTCTCCTATGTGCTGAAGGAAGGCGAGCCCAAGATCACCATCACCCAGACTGATGTGCGCGCTATCCAGCTTGCCAAGGCCGCCCTTTATGCCGGCACCAAGCTTTTGATGGAAAAGCAGCACACCGATCATGTCGACCGCATCCACTTCGCCGGCGCATTCGGCTCGTTCATCGACCCGAAATACGCAATGGTGCTGGGCCTGATTCCGGATTGCGACCTCGACAAGGTCTCGGCCGTTGGCAATGCGGCCGGTGCCGGTGCCCGCATGGCGCTGTTGAACCGTGGCTATCGCCGCGAGATCGAGGAAACCGTTAGCAAGATCGAGAAGATCGAGACGGCGCTGGAGCCGAAATTCCAGGAACATTTCGTTTATGCCATGGCGCTCCCGAACAAGATCGACCCGTTTCCCAAGCTGTCGGCGGCGGTGAAACTGCCGCCGCGCAAGACGGTGAGCGAAGACGGCATTGCCGGCGACGCTGCCCCGCGGCGGCGTTCGCGCGAAGGCCACGCCGCGCGGCGCGGGCGGGGATGACTCGCCTCCGATAGGCCGTCAGACCTTCCATTTTCATTTGTATGCAAATGTTTCCAGATCGCGCCGATCTGGAAACGAAATCGCGTTTTCGTGAAATCCGCCAGATACATAGGCGGAGCATTTAACCGGCATCGAACGGCAGGCGGAAACAGTTTTCGGCCACCGCAACGCTCCAAGGAGATCAAGATGTCGATGTTCGAAAGCTTCGGCCGCTATGGTGCGGCCTTCAAGAAAACACGCGAAGCGCGCAAGTCGCTGCGCATCCTCAACAGCTTGCCGCCTGAGATCCAGAAGGACATTGGCTGGCCGGTGTCGCCGCGTTCGAGCGAAGGGCAGCCGTCGGTCGGATGGGGCACGCAGCGCGGATGAAATTCATCGACAAATGCAAGCTGTTCGGTATTCGCCGGAGCCGCAATGCGGCTCCGGCTGCACCCAGCAATTGGCTGCGCGCCGCGTTGCTGCCGCGGCGTTGAGCTGCGCCGGTAGGCCAGAGACTTCATGGCCGGATGCTTTGTCGACAGCTGGGATCAAACGACCGTGTTGAGATTGCATCAATCTTGACTTTTTTGGTGGCGACACAATCTTCGAAATAGTCGGGGGTTCTCTTAGTCGGCTCAGCCGAAGTCCGTGTATCTGCATGCCCAGTCTCAAAAGCCACGTCGTGTCGTTCGTCCTCAGGTACAGCCGCAAGAAGGCGTTTTCCAGCCCCGAGAACCTGCAGCGCTGGATCGCCTATGCGCGCAAGACGGAAAACCATCAGCCGCCTGCGTCGCTGCGGTCGCGCCTGGAGATCACAACCCGCACGATCAACGGCTTTCCCGTCTACGAGATCGCTCCCCAGGCTGGTGAGCGGAGGCGGATTCTCTACCTGCACGGCGGCGCTTATGTCTTTGAAATCACACCCTATCATTGGCGGCTGATCGCCGACATGGCCGACCGCCTCGGGTTCGGTATCACCGTGCCGATCTATCCCATTGCTCCCGAACACGACTTTCACGCCATGTTCGGCATGGTCGGCGCCGTCTACTGCCAGATGTTCGGCGAAACCAGGGCGACTGATATCATCTTCATGGGCGATTCCGCCGGCGGAAACATGGCCGTCGTGCTGACGATGATGGCTGCGCAAAATGGCTTGCCCTTGCCATCACGCCACGTGCTGATTTCGCCCGGTCTCGACGTGTCGCTCGCCAACCCAGAAATGTATGAGGCCGAACGCAACGATCCGTGGCTGGGCATTGCCGGCGGCCGCGAGGCGATCCGGCTTTACAGCGCCGGCATAGATCCCACCGACTGGCGCATCAGCCCGGTTTACGGCGACCTGTCGGTGCTGCCCAAAACGCTGCTGCTGACCGGTTCACGCGATCTGCTCACCCCCGACAATCTGATCTTCGCGGAAAAGGCACGCGCGGCCGGCGTCGAAATTGAGGTCGTCCACGAGCAAGGCATGTTCCATGTCTGGCCGTTGATCGACATGCCGGAGGCGCGACGCGCGCGGGACAGCATAGTGGCCTTCTTGACCAACGAAACTGACAGTTATCATGCCAAGGCAGGAGAGTTGTGGCTGCAGAGGACAGACCGCGACGGAACCCCTCGCGATCTGGTTGCGCCGCTCAGGTCGTAGTTTGGCTCAGAACTTCCCAGTTTCCCTGAACATCTCAAACGTCGCGCGGATATGGTCGGCGACTGCCTTCACCGGCGCGCTGGCGTCCGGCGTCACCACCATGGCGAGGTTGTAGGTGCCGATGTCAGGCATGCCGTCCTTCGGGCACAGCTCGACCATGTCGCTGCCGAGGAAGGATTTCGGCAGCGGCGCCACCGCAAGATCCGCCATGATCGCGGCGCGCTGGCCGGCCGTGTGCGCGCTCATATAGGCGATACGGTAGTTGCGGCCCTCGCGGCCAAGCGCCTCCAATGCCCCTGCCCGCCAGGCACAGCCCTCTTCCCACAATGAGACCGGCAGCGGCTCGCGCAGATGCGCGCAACCGCCCTTGGCACCGGCCCAGACGATCGGCTCTGTGAGCAGCACTTCGGCGCCGATCGCGCTGGTCTTGTAGGAGTTGGTGAGCAGCGTGATGTCGAGCGCCCGGTCGTCCATGCGCCGGCGCAGATTGACGCTCTGGTCGATGGTGACGTCGACCGCGATCGATGGATGCGACTGTGCGAACCGCTTCAGCACATGCGGCAGCACACGTTCGCCGTAATCGTCCGGCGAGCCGAGCCGCACCACCCCGACAATGTCTGGAATGATGAACTTCGACACC
Source organism: Mesorhizobium sp. M0074 (assembly GCF_040322975.1). Taxonomy (NCBI): domain Bacteria; kingdom Pseudomonadati; phylum Pseudomonadota; class Alphaproteobacteria; order Hyphomicrobiales; family Phyllobacteriaceae; genus Mesorhizobium; species Mesorhizobium sp. M0074. The sequence continues at coordinate 236,910 of NZ_JAMYUM010000004.1, forward strand.
ACCTCGCGATTGATCGACAGCAGCCGGCGCGCATAGCCGAGCAGCATCTCGCCATCGGTGGTCAGCGTCACCGAACGGGCGTCGCGCGCGAACACCGAGCGGCCGAGAATGTCCTCCAGCTTCTTGATCTGCATGGAGACGGCCGACGGCGTGCGGAAAACCGCATTGGCCGCAGTGGTGAAGCTGCCGGTCTCGGCGATCGCGACGAAAGTGCGCAGAACATCCAGATCGAGCAGCGGCAGCGGATGATTGAGTGGGGCGTTCATGGCAAGCGACCTTCAATTTTTCTGATGCAAACCATCATTCCATTTCGTTTGATTGAACATCAGTTTGGGAGGATAGTCAACTCCATCGAAGGCAGGACGCATCGAAGTGGTCCCGAAACAACCATGACACGGACCTGCAATCGACACGAAATGAAGCTGAAACAAACCCGGTGTACCGCCTGACGCTGCAAGCGCCGGGACAACCTGGCCCAACGCGAAGGAGAATGAGATGTCTATCCTGTCATCCATCGGTCGGATCGCGACCGAGTTCAGCGAGGCCCGTGCCCGCTACCAGACGGAACGCGCCATCCGCGCGCTGCCGATTGAACTGCAGAAGGATATCGGCTGGCCCGAAGCTGCCGATGCTAAGGCCGGCACTCGCCATGGTGTGGGATCCTGGGCTGGAGCAAAGTAAACCGTGTGTATCAACAGCTGAAGGCCTGCCGCGCAGATCAGCCCGGCAGGCCTTTTTGTTTGTACTCCAATGATTTTCCCGAGCCATGTCGCCGTCGCATGCCGCATATGAGCAAGTCGCATAGCAGCCCGCACTGGCAATCAACACATTGTAAATAATCGAAAATCCGGGGCAGAATGCCCAAATTTGTCGCATTCCGTGTCGCTTTTCATATCAAGTGCTTCGCTTTTGCGATTTAGTTTCCCCTCACGTAAGCCTATATCATCATCAACAAACGAGCTGCCCCACTCCATCAAGCGAAGGCGACCCGTCTGAGCAACCGAATGGAGATGATCATGAAGCTTTTTGCCCGCCTCTTTGCCCGTCGCGAAATGAACCTGACGACCGCGCTCGAGCGCCAGCGCCTGGCCAACACCATGCCTGGCCAGACCGGTGCCATGGCTGCCGCGCGCCTCGGCTTCGTCGCCTGAGACGCGGCAATCCCGGCGGAAGCAGCCTAGCGCTGCTTCGAAGTCGATCCAGCGCCGCTTCGGTTTTGCCGAGGCGGCGTTTTCGTGTGCGCAGACTGCGTAGGCTCGTTTGCTCGATCCGGCGGCATGTCGCGTCCTTCGCCGCATAGCGATTGCCCATTTGCGACCCGTGTCGCAAATAAAGTCGCTCCGTTGCCATCTAGCCAATTGACAGGAAACGTCTTTCCTGATGTCGCTATGCTAATCGCGACATCCTGTTCGCGCCATTGCAGCGTGAGGATCTACCCGTGAACGTCGTAAAGCACCCGATCCGGCGATCGTTCGTATTCTTCCTGGTCCCCGATTTCACCATGATCGCCTTCGCGACGGCGCTCGATCCATTGCGTTCGGCCAACCGCATGCTCGGCTATGAAGCCTATCGCTGGCGGCTCGCCAGCATCGACGGCAAGCCGGTGCGCGCCTCGAACGGCGTCGAATGCGCCGTCAACACCTCGCTGGAGGAAGAGCGCAAGAAAATGTCCGGACCGGACCGGCCGAACATGGCCATCGTCTGCAGCGGCATCAATGTCGAGCGCTACCAGAACAAATCGGCCTTTGCCTGGTTGCGCGAGGAGTACAATCGCGGCGTTGCCGTCGGCGGCCTGTGCACCGGCGCGCATATCCTGGCCGCCGCAGGCCTGCTGTCCAACAAGCGCTGCGCCATCCATTGGGAGAACCTGCCGGGCTTTTCCGAGGCGTTCCCCAAGGCCAATGTCTTCGCCGACCTCTTCGAGATCGACCAGAACATCTACACCTGCGCCGGCGGCACCGCCGCGCTCGACATGATGCTGAAGCTGATCGGCGACGATTTCGACGAAAGCCTCGTCAACCGCGTCTGCGAGCAGGTGCTGACCGATCGCGTGCGCAGCCCGACCGACCGCCAGCGCCTGCCGCTGCGCGCCCGCCTTGGCGTGCAGAATTCCAAGGTTCTGACCATTATCGAGCTGATGGAAGCCAATCTCTCCGAGCCGCTCTCGCTGATCGAGGTCGCCGACCATGTCGACCTGTCGCGCCGGCAGATTGAGCGCCTGTTCCGCACCGAGATGGGGCGCTCCCCTGCCCGTTACTATCTGGAGATCCGCCTCGACCGCGCCCGGCACCTGCTGATCCAGTCGTCGTTGCCGGTGGTCGAAGTGGCGGTCGCCTGCGGCTTTGTTTCCGCCTCGCATTTCTCCAAATGCTATCGCGAGTTGTACGCCCGCTCGCCGCAACAGGAACGCGTCGACCGCAAGCAGCTTCTGGCGGCTTGATCCAGCACGTTTCGCGGGCGCGGCCGAAATTGTCATGACATTGTCTGGCGAAATGTGGTATCCCTCAATCGAGAGGTACCAATGACGACCAGAACCACCAGATCGGAAAAACTGGACTTGCGCCTTACCCCCCAGGCAAAGCGTACACTCGCAACCGCCGCCGCGACTGAACGCCGTTCGCTCAGCGATTTCGTGCTTGAAAGCGCGCTTGCACGAGCCGAAGAAACATTAGCCGACCGGCGCAGCTTCCATCTCGACGCCGAAAAATGGGTCGCGTTCATGGCAGCGCTCGACGCGCCAACGCGTGATCTCCCCCGCCTCAAGCGCCTATTGAACGAACCAAGCATCTTTTCCGGTCGCGATCCAGCGTGAGCGAATTCCAGATCGAGAAACTGGCCCGCAAGCATTTGGTGGACATGTTCGACTGCGGTGAAGAACCGCTCAATCGCTTTCTCGTACGCTATGCATTCCAAAACCAGCAAGCCAATGCTTCGCAGACCTACATTGGTCTCTCTGGCGAAGATGTGATCGGCTTTTATACCCTGGTCGTTGGTGAAGTTAAATATGAGGGTGCGCCCGAGCGATTGACGAAAGGTCTCGCACGCCATCCGGTGCCTGTAATGCTGCTGGCGCGTCTTGCGGTCAGTCTGGACTGGCAAGGCAAAGGCGTCGGCGGCGGACTGTTGCGCGATGCCGTCCTGCGCAGTTTGCAGGCGGCCGATATTGCAGGTATCCGCGCGGTCGTCGTCCACGCCAAGAACGACGGCGCCCGCACGTTTTACGAGCGCTACGGATTCGCGCAATCGCCGACGGACCCGCTGCATCTTTACGTGCTTATCAAGGACTTACGAAGTCTCTGAGCCGTTCAGGCGCCTTGCTGACCCGACTATATCTGCGCCGTGCGCATCGCCTCGACGCGGATATCTTCCGTCAGCCGCGCCTTCAGTGCCGAAAACTCCGGGCTGGTCTTCAGCGTGTAGTGGCGCGGATGCGGCAGGTCGACGGCAACGTCCGATTTGATGCGGCCCGGCCGTGCCGTCATCACGACCACGCGCGACGCCATGAAGATCGCCTCCTCGATGTCGTGGGTGACGAACAGCACCGTTTTTTGCCGGCGCTCCCAGATGCCGAGAAGCAGTTCCTGCATCAGCCCGCGGGTCTGGTTGTCGAGTGCGCCGAACGGCTCGTCGAGCAGCAGAATCTCCGGATCGTTGGCCAGTGCCCGGGCAATCGCGGTGCGCTGCTGCATGCCGCCGGAAAGCTGCTTCGGCCAATGGTTTTCAAAACCTCTCAGCCCGACGAGATCGACGTAAGAAGCGACGATTTCGCTGCGCTCGTGCTCGGCCATTCCACGTTCGCGCAGGCCGAAGGCGATGTTCTCGGCGACCGTCAGCCACGGAAACAGCGTATAGGACTGGAAAACCATGCCGCGGTCTGGACCGGGCCGGTCCACCACCCTGCCGTCGAGCAGAACACGTCCCCCACTCGGCGCTTCGAGGCCGGCGACGATCCTGAGCAGCGTCGACTTTCCACAGCCGGATGGCCCCAGGATGGTGATGAAGTCGTTGGCGGCGACCGCCAGATCGATCGGCATCAGCGCCTTGACCGGCTGCCCACCGCCGACACCGGCGAAGGTGCGCGAGACGCCTTCGATGAGCAGCTTGCTCACGCCAGGCTCCATGGAAACAGCCAACGGTTAAGCGCCTTGAAGGCGAAATCGGACAACAGCCCGATCAGGCCGATGACGATGATGCCGAAGATGATCTGCCCTGTCGCCAGCCGCGACTGGCTGTTGATGATCATGTAGCCGATGCCCGACGACGAGCCGATCAGCTCGGCGACGATGACATAGGTCCAGGCCCAGCCGAGCACCAGCCGCAGGGTCTCGGCAATCTCCGGCGCATTGGCCGGCATGATCACGCGCCGCACGATGCCGTTGTCGGACGAGCCAAGCGTGTAGGCCGCCTCGACCAGGTCGCGCCGTGTGCCGCCGACCTTGACCGCGATGATCAGGATGATCTGGAACACCGAGCCGACGAAGATCACCAGCAGTTTTTCGAGCTCGCCAACGCCCGCCCACAGGATGAGCAGCGGGATGAAGGCCGATGCCGGCAGATAGCGGGCGAAGGAGACGAACGGCTCCAGGAACGCCTCCACGGGCTTCCAGGCACCCATCACGATGCCGAGCGGCACGGCAACGATGGCCGCCATCAGGAACCCGCCGAAGACGCGCCAGATGGTGATAAGGATGTCGAGCCAGAAGCGGTCCTCGACCAGCAGCCGCCAACCGTCTCTCACCATCGACAGCGGATCGGCAAGGAAAATGCGATTGACGTGGCCGCCAAGCGTGATCCACGCCCAGAACGCCACGAACAGCACGAAGAACGAAATGCCGAGCACGGTTCGAATGCCCGGCGAGACCGGATGCAAGGGGCGCGGCATCTTCGACCGTCCTCTGATCTGAATGAAAAAGCGGCGGCGCACGCGCCGCCGCCGGGCGACAATCCTGCCGGTTAGTCGGCGACGGCGCTGGTGTCGGCCAATGTCGAGACGTCAGGCGCTTCCTTGATCAAACCCATCTGCAGCAGAAGCTCGCCGGCGGTCTTGGAAAAGTCCTGGAATTCCTTGGTGAAGAACTGCTTGTTTTCAGCCTTGTCGGCCCATTTCAGGTATTTGGCCGACTCTTCGAATTCCTTGGCCGACTGCTTCACGTCGGCACCCATCGTCTCATAGGATTTCGCCGGATCGCTCTTGATCAGGTCGAGTGCCTCGAAATAGCTGTCGGCAAGCGCCTTGCCCGCATCCGGATTGGCCTTAAGGAACTCCGGCGTGCAGCCGACCGTATCGAGCACCATCGGATAGTCGAGAGTGGTCACAAGGATATGGCCCTGGTCGGACTTTTCGCGCACCGCCGAGATGAACGGCTCATAGGTGACCGCCGCATCGTTCTGGCCGGCGAGAAACGCCTGCGCCGCCGCATCCGGCTCCAGGTTGACGACCGTCACGTCCTTGGTCGACATGCCGTTCTTGTTGAGCACCCAGGCCAGCATGAAATAGGGCGAGGTGCCCGGCGCCGAAGACGCGACCGACTTACCTTTGAGATCGGCGACGGTCTTGATGTCGTTGCGGGCGACGATGCCGTCGGCGCCGTAGGATTTGTCGAGCTGGAATATTTGCTTGGTTGTCACGCCATTGGCGTTCCAGACCAGCCAGGTCTCGACCGTGGTGGCGGCGCATTGCAGGTCGCCGCTGGCGATGGCGAGCGGCCGGCTGGCTTGCGGCACCTTCTTCAAGGTGACGTCGAGGCCGTGCTTTTCGAAGATGCCGGCCTGCTTGGCGAGCGTCAGTGGCGCAAAGCCGGTCCATCCACTGATGCCGATACTGACCGATGTGGCGGCCATCGCCGGCGCGGACAATCCGACGGCAAGCGTCAAGCTTGCGGCAAGAATTCCGATCCTGTTCATGTCGGTTCCCCTTTTATGTGTTCGGATGGGGAATTGTGTCACAGACGCCCGCAGGCTTGTCAATGAAGCAGATGCTGCACTGCGGTATGTCACCATCGACAGCAAACTCCGCCATCAGCGGCTGTTGTACATCCAGCTGCGGTCGCGCCACATTTTTTCGCCGACCAGGCAGTCGGTGACGGGGATGTCCTGTGCCAGCACCAATGGCGGATGCGCCGCCTGTTCCGCCGCTCGCTGCGGCGAGGCCGGACCGGCAAGCTCCAGCACCAGCTTGCGGCGGATGGCCTCCGGAAACTGCGTCCAGTCATTGACCGGGATCATGAAGGAGCCCGGCCCGCCGATGACGCAGTCGCTGTAGTAGCGGTCGAGATTGTTGACATCGTAAGCGCTGCTGAACCCGCCCCTGGTCATCAGCGGCAGGCCGTTGACGGTGATGCCTTGCTTGATCACGGCGTCGCGGGTGATATCGACAGGTGCGCCCTGGTTGTTGGGGCCGTCACCCGAAATGTCGATCACCCGCTTGACGCCCTGGAAGCCGCTTTCAGCAAAGAGATCGCTGGCGAATTCCAGCGCGCCGGAGATCGAGGTGCGCCTGGCACTGGCCGGCGGATGAGCGGAAAGCTGCGCTGCCAGCCGCTCGGCGTCGGCACGATTGGCGATCACCGTCCACGGCACGACGACCTGCTGCCAGGTCGCGCCAGCCCATTCGACATAGGTGACGGCAATCTTGCCATGAGCGCCTTCGCCGATTGCCTGCAGGACATCGTCATGCGTCAGCGCCGCCGCATAGCCATGACGCTGGATTTCGAGCTCGTCCGGCGACATGGACAGCGAAACGTCGACTGCCAGCACCAGTTCGACGTCGACCGGCTCGGCGGCGCGGGAGTTTGCAGTCAGCCATAGCACCGACGCCAGCGCGGCGGCACCCGAGACGAGATGTCTTGCACGGGCAAAACCAGACATGCCGCACGGTAAGCGAAAATCGCCGATCGACAAAGAGAAAAGCCCGGTGGAGAGCCGGGCTCATTCGGTCACATTTTTGCGAACCGCCGGAAAACGAATTTCATTTGTGGATGCGGTGCCCGCCCCGTCCCCGCCACTCCACGGCCTTCTCGACATCCGTCTCGGAGGATGGGTCCGGCTTCGGTTTTCTAGCACCGACTCCGCGCGCTGCCCTCCAGTTCGGCTTGAATGACGGCGGAAGCCACAACAGAATACCTGCAACCGCGGCAGGCAAGATGATCGCAAAACGCAGAATTGAAAGTACGATGCCGCAGATGCCGACGATCTGCGCGGCCCGGCGGACGCCGAAGCGTCTCAGGAACAAATGTCTTGCAATCACGCCGCCATCCAGATCGTAGGCGGGCAGGATGTTGAGAATGATAAGTGACACGTTCAACAATGCGCCAATCCAAAGCGTCCATTCCAGAGGACCGGCCGACCTTGACGGCAGCCACCCGAATGGCCTTTCGGGCGCAACTGGGATGAGTTCTCCAAAAACCAGATAATAGGCCGCATCGAAAAACGCGGCGAGCGCGACGTTCGCCAGGGGACCCGCTATCGCAATCCGCGCCCAGGCAGGCGATGGCGCTGCGGCGCGTTTGAAACGCGTGAGCCCGCCGAAGAGATATAATTCTATCCTGTCGGTGGCGACGCCTTGTCGGCGTCCGATCCAGGCGTGTGCCAGTTCGTGCAGAAATATCGACGCAAACAGAAGCGCTGCAAAGATAGAGGTATGGATCAGTGCATCCTTGGGTCGGCTCGCCCACTCGTTCAGGAAGGGCAGCACAATGGGAATTGCGAAGGTCCAGCTGACGCGAACCGGGATATTCCGGTTCAGCTGAAACACAAGCGCATCGTTTTTTCTGTCCCAGCCGATCCGCCGCAAAGGCACCCCCCAATCGCAGCGCGACGGTAAGCGAGAATCATCGCTCCACAAAGCGAAAAGCCCGACGATGAATCGGGCTTCTGCATTCAGGTCCTGCTGGCACTGCTCGGCTTGCCTGTGTGGAGAATCGGCAGGCAAGCAACGCTTAGCTGCGCGGATTGAGGTTCTCCGGGTCGTAGAGCGGCCTGTAGCCGACGGCGGCCACTTCGACCGGGTACTTCTCGCCGAAATATTCGACGCTCAGCTTGCGGCCCTCCTGGCAATACGCCCAGGGCAGGTGGGCGAGCGCGATGTTCTTGCCGAGGGTCGGACCATAGGCCACCGAGGTCGTGAAGGAGCGGCGGCCGAGCTCGTCGACGAGCGTCTCACCGGTTTGCGGGTCCATCACCGGCATCGTGCCAACCGGATAGCGGGGAACACCATTCGAATCTGTATTGTCCGTCATGATAAGCGTGCAAAGCATGGCCGGCTGATGCACCCGGGCGCGATATTGCAGATGCTTTGCCTTGCCGCAGAAATCGGCCTCCTTGACTTTCGGACGGGCAAGGTCGGCTTCCAGCAGATTGTATTCGGTCAAGAGGTCCGCGTTTTGCAGGCGCAGGCTCTTCTCCATGCGGCGGCTGTTGGCATAGGTCTCGACGCCAAAGGCCATCACGCCGGTCGACCGCAGCGCGTCCCAGACAGCCAGGCCGTCCTCGTAGCGCATATGCAGTTCCCAGCCTTGCTCGCCGACATAGGAGATGCGGAAGGCGGTCACGTCCTTGCCGGCGATCCTGACGGGCTTGATCGCGGCAAAGGGAAAATTCTCAGGCGTCAGTCCGTCGGGGTTTTCCACGACCTTGCCCAATGTTGCCCGCGCGTTCGGACCCCAGATGCCGACGGTCACATATCTCTCGGTCACATCGGTGACGGTAACGTCGAAGCCTTTGTCCTCTGCCGTCCGGCGCATGTACTGGAAGTCGCGCGGCCCGGCATCAGCGCCGTCGATGACGCGGCAGCGGTCGGCCATGCGGATGACGGTCAGGTCGGCGCGCACCATGCCTTCCTCGTCGAGGAAATGGGTATAGATGCCCTTGCCGATATTGCCGTCACCGCCGATCTTTGCCGCGCACAGCCATTCCATCAGCGCGACATGGTCCGGGCCTTCCACGTCGTACATGGCGAAATGCGACAGGTTGACGATGCCGCAATCCTCGCTCATCGCGAGATGCTCGGCGTTCGAGACGCGCCAGAAGTGGCGGTTATCCCATTCGTTTTGGCGCACCGGCACCCGGTTGCCGTATTTCTCGAGCAGATGCTCGTTGGCGGCGTAGCCGTGGGCGCGCTCCCAGCCGCCGAGCTCCATGAAATAGCCGCCGAGTTCCTTTTCGCGCTCCCAGAAGGGCGAGCGGCGGACATTGCGGGCCTTGGAGAAGGGTTCGCGCGGATGGACAGCCGGGTTGTAGACCTTCATCGCCGTTTCGGTGCAGCGGTCCCAGATGAACTGCTCTTTCGTCTGGTGCGGATAGAAGCGCGAATAGTCGATGGCGTGGTGGTCGATCGCCGTGCGGCCGTCCGTCATCCAGTCGGCGATGAGCTTGCCCATGCCGGGGCCGTCCTTGACCCAGATCGCAACGGCATACCATAGGCCCCTGACCTTCTGGCTTTCGCCCATCGAGGGGCCGCCGTCCGCCGTCACCTGCAGCAGGCCGTTGAAGGAATGGCTCTCATTGTAGCCCAGCTCGCCCAGGATCGGCGTCAGTTCCATGGCGCGCTCGAGCGGCGCCAGGATTTGTTCCATGTCGAGATCGCGTTGCGACGGCGAAAGCCGCGCCTGGTTTTTCTCGAGAATATCGCGCGGATGGCAAAGGCGCGGATTGGTCTCTTCGTAATAACCCCATTCGATCTGCCCGCCTTCGGCGGTCTTGGGGTCGCCGGTATCGCGCATGTAAGCCGAGTTGCCCTGATCGCGCAGCAGCGGCCAGCCGATCTCCTTGCCGGTGCCGGCGAACTCAGTGTACGGCCCGAAGAAGGTAAGCGGATGGTCAATCGGCATGACCGGCAGGTCCTCGCCCGCCATTTCCGCGATCAGCCGTCCCCAGATGCCGGTGCAGACCACGACATAGTCGGCCTCGATGGTGCCGCGGTCGGTCACCACGCCCTTGATGCGGCCGTTCTCGATGACGAGCGACCTGGCCGACGTATTGGCAAACGCCCTGAGTTTGCCGGAAGCTTCCGCCTGGTCGACAAGCTTGCCGGCGACGGTCTGCGAGCGCGGGATGACGAGGCCGGCGTCGGGATCCCACAGGCCGCCCTGTACCATCTGTTCTTCGATCAGCGGGAATTTTTCCTTGATCTCGGCGGGATCGATCAGGCGGGCGCGTGTGCCGAAGGCCTTCGCCGAGGCGATCTTGCGCTTGATCTCCGCCATGCGAGCGTCGTCGCCGACGCGGGCGACCTCGAGGCCGCCGATGCGCGCGTAGTGACCCATCTTTTCGTAGAAATCGATGGAATAGAGCGTCGTCCAGCACGACAGGAAATCATGGCTGGTCGTGTAGCAGAAGTCGGAGGCATGCGCCGTCGAGCCGATATCCGTCGGGATGCCCGATTTGTCGATGCCGACAATATCGTCCCATCCGCGCTCGATCAGGTGATGGGCGACCGATGCGCCGACGATGCCGCCCAGCCCGACGATGACGACCTTCGCCTTTTCCGGAAACCCTGCCATTGCCCGCGACTCCAAGATGCTATTGCGAGCAGACTATAGGGCGGCGCGGCGCCGCGCTTGCAGCCTGTTTGCGACATCGCCAAAAAAGCCCGCGCCACCAGCCCGTCGAATGCAGTTAGACCTACGCCTTCGCCCTGCTCGGTACGAAGGCGCTGCTAGAGCCCGCCCTGCGCAGCTTCGAAGAAAAGTGCATACCTTCATCGCCGATTACCGGAAGCAAACAAAAGGCCGGGCGTTTGCCCGGCCTTCAAAAATCATGGCGTCGACTTTATTTGATGCGCGCGACGCCGCCCGAGATCTCAATCGTCTCCGAACCGGTCAGCGCCTCGAGGTCGCCATTCGGCAAGGTAACAAAACAGCCGCTCGGGCAAAATTCCACGGTTTCGCCAGCGGCCAGCGCCAGCTCGGTCTTGCCGCCGCCTTCCGTCACGATCAGCGTGCGGGTCTCGGCGTCCTTGTTGACCGCGCTGGCGGCATGGGCCGAACCGCCCACGGCCAGAAAAGCGATGGCGGCGACGAGAGACTTCCACATTTTGCAGTATCGGTGTTGCCACCGCCTCTGTTGCATTTCGCAAGGCATTCTCGCCGTTTGCAGGTGAGCTTATATGCAATGCAAGCTGAACGGCAACTGAATGCCGCATTCATGCCGCAATTGGTTTCCGAAGGCTTGAAGGCAAGCTCCAATCAGCTAGTCAGGATCGGGCTTCCGTACCTTGCGTCCCGACTTGGCGAGACGTTTCGCCTCGACCGCCGCTAGGGCTTTTGCTTGTTCCCGCTCGGCGAATTCGACTTCGATCTTGTCGTCGTCGATCGGCCACGCCTCGTGCTTTTTGGTCTCGACGACGGCGCGCGGTGTCGACGGAATTTCGATATGCTGGTCGGCGAACACATCGAAGATGGCAAAGCGGATGTCGTTCTGGACGATATTGCCACTAAGAACGTCTGCCAGGAATACGCGGATCTCGAATTCGAGCGCGGCCGGGCCGAAATTGGAAAACAGCACAAAGGGTTCGGGGTTTTTCAGCACCAGCGGATGACTGCGCGCGATCTCCAACAGGACGCCATGCACGTGCTTGATGTCGCTGCCATAGGCGACGCCGACCTTGATATCGATGCGGCCGAGCTTGTTGCGGTGCGTCCAGTTCCCGACCGCATTGTTGATCAGGTTTGAATTGGGCAGGATCACCGACTGCCGCTGGAACGTTTCGATCTCGGTGGCGCGCACGCTGATCTTCTTGACCGTGCCGCTGATGTCACCGGCAACGATCCAGTCGCCGACCTTGAACGGCCGCTCGGCCAAAAGGATCAGGCCCGAGACGAAGTTGGAGACGACATTCTGCAGGCCAAAGCCGATGCCGAGAGACAGGGCGCCGGCGACCAACGCGAGATTGGAGAGGTCGATACCGGCCGCCGAGATGCCGACCAGTGCCGCGACCGCGACGCCGGCATAGCCGACCGCCAGCCGGATCGAATTGCGCACACCGGTGTCGACCCGGCCGCGCGCCATCACCGAACCGTCGAGCCAGCCCTGGAACCAGCGCGTCAGGAAATAGCCGATGATGAAGACGACGACGCCAGTGAGGATGCCGGTGACCGAGATCGTCACCGAGCCTATGGTGAGGCCCGTCGCCAGCTTGTAGGCCCAGGCCTGGATGTCGCCGGGCTGGAAGCCCCACATCAACAGGATCAGCGGCAGGAACACCAGCACGATCATGATGTTTATGGCGGCGCTGACGACAAGCCCGAGCTGGTCGAGCGCGGTCTCTTCGTAGCTTGAATTGGCCGCTAGCCAGCGCCCGATCGAAGTGTTGGCGAAACCACCTTCCTCGCCGATCGCCCGCGCCGACAGGAAGCCGATATAGGCGGTGACCAGGATAGTGCCGGTAACCACGACCTGCACCGAGACGAAAATAGCAAGGCCGATAAAGCCGAGCAGCGCCGACGCTATGGTGAATAGCCCTAGCGCGACGGCGGTGTAGCGCAGCCATGCCGGCCACGGGCGCCAGCTCCCGTCGGCAGCCTTGAACGGCTTCAGCAGCCCCATCAGGATCAGGATGACGCCGACGCTGATGGTGGCGACAAAGCTTCTGGCGATGGTCAGCGATAGCGGCGAGCCCATCTTGTCGTTGACGACCGACAGGAAATAATTGATGCCGATGGCGACGGCCATGGCAGTCGTCAGCCGCACCAGCCAGCGCGCCGGGCCGGTTTCGACAGGGATCAGACGCCAGTTCGGCAACCGCGGTTCCAGCGCCGCATTGGTCAGCCGGTTGACGCAGAACACCACCGCGATAACGGCAACCAGCGAATTCAGGAAGATGCCGATGTCGCCGCGCAAGACATTGTAATAATTGAAGAAGAAGACCGTCGAGATAAGGAAGGCGCCAACCGCCAGCGACGGCAGCAATGTCGACCAGAACGCCACCGACAGGCGGCTGAGATAGGATGGATCCTCGACGGAAGGATCGGCTTCGAAGACGCGGCCGAACAGGCGCCGCCCGCCGACAAAAAGCACGGCGGCCAGCGCAAGCGCCATCAACGTCGCGGCAAGAATTGCCTGGAACTTGAACTTGAAGGCGAAGCTCAGCCAGGACGACACCGCTTTGTAGAAACTGGTAAATTCGTCATTGGCGTTGGAAATGACCTCCGGGCTCAATGCATCGGACAGCACGTAGCGCTTGGTGAGCTGATTGCGGAACAGCTCGCTGCGCATGTTGCCGATCTTCTCGATCAGCCCGCTGACACGGATCGACAGGTTCTGCGCGCTGGCAATGACGGCGTTAATCTCGGCTTTTTCGGAAGCCAGCGCCTGGCGTTCACCGGTCACGATGTCGGGCTCGGCCGGCTGGCCCGCGGCCGGCGGAGGTCCCAGCGTCTCGATCCGATCGTTGATATCGCCGAGACGCGAGCGGAACGCCAGCGCGCTGGTGAGCGCCGCCCGCGACAGATCCTCCAATTGCAGGCGGATTTCCACCAGGGTGGCATCGTCTTGGCCGTCCTGCTGTATCTTCTTCTCGAGATCGTCGGTTTTGGCCGTCAGGCTCTGGATGACCTTCTGCTGGTCTGTAACCAGCCCGGCGGCACCCTGCCCGAGCGCCTGCGCCATCGCGTCGAACGACGGCGGCGCCAAGACAACAAGCGCAACGATCAGGACCAGGCGGAGTAAACGAAAGAACATGATTTTTCTGGCGACTCGCGGACGGCAGCGGCAGTTTTGAAGCACGTCCTTGATAAAGACGCTCATATCACGGGGCAAGTCATGCCAGGCGGCTCGTTTTCGAAGTCCGCCAATCGAAGTCGGCCAATCCAATCGAAGTCGGCCAATCCAGTCGAAGTCGGGGAGTCGAAAAGCGATGGCGCAATCTTGGCTTTGCGTTGGCGGCCTGCTCTATAGTCTGCCGCAAAGCCTGAAATGGATGACAATAAGAATGGCGGAATATTCGGCCTTTTCGCTTCTCAAGAACGCGCTGACCGGAAACAAGGACTGGAGGCCGGCCTGGCGCAAGCCCGACCCGAAGGCGTCCTACGACGTGATCGTCATCGGCGGCGGCGGCCATGGCCTGTCGACCGCCTACTACCTAGCCAAGGAGCACGGCATCACCAATGTCGCGGTGCTGGAGAAGGGCTGGCTCGGTTCCGGCAATGTCGGCCGCAACACCACGGCGGTCCGTTCCAACTATCTCCTGCCGGCCAACACGCGCTTTTACGAGCATTCGATGAAGCTGTGGGAGAACCTGGCCCATGACCTCAACTACAACGTCATGTTCTCGCAGCGCGGCTGCCTGAACCTCGCCCACACACCTGCTCAGCTCGACGACTATGCCCGGCGCGGCAACGCCATGCGCCATCTCGGCGTTGACGCCGAACTGATGACCACGGCCGAAATCGCGCGCCTGGTGCCGGCGCTCGACGTCTCAGCCACCGCGCGTTTCCCGATCGTCGGCGGCCTGATGCAGCGGCGCGCCGGCACCGCCCGCCACGACGCCGTCGCCTGGGGCTATGCGCGCGGCGCAGATCGCCGCGGCGTCGACATCATCGAAAATTGCGAGGTCACCGGCTTCCTGCGCGACGGCGACCGCATCACCGGCGTCACGACAACGCGCGGCGAAATCCGCGCAAAAAAGGTAGCGGTCGCGGTTGCCGGCAGCACCGGGCGGGTCATGCGGCTTGCCGGCATCGAGACGATGCCGATCGAGAGCCACGTGCTGCAGGCCTTCGTCACGGAATCGCTAAAACCGTTCATCGATACGGTCCTGACCTTCGGCATGGGCCATTTCTACATGTCGCAATCGGACAAGGGCGGCCTTGTCTATGGCGGCGATCTCGACGGCTACAACAGCTACGCCCAACGCGGCAGCCTGCCGATCGTCGATGAGGTGATGAGCGAGATGCTGGCGCTGTTCCCTGGGCTGGCCCGTGTCCGCATGCTGCGCTCATGGGGCGGCGTCTGCGACATGTCGATGGACGGCTCGCCAATCATCACCACCGGTCCGCTGCCGGGCATGTATCTCAACTGCGGCTGGTGCTATGGCGGCTTCAAGGCGACGCCGGCTTCCGGCTGGTGCTTTGCCTGGACCATTGCCAAGGACGAGCCGCACGGTCTCAACTCGGCCTTCACGCTCGACCGCTTCTACCGTGGCCTGGTGATCGACGACAAGGGCCAGGGCGCCACGCCCCGGCTGCATTAGGTTAGAGATCCATGCTCATCACCTGCCCCTATTGCGGCCCGCGCGACGTGATCGAATTCACCTATCAGGGCGACGGCAATCGCCAGCGCCCACAGCCCGCCTCGCAGAACCTCGACGCCTGGAACGCCTATGTCTACGACCGGCTTAATCCAGCCGGCGACCACAATGAGATCTGGCAGCATTCCGGCGGCTGCCGCGCCCATCTCAGGGTCGTGCGCAACACGCTGACGCACGAGATCTCCAGCACCGCGTTCGCGCGCGGCGACCACAACTCGGTTGCGCGGCACCGGGCCGAGGACAAGCCATGAGCCCGCGCCGTACAGAGGCCGGGGGCCGCATCGACCGGCTGCGGACCATCCGTTTCACCTTCGACGACGCGCCTTATACCGGCCATGCCGGCGACACGCTGGCTTCGGCGCTGCTGGCCAACGGCATCACCCTGTTTGGGCGTTCGTTCAAATATCACCGCCCGCGCGGCGTGCTGACCGCCAGCGTCGAGGAACCGAACGCGCTGGTCACAGTGTTGAGGGGCGAGGTTCGCGAGCCGAACATCCCCGCCACAATGGTCGAGATTTATGACGGGCTGGCCGCGATCAGCCAGAACCGCTTCCCTTCGCTTGCCTGGGACGTCAGTGCCGTGAACCAGCTCGGCGGCAAGCTTTTGTCGGCCGGCTTCTACTACAAGACCTTCATGGGACCGGTGATCGGTCCGCTGAAGGGCACTCGCTTCTGGATGTTCTGTGAGCATTTCATCCGCCGTGCCGCCGGCCTGGGCAAGGCAGGCACGGCTCCCGATACGGCGCGCTACGAACGCATGAACGCGTTTTGCGATGTGCTGGTAGTCGGCTCCGGCCCGGCGGGGCTGATGGCCGCCAGGGCGGCTGCCGATCAGGGTGCACGCGTCATCCTGGCCGAGCTCGAGCCGCATTTCGGCGGCTCGGCCAATTGGTCGGGCGAGACGATCGATGGCATGCCGGCCGCCGACTGGGCAGCGCGCGCCGCTGGCCAGCTCGAAGGCCGTGACAATATCCGCCTGCTGCCGCGCACCACCGTCTGGGGCTATTATGACGGCAACACGCTTGCCGCGCTCGAACGTGTCACCGACCACAAGGAAACGCCCGGCAAGGGCGAATCGCGCCATCGCTACTGGACGATCCGCGCCAGGTCGGTGGTGCTGGCCACCGGATCCCTGGAGCGTCCGCTGGTCTTTCCAGGCAATGATCGGCCAGGCGTAATGCTGGCGCATGCTGCCGAGCGTTATGCCATTGAATATGGCGTGCTGCCCGGCGACAGGATCGGGCTGTTCACCAACAATGACAGCGCCTATCGCGCGGCCCTGGCGCTGAAGAAGGCCGGCGCCGTGGTCGTCGCCATCATCGACGTGCGCCCTGAGCTTTCGAGCGAAATGCGCAAGCTGGCCGGCGAGACCGAGGCCGAGATCCTTTCTGGCCACGCGGTGATCGCCACCGAGGGCGGCAAGGCGCTTTCCGGCTTCAAGGTGCAGCGCTTCGACATGGTCAACGGCGCGCTTTCCGGCGATGCGCGCAGCATCCACGCCGATTGCCTATTGATGTCGGGCGGCTGGTCGCCGACCATTCATCTGGCCAGCCAGGCCGGAGCCAAAGCGGAATGGAACGAAGCATTGCAAGCGTTCCTGCCGCCCAAGCCGACGACACAGCAATGGATCGGCGCCGGCGCCTTCACCGGCAGTTTCTCCACCGCCGAGGCGATCGCCGAAGGTCGCGCCGCCGGTCTTTCCGCTGCGGGCGCAACCGCCACGCCGGCGGCCTTGCCTGCCGTCGAAGCAGCACCTGGCGATCCCGATCCGGCGCCGGTGTTCGAGATCAAGGCCGAAGGAAAAAGCTTCGTCGACTTCCAGCATGACGTGACGGCGGATGACGTGCGGCTGGCGCATCGCGAAGGCTTCGTCTCGGTCGAGCATCTGAAGCGCTACACCACGCTCGGCATGGCAACCGACCAGGGCAAGAGCTCCAACATACCCGGCCTGGCCATAATGGCCGAGGCGCTGGGCAAGCCGATCCCGCAGGTCGGCACGACGCGCTTTCGCCCGCCCTTTTCGGCGGTGTCGATCGGCTCGCTAGCCGCCGAACGCTTCGGCGATCTGAAGCCCGAGCGGCTGACGCCGATGCATGACTGGCACGTCGCCAACGGCGCCACCATGTATTCCGCCGGCCTGTGGTATCGGCCGATGATCTACGGCCATCCCGGCGAGACGATCGAGCAGGCCTATGTCCGCGAAGCGAGAGGCACGCGCGAGAGCGCCGGCATCGTCGATGTCTCGACACTGGGCAAGATCGCGGTGCAAGGCCCCGACGCGGCGGAATTCCTCGACCGCCTATACACCAACATGTTTTCGACGCTGGCCGTCGGCAAGGCGCGCTACGGGCTGATGCTGCGCGAGGACGGTCTCGCCTTTGACGACGGCACCACGTGGCGCCTCGGCGAGCAGGATTTCCTGATGACCACCACCACCGCCAATGCCGGCAAGGTGATGCAGCATCTGGAATATTTCCTCGACGTGATCTGGCCGGCGCTGAAGGTCCACGTCACCTCGGTGACCGACCAATGGGCCGGTGCCGCCATCGGCGGGCCGAAGGCAAGGCAGATACTGGCTGCTTGCGTCAGCGGCACTGCCGTCGACAATGCCGCCCTGCCCTTCATGGGCATCGTCCACGGCGAAATCGCCGGCGTGCCGGTGATGATCTGCCGGCTGTCCTTCTCCGGCGAAATGGCCTTCGAGGTCTATTCCGGCGCCGGCTACGGCACCCATGTCTGGGAGGCGCTGATCGAAGCCGGCAAGCCGTTCGGGCTGGTGACCTACGGGCTGGAGGCGCTGGGCACCATGCGCATCGAGAAAGGCCACGTCACCGGTGCCGAGATCGACGGCCGTACCACGGCACGCGACCTGCATCTCGACTGGATGCTGTCGAAGAAGAAGCCGTTCATCGGTTCGGCGATGATGGACCGCGAGGGGCTGATCGCGCCCGACCGCCTGGAACTCGTCGGTATTGTTTCGCTCGACAACCAGCCGCTCAATGGCGGCGCACACATCGTCGAGGAGCTTGACGAAGCCAATCCGCACGGCTCGCTTGGCCACATCACCGCTTGCTGCTATTCGCCGGCGCTGGGTAAATATATCGCGCTTGCGCTGGTCAAGGGCGGCAAGGCGCGGCGCGGCACGCGCGCTTATGTCTCCGACCCGCTGCGCAACCGGTTCGGGCCGGTCGAGATCGTCTCCAACCATTTCTTCGATCCGGACGGGAGCCGCATGCATGGTTGAACGCCAATCGCCGCTTGAGCCGGTGCTGCATCCGGGCTCGCATGGCAATTTCGAGCATGGTGTCGAAATCATCCTCTCCGAAACCAGGCCGGGTTCGATCCTGCAGCTCGCCGCCTGGCCCGGCGAGGAGAAGAAGTTGATGGCCGGCATCCATGCGGTCACCGGCCTGGCTTTGCCCGACGGCGCCGGTGGCGGTGTGACGAACGGCGCCAGGTCGGTGTTCGGCTTTGCGCCGGGAAAGTTCACTGTGGTCGATGAAGCCGAGGGATTGGCGCCGGCCTTTGCCAGTGTCGTCACTTCGGCCATCGGTACGGTGACCGACCTTTCGCACGGCCGCACCGCGATCCGTATCGCCGGGCCGAAGGCCGAGTGGGTGCTGGCGAAATTCTTCGCCATCGACTTCGCGCTGCCGGCCTTCCCGATCGGCGCCGGCCGCTCGACCATGCATCACGACATCTTCGCGCAGATCCAGCGCACCGGCGCCGATCAGTTCGACATCTATGTGTTCCGCTCGTTTGCCCGCTCGTTCTGGAAAGCGCTCTGCCATGCGAGCGAGGAAGTCGGCTACGAAGTGCAGTAGAGCCGGACGGCGCTTCACGTCACTCCACGAACGTCACCCACTCTTCCAGCGGCGCGCGGTCGGTGCGGAAGGCATTTTCGGGCTTGGACGTATCCTCATGGCCGAGCGCCATGCCGCAGACGATGATCTCCTCGTCGGGAATGTTGAGCACCGGCCTGATCTGCCGGTGATAGGGCGCGAAGGCGGCTTGCGGACAGGTGTGCAGGCTCCTGCCCCGCGCGGCGACCATGATGTTTTGCAGGAACATGCCGTAGTCGATCCACGACCCCTTGTTCAGCCGCCGGTCGACGGTGAAGATCATGCCGACCGGCGCGTCGAAGAAGACGAAGTTGCGGTCGTGCTGCGCACGCATCCTGTCGACCTCGCGCCGGCCGATGCCGAGCACGCCGTAGAGGCCGAAACCGTTGGCCCGCCGTCGCGTCAGATAGGGTTCGAAGAACTGGTCGGGATAGTAGCGATACTCGTCCCACTCGGCCTTTTCGGCGCGGATGCCCGAGCTGAGGATGGCGTCGGTGATGCGCTGCTTGACCTCGCCCTTGGTCACATAGACTTTCCAGGGTTGCATATTGGTGCCTGAGGGCGCGCGCGCGGCAACGGCGAGAATATCGCGGATGATCTCGTCGTCGACCATATCGGGCAAGAAGGCGCGTACCGACCGCCGCGAGGTGATCGCGTCATCGACGATCGCCGCCGCAATCCGGGAGTTGTTTTCCAGCATGGGCCGTCCTTTTGCGTATGATCCCGAACCGATTTTCCGGAAGGATCATGCGCCGACTAGAAGTGATGGAGCATCCTTGCGCGTCTTTTTGAACGCCCGATAGCCTACCCGCCTCGACCGGACGCCCCACTCGCCGCTCGTGCGCCGAGCCTTTGCCCGAACCGTCAAAATGGCGCAAGTAAATCTTGTGGTTGCGTGAAAATCCTCTTGATTTTTTCATGAACCCGCCATCAAATGAAATTTGCTGAGAATTTTTCACCAAGACAGGGATGGCTTTGCCCTCAACCGCCGCCAGATCGGAACAGGACAGCGGCGAACGGCTGCTGGCCGGCGACATTCGCGCGTTGCGCAAGGCGCGCGGCTTGACGCTTGCTGAAATCGCACTGAAGCTCGGCCGTTCCGTCGGCTGGGTCAGCCAGGTCGAGCGCGGTCTGTCGGTCCCGTCGCTCGGCGATCTCAGGGCCTTCGCCGAATTGTTCGGCGTGCCGGTCAGCCTGTTCTTCAGCCATGACGTGCCTGTCGAGACCGAGCGCGGCGTGGTCGTGCGCGCCGGCAACCGGCGCACGCTTGGCACAAGCGATTCCGGCCTGGTGGAGGAGCTTCTGTCGCCCGATCTCGGCGGTAGCTTCGAGATGCTGCGTTCGGTCTTCGCTCCGGGTGCCGAGATGAAGGCCGAGGCGCGCCGGCCGACCGAGGAAGCCGGCTACGTCGCTTCGGGCAGTTTCGACATCGAAATTGCTGGCATCTGGCACCGGCTTGGCGAAGGCGACTCCTTCCGCTTCGACGGCAAGCCGTTCCGATGGCGCAATCCTGGAGCCGAGCCGGCTGTCGTCATCTGGGTGGTTTCGCCGCCTGTCTATTGAACGAATGCATGTCGCCCAAAAGTGCGTGGCGGTTTTGGGACAACGACATGCATCAAAACAAATAGTCGGAGAAGAACATGGCCGGTTTGCCGACCACGGCACGCGTTGTGATCATCGGAGGTGGTGCCGTCGGCGCCTCCTCGCTCTACCATCTCGCCAAGGCGGGCTGGACCGACTGCGTGCTTCTGGAGAAGAACGAGCTGACCTCCGGCTCGACCTGGCATGCCGCCGGCAACGTGCCGACTTTCTCCTCGTCATGGTCGCTGATGAACATGCAGCGTTATTCGACCGAGCTCTATCGCCGGCTGGCCGACGAGGTCCGCTATCCCATGAACTACCACGTCACCGGCTCGCTCAGGCTGGCCCATAGCGCGGAGCGCATGCAGGAATTCCAGCGCGCCAAGGGCATGGGCCGCTACCAGGGCATGGATATCGACGTGGTCGGGCTCGACGAGATTAAGCGCCGTTACCCCTTCATCGAGACGCATGAGCTGAAAGGCGCGCTCTACGATCCGAATGATGGCGATATCGACCCCGCGCAGCTGACCCAGGCACTGGCCAAGGGCGCGCGCGACATGGGCGCGAAGATCATCCGCTTCTGTCCGGTCACCGGCGTGAGCCGAGACAATCACGAGTGGGTGGTCGAGACGGCGCAAGGCGAGATCCGCTGCGAGATCGTCGTCAACGCCGCCGGCTACCGCGCCGCCGAAGTCGGCAGGATGTTCGGCCGCGAGGTGCCGATGATGGTGATGAGCCATCAATATATCCTGTTCGAGGAAATCCCCGAACTGGCGGCGTGGTCGAAGGAACAGGGCAAGAAGCTGCCGCTGCTGCGCGACGTCGATACGTCCTATTATCTGCGCCAGGAAAAGAACGGCATGAATCTCGGCCCCTATGAGCGCAATTGCCGCGCCCACTGGGTCGGCCACAACGACCCGATGCCCGACGACTTTTCCTTCCAGCTGTTTCCCGACGATCTCGATCGGCTGGAACATTACCTGGCCGATGCTGTCGCCCGCGTGCCGATCCTCGGCACCGCCGGCCTTTCAAAGGTCATCAACGGGCCGATCCCCTATGCGCCGGACGGCAACCCTCTGATCGGGCCGATGCCCGGCGTGCCCAACGCCTTCGAGGCCTGCGTCTTCACCTTCGGCATCGCCCAGGGCGGCGGCGCCGGCAAGGTGCTGGCCGAGTGGGTGACCGAAGGCCAGACCGAATGGGACATGTGGTCCTGCGATCCACGCCGTTTCACCGCCTTTGCCTCGGCCCCGGATTATTGCGTCGCCAAGGGCATGGAGATCTACGGCAACGAATATGCCATCCAGTTCCCGCGCCATGCCTGGCCGGCCGGGCGCGACCGCAAGCTGTCGCCGCTCCACGACCGCATCAAGGCACTCGGCGCCCGGTTCGATGCTTATAATGGCTGGGAACGCGCCACCTGGTATACGAACGCAGGCGACGACATCTCCGAAGAATCCACGCTGACCTTCCGCCGCGACGGGCCGTGGCAGCATCGTGTGCGCGAGGAATGCCTCGCCGTCCGCGATGCCGCCGGCATTCTGGACCTGCCGGGGTTCTCCCGTTTCAATCTCGACGGTCCGGGTGCCGCCGAATGGCTGAGCCTCCAGGTGACCGGCCTGGTGCCGAAACCCGGCCGCATCGGCCTCGTCTATTTTGCCGACGACAAGGGCCGCATCGTCACCGAAATGTCGGTGGTCCGCCACGACGAGAACCTGATGACGCTGATCACCGCCGCTGTGGCTCAGTGGCATGATTTCGAATGGCTGAAGTCGCGCATCCCGAAGGACGCCACATTCAAGCTGATCGACAGGACGGAGGAATACTCCACCCAGATCCTCGCCGGCCCCAACTCGCGAAAAATCCTCGCCGAACTCTGCGCAGCCGACCTCACCCTGCCCTGGCTGACGCATCAGGAAACCAGTATCGCCGGACGTTGGGCAAAGCTGGTGCGCGTGTCCTTCGCCGGCGAGCTCGGCTGGGAAATCCACAGCAAGGTCGACGATACCGCAGCCATCTTCGACGCCGTCTGGGCGGCCGGGAAGAGGCATAGACTAAAACCGTTCGGCATGTACGCGCTGGATTCGCTGCGGCTCGAAAAAGGCTACCGTACCTGGAAGGGCGACCTGTCGACCGACTACTCGATCCTGCAGGGCGGGCTGGAGCGATTCGTCAGATGGGATAAGCCCGACTTCCGCGGCAAGACGGCGCTGCAAAACGAGAAGCAGCAGGGCATCAAGAAGCGCTTCGTCACGCTGGTTGTCGAAAACCCCGGCGACTGCGATGCGCCCACCATGTCGACGCTGTGGCATGACGGCCGGATCGTCGGCGAGACGACATCCGGCGGCTGGGGTCATCGCATCGACAGGTCGATCGCGCTCGGCATGCTGCGCGCCGACCTCACCGAGCCGGGAACCGCGGTCGAGATCGAGATCTTCGGCGAACGTTTTCGGGCGGTCGTGCAGAAGGATGAGCCGTTATGGGATCCAAAGAACGAGAGGCTCAGAGCATGAAGAAAGTGATCCTCACCGATGGCGGCATGGGCCAGGAGCTGGTCCGCCGTAGCAGTTCCGAGCCGACGCCGCTGTGGTCGGCCAGGGTGCTGATCGACGAACCGGATCTGGTGCGCGACCTGCATGCGGAATTCATCCGCGCCGGCGCCCGCGTCATCACCATCAACACCTATTCAGCCACGCCGGAGCGGCTGGCACGCGAAGGCGCGGAAGAGCTGTTCAAGCCGCTGCAGAAGCGCGGCATCGAACTGGCAAGGCAAGCCCGCGACCAGGCCGGCGACGCGGCGATCGCCGGCTGCCTGTCGCCGCTGTTCGGCAGCTATGCGCCGGCGCTGACGATATCCTTCCAGGATACGCTCGACATCTATCGCCGTATCGTTGCCGAGCAGGCGGACGGCGTCGATCTGTTTCTGTGCGAAACCATGGCGTCGGCCGAAGAGGCGCGCGCCGCCGTCACCGCGGCGTCGGAAAGCGGCAAGCCCGTATGGGTGTCGTGGACGCTTGCCGACCACGGCGCGCCGCGCCTGCGCAGCGGCGAAGCCATTGCGGCGGCGTCGGGCGCTCTTGCCGGCCTGCCCGTCGCGGCCCGGCTGATCAATTGCTGCCGGCCCGAAGCGATCGCTGCAGCGCTGCCCGAACTGATCGCTCTCGGCGGTCCGGTCGGCGCTTATGCCAACGGCTTCACCTCGATTGAGGCGCTCAAGCATGGCGGTACCGTGGAAGTGCTGCACGCCCGCCACGACCTTGATCCGGATGCCTATGCCGGCCAGGCGGTCGGCTGGGTCGAGGCCGGCGCCGGCATCGTCGGCGGCTGCTGCGAAGTCGGACCGGCCCACATCGCCGCGCTGCGTGACCGGCTCGAACAGGCCGGTTATGAAATTTCGGGAGCAGCATAATGCCCAGGCCATCATCGCGCATTTCCGGCATCGTGCCTTCGGGCAAGGATGGCTGGGAGGTTCATTCCGCTGCCTGGGCGCGCAAGCAGGCAGGCGAGGACATCATCATGCTGTCGGTCGGCGACCACGATTTCGACACGCCGAGCGAGACGATCGAAGCCTGCGTGACGGCGGTTCGCGCCAGCAATCACCACTACACGCCGCTTGCCGGCGTTCCGCGCCTGCGCAAGGCGATGGCGGCGGCTTCGACGCTGTGCACCGGCGTTGCGACAAATCCCGACCAGGTCATCGCCACGCCGGGCGGGCAGGCCGCGCTTTACGCGGCCATTCAAGCGGTTCTCGACCAAGGCGACCATGCCATCGTCGTCGCGCCCTATTACGCCACCTATCCCAACACCTTCAGTGCGGCGGGCGCCGAGTTCAGCGTCGTCGAGACCCCCGCCGAGGACGGCTTTCAGCCGCGCGCCGCCGACATTCGCGCCGCCCTTCGGCCGAACACCCGCGCCATCCTGATCAACACGCCGAACAACCCCACGGGCGCCGTCTATTCGCGAGAGCGCCTGGAAGGTCTGGCGCAGATCTGCCGCGAGCATGACCTATGGCTGCTGTCGGACGAGGTCTACTGGACGCTGGGCGGCGGCGAGCACGTCTCACCACGCTCGCTGCCCGGCATGGCGGAACGCACGCTGGTCATCAATTCGATGTCGAAGAGCCACGGCATGACCGGCTGGCGCATGGGCTGGCTGACCGGGCCGGAATCAATGGTCTCGCTGTTGACCGACCTCAATCTGGTGATGACCTACGGCCTGCCGGCCTTCATCAGCCTCGCCTGCGCCGAGGCGCTCGAAAATGGCTACGGCGTCAAGGAGATCGCCGAGCGCTACGCCGCGAGGCGCACCGTCGTCCTCGATGCCATGCGCGGTATGAACAACATCACTGTGCGCGGCTCCGAAGGCGGCATGTACGTCATGCTCGACATATCGGCGATCGAGCCGGACGACGAAAAATTCGCCTGGGCCTTCCTCGACCAGGAGAAGGTCGGCGTCATGCCCGGCTCGAGCTTCGGCGAGGCTGCAGCCGGCCACATCCGCTTCAGCCTCTGCCAGCCTGAGCCGGTGCTGATGGAGGCCGCCACACGCCTGCGCCGCTTCGCCTCCTTCTATCGCCGTGAGGCCGCATGAGCGCCTCACCCACCAAAACCATTCCGACCAAGGCCATTCCTCCCAAAGCGAGGGCGGTCATCATCGGCGGCGGCGTCTCCGGCTGCTCGGTCGCCTATCATCTGGCCAAGCTCGGCTGGACCGACATCGTCCTGCTCGAGCGCAAGCAGCTGACCTCGGGCACGACATGGCACGCCGCCGGCCTGATCGGCCAATTGCGCGGCTCGCAGAACATGACGCGGCTGGCGAAGTACTCGGCCGACCTCTACGTCAAGCTGGAGGCCGAGACCGATGTCGGCACCGGCATGCGCCAGGTCGGCTCGATCACGGTGGCGCTGACCGAGGAGCGCAAGCACGAGATCTATCGGCAGGCATCTCTCGCCCGCGCCTTCGATGTCGATGTGCGCGAGATTTCGCCCAACGAAGTCAAGCAGATGTACCCGCATCTCAATGTTTCCGATGTGGTCGGCGCCGTGCATCTGCCGCTCGACGGTCAGTGCGACCCGGCCAATATCGCCATGGCGTTGGCCAAGGGCGCGCGCCAGCGCGGTGCAACGATCGTCGAGAACGTGAAGGTCACCAAGGTTCATACCAAAAATGGCCGGGTCACCGGCGTCTCCTGGGCGCAGGGCGACGAGCAAGGCGCGATCGAAGCCGATATCGTCGTCAACTGCGCCGGCATGTGGGCACGCGAGCTTGGCGCCCGGAACGGCGTCACCATCCCGCTGCACGCCTGCGAACATTTCTATCTCGTTACCGAACCGATCCCCGGGCTTTCCCGCTTGCCGGTGCTGCGCGTGCCGGACGAGTGCGCCTACTACAAGGAAGATGCCGGCAAAATGATGCTCGGCGCTTTCGAGCCGGTGGCCAAGCCCTGGGGCATGAACGGCATAAGCGAGGAGTTCTGCTTCGACCAGTTGCCGCAGGATATGGATCATTTCGAGCCGATCCTGGAAATGGGCGTCAACCGCATGCCGATGCTGGCCACCGCCGGCATCCACACCTTCTTCAACGGCCCCGAGAGTTTTACCCCCGACGATCGCTATTATCTCGGCGAGGCGCCGGAGCTTTCCGGCTACTGGATGGCGACCGGCTACAATTCGATCGGCATCGTCTCCTCCGGCGGCGCCGGCATGGCGCTGGCGCAATGGATCAATGACGGCGAGGCGCCTTTCGACCTCTGGGAGGTCGACATCCGCCGCGCCCAGCCGTTCCAGAAGAACCGCCGCTATCTCAAAGAGCGCGTCTCCGAAACGCTCGGCCTGCTCTACGCCGATCATTTCCCCTACCGCCAGATGGCGACCTCGCGGAACATAAGGCGCTCGCCGCTGCACGAACATCTGAAGGCGCGCGGCGCCGTGTTCGGCGAGGTCGCCGGCTGGGAGCGCGCCAACTGGTTTGCGCGGGAGGGCCAGGAGCGCGAATACCGCTATTCCTGGAAACGGCAGAACTGGTTCGATAACCAGCGCGAGGAGCATCTGGCGGTCCGAAACGGCGTCGGCCTGTTCGACATGACTTCGTTCGGCAAGATCCGCGTCGAGGGCCGCGACGCCTGCGCCTTCCTGCAAAGGCTCTGCGCCAACGACATGGACGTGGCGCCGGGCAAGATCGTCTACACCCAGATGCTCAACCAGCGCGGCGGCATCGAGAGCGACCTCACCGTCTCGCGGCTGTCCGAAACCGCCTTCTTGCTCGTCGTGCCCGGCGCCACGCTGCAGCGCGACCTGGCCTGGCTGAGAAAACATCTTGCCGACGAGTTCGTCGTCATCACCGATGTGACCGCTGCCGAAGCCGTGCTTTGCCTGATGGGCCCGGATTCGAGGAAGCTGATTCAAAAGGTCAGCCCAAACGATTTCTCAAACGGGAACAATCCGTTCGGAACGTTTCAGGAGATCGAGATCGGCATGGGCCTGGCCCGCGCCCACCGCGTCACCTATGTCGGCGAGCTCGGCTGGGAGTTTTATGTCTCGACCGATCAGGCTGCCCATGTCTTCGAGGCGATCGCGGAAGCCGGCACTGACGCCGCCCTGAAGCTATGCGGCCTGCACACGCTGGATTCCTGCCGCATCGAAAAGGCCTTCAGGCATTTCGGCCACGACATCACCGACGAGGACAATGTGCTGGAGGCCGGGCTGGGCTTTGCGGTGAAGACCGCCAAGGGCAACTTCATCGGCCGCGATGCGGTGCTGAGGAAGAAAGAAAGCGGATTGAACCGGCGGCTGGTGCAGTTCCGTCTGAAAGACACGCAACCCTTGCTCTTCCACAATGAGGCGATCCTGCGCGACGGCAAGATCGTCGGTCCGATCACCTCGGGCAATTACGGCCATCATCTCGGCGGCGCAATCGGGCTTGGTTACGTGCCTTGCAAGGGCGAGAGCGATGCGGATGTGCTGTCGTCGTCCTACGAGATCGAGATCGCCGGCGAGCGCTTTGCCGCCGAGGCCTCGCTCAAGCCGATGTACGATCCGAAATCGGAACGGGTGCGGATGTAACTCTTTTCTTTCTCCCCTTGTGGGAGAAGGTGGCCGAGCGAAGCTCGGTCGGATGAGGGGTGTTGGAAGGATCGCTACCTCAACGGAATTAGCGTTTAGCGCTCCCGTCCCAATCTTCCCACGCCGCGTTTCTTCCAGCACCCCTCATCCGGCTCGGCGCTACGCGCCGATCCACCTTCTCCCACAAGGGGAGAAGGAAAAGTCCCCTCCCGCGTCAGAACGCGTCCATCTTGGCAGCGACCTTCGCGATGAATTTCGTCCGCGTCTCGTTCGTCGACAGGTTCATCGAGTAATGCGCGAGATAGGAGACCGACCCGCCAGGCTTGATGGTGGCGCGCAGCACCCGATTGACCAGCTTGCGCGGCGGGTCACCCATCAGCATGGCGCGGAATCGGCTGCCGCCATAGGTGGTGACCGCCGCCATCTTGCGAATATTGTGCAGCGACGGCTGCACCTTGCCGTCGACCAGCTTGAACGACACGCCGGGCAGGAAGACGCGATCGAAAAAGCCTTTCAAAATGGCCGGATAGCCGAAGTTCCACACCGGAAACGACAGCACCAGCGCCTCGGCCCGCAATAGGCGCTCGACATAAGCCGCCACCGGATCGCCGTCGCTGCGTTCGTCGTGGTAGGACAGCCGCTCGGCCCGCGTCAGCCTGGGATCGAAACCCTCGGCATAGAGATCGCAGTCGTCGACGACATGGCCGGCGGCCTTCAGCCGCTCGACGATGGTCCGGTGCAGATCGGCGTTGAAGCTGGTCTCGACCGGATGAGCGTAGAGGAGGAGGACGTTCACAGGAGAACATCTCGCAAGTCGGCGCCAAGCACCCCCCTCTGCCCTGCCGGGCATCTTCCCCTCAAGTGGGGAGATCGGCTGTCAGTATCGCTTTCGCCAGTTGACGACGTTGGAAGATGGTCGAGACGATGGAACTGCCAATCTCCCCCCTTGAGGGGGAGATGCCAAGTGGTGGCAAAGAGGGCAGGCCAGAGGGTGGTACAGCGCCACACGCCCGTCATCGTCTCAACCCGCCTTCTCCAGTCCCTTGAACAGAAACGACTTGCCTGAGCGATAATCATAGTCCGGGTTTTCCCAGGCGATCATCTTGCCGGGATTGAGCAGCCCTTGCGGGTCGGTCTCGCGTTTGAACGCAAGCTGCACCTCGTCGGTCCGCTTCATGCCGCCTTCTTCCAGCGTGTAGCGGTGCGGGTTGAAGATCCAGCAGCCATTATCCTCGTGGATGCGGATGATCTCGTCCAGCCGCTCCGCCGTGGTGAAGCGGACCAGCGGCAGCCCGGCGATGCCGATGGCGCCGTCGAAGCGGATGAACTCGAGATGCGCCGGCACCTCGTCGCCGAAGCGGTCGACCATCGCCTTGACGTGGCCGAGGTGGTCCGGCGACGGATAGCGGGTCTGCAGATAGGTGATCGTCGGATCGACCCGGATGGCACGCAGCGTCGTGTGGTTCCAGGTCAGCTCATAGGCCGGCGGCAGCCCTTTGAGATCGGCCTCCTTGTCGGCACGAAAGACGATCTCGCCCTTGCTGCGCGACGTGAAGGCAAGGAAAGCATCCATCGCATGCGGCGCGATCATCAGGACGACGATGCTTTGGCCGCGCCGGAAAAACCGCTGGTGGCGCTTGAAGTAATCGTAGGGGATGGGTGCTGCGATCGGTGTGATCAGTTTCGCCAGGATGCCGTCCTGGATGGCGAGATCGTTGCCGAAGCCGGCCGCATCCATGAAATCGTCGAAGCCGACGATGACGTCGATCCAGTCATAGCTGGCGGTCAGCGGCATCTCGACTTCGGTGATGATGCCGTTGGTGCCGTAGGCGTGCATCACCTTCAGCACGTCCTCGCCGGTGAGCTCCATGACCCGCGGCTGTGCCTCCATCGTCACGGTCCTCAGCCGGATGACGTTGCCGAGGTCGCGCAGTCCGCCCCAGCGGATCGAGCCGATACCGCCGGAGCCGCCGGCGACGAAGCCGCCGATCGATGCGGTGTTGTAGGTCGACGGCGACATGCGGAGCTCCTGGCCGGAATGCGCCCGCGTCGCTCTGTCGATGTCGGCGAGCACGGCGCCGGGGCCGGTGACGACACGGCCGGGGGCGATCGTCTTGACCGCGTTCATTTCGGCGAGATTGAGCACCACGCCGCCGGACAGCGGCATCGCCTGCCCGTAATTGCCGGTGCCACTGCCGCGCGGCGTCACCGGCACGCCATGCCGGTGACAGGCGGCGAGAATGCGGACGACCTCGTCTTCGGTTTTCGGCGTCACGATCAGGTCGCCGGTGACGTGCTCGAGCTGCTGCTTCAGCACCGGGCTGTACCAGTAGAAATCGCGGCTCTTCTGCTGGACGATCGCCGGATGGTCGTCGATCTTCAAACCGTCCAGGTCGCGCTTGAGCGCCGCAATATCCATCATTCCACCATCAGATCATCGAGTTCGGCATAATCGGGCAGCTGGCGCTCGATCGCCCGGCCGTCGCGTACAACGATGCGATCCGATTCGGGCCGTGACAGCAATTCCGTCCAGCTCCGCCCCTTGAAGACGACGAAATCGGCCGGCGCTCCGGCGGCAAGCGGGCCGAAACCATCGAGCCGCATCACCTTGGCCGGCGTTGCGGTGACAGCTTGCGGCCAGTCCGCGACGGGATGGTCTAGATGCAGGATGCGCGTCGCCATGCGATAGACCTCCAGCATGTCGAGATCGCCATAGGCGTAGAACGGGTCGCGCGTATTGTCGGAGGCGACGGCGACGGCAATGCCGCGCGCCTTCATCTCGTGCAGCAGCGTCACCCCGCGCCAGCGCGGCGTTGTCCTGTCGCCTCGCCGGTCCTGCAGATAGAGATTGCACATCGGCAGCGACACCACCGCCAAGCCGGCCTTGGCGACCTTATCCAGCGTGTCGAGCACGTCGAGATCGGGCTGGCGTGCCAGCGAGCAGCAATGGCCGACCAGGATGTTCCCGTCAAAACCGTTCCAAAGGGCGGCTTCGGCGATTTTCTTCAGCGAGATCGCCGAGACATCGTCGGTCTCGTCGGCATGGAAATCGAGGTCGAGGCCATGCTTGATCGCCTGCGCAAACACCTGGTCGAGCAGTTCTTCGAGGTCCGGCACCATATAGGTGACGACGCCGAGCACGCCCTTGGCGGCAGCCACGCGCTTGGCCAGCCTCTCGAACCATTTCCTGTCGCGCACGCCTTCGATGCCGAGCAGGCAGGCCGCCTGCAGCTCGATGCGGCCGCGCCATTTCTCCCGCATCGTCTCGAACACCGGCCAGGAGATCTCTTCCTGCGGCGCAACGCTGTCGAGATGCGTGCGCAGCGCCCTGGTGCCGTGCGCGTAGGCGCAGCGCAGCGAAAAATCCATGCGGCGGGCAACGTCGTCGGCGCTCCAGCGCGCCGCGCGGTCGGCGCCGGTGGCGCTCAAAGCGCCCATGAAGGTGCCGTCCGGGTTGGGCTTTCGGGGCCAGATATGGCCCTTGTCGATATGGGTGTGGCAGTCGACAAAGCACGGCAGCACGATGCGGCCGCCGAGGTCGACGGCGTCCGCCGGTGCGTTGGATCGATGCGCCGCAATGCTGGAAATCCTGCCGTCGGCGACCGCGATATCTGCGAGTGCAAAACCGTCGGCGTCGGAAGGAGCGGCAAGGCCGGGCGTCAGGGAGGCGTGAAGCCGGACCTTGGAGAGATAGTAGGAACCAGAAGCTGGTATCAAGGCGTACCCCCCTCTGTCCTGCCCTCTTTACCACTACTTGGCATCTCCCCCTCAAGGGGGGAGATTGGCAGCCTCGCCCATGGCGCTCGTCTTGCAACGTTGGCGATTAGCGAAATCCTGGATAGCATCCAATCTCCCCCCTTGAGGGGGAGATGTCCGGCAGGACAGAGGGGGGTGCTGGCGCTGCCCACCATCACCGCTCCTGCCTCAGCGCGCTCTCGTGCCAGCGCCGCAAAAGGAGATGCGATACCAGCGACAGCACCAGGAAGATCAGGATGCCCGTGAGCGAGATCAGGATCAGCGCCGCGAACAGCCTTGGTGCGTTGAGCCGGTAGCCGGCCTCGATGATGCGCGAGGCGAGGCCGGACGACTGGCCGGTGGCGCCGGCGACGAACTCGGCCACCACCGCGCCGATCAGCGACAGGCCGCCGGCGATCTTCAGCCCGCCGAGGAAATAAGGCATCGCCGCCGGCAGCCGCAGATAGCGCAATTGCTGCCAGCGGGTGGCGCCGTTGAGCTTGAACATGTCGCGCAAATTGCGGTCGACGGAGTTGAGGCCGAGCGTGGTGTTGGAGAGGATCGGGAAGAAGGCGACGATCCAGGCACAAAGCAAAAGCTTCGTCGTCTGGTTGTCGACATAGATGTTGATCAGCGGAAAGATCGCGACGATCGGCGTCACCTGCAGCACGATGGCGAAGGGAAAGAACGACATCTCCACCCATTTCGACTGAGCGAACAGCACTGCCAGCCCGACACCGCCGACCACGGCGAGAAGCAGGCTCAAGAAGGTGATCCTGAGTGTCACCAGCAGCGAGGAGAACAGCAGCCCGGCATCGTCGTGCAGCGTTTGCAGCACCACGCCGGGGCGCGGCAGTATGTATTTCGGGATGTCGTTCCAGACGCAGACGCGGTCCCACAGCCAGATCGCCAGGATCATGATCGCCAGCGGCAGCAGCCATCTGCCGATGCGCTCGAAGCGCTCCTGGCGGACGCGGCGCGCCTCCTCCGGGTCGAGCGCCGGGATCTGTTCTTCAATGGCCGTCATGATGCGGTCCGGCAGTTGAGTTGATGGCGCCGATCAGCACGTCGGATGCCTGGCGGCAGAGCGCGGCATAGTCGGGCGAGGTGCGAAACGCCTCGTCGCGCGGATAGGATGCATCGACGGCAAGGTCGGCAAACACCCGGCCCGGCCGCGCCGCCATGACGACGATGCGGTTGGAGAGGAATACGCTTTCGAAGACGCTGTGGGTGACGAAAACGACGGTAAAACGCTCATCCTGCCATAGCTCCAGAAGATCGTTGTTGAGCTTGAAGCGGGTGATCTCGTCGAGTGCCGCGAACGGCTCGTCCATCAACAGAATGCGCGGCTTGGTCACCATGGCGCGGGCGATCGAGACGCGCATCTTCATGCCGCCCGACAGTTCGCGCGGCACCGCCTTCTCGAAGCCGGTCAGGTGAACCCGCGCCAGCATCTCCATCACCGCCGGCGCCGCCTTGGCACGCGACACGCCCTTCAGCCGCAGCGGCAGCCAGACATTGTCGAAGACGTCGGCCCAGGGCAGCAGCGTCGGCTCCTGGAAGACGAAGCCGATATTTGAACGGTCGCCGATATTCGAACGCTCGAGGGCGCCGCTGCCGCGCCAGTCGAGCACACCCGAGGTCGGCGTCGACAGGCCGGCAATCAGCCGCAGCGCCGTCGACTTGCCGCAGCCCGACGGTCCGAGCAGGCTGAGGAAATCGCCTTCCCGGATCGTCAGCTCGACATTGCTGAGCGCGGTGACGCCGTTGGAAAAAACCTTGCCGACGCCACGCAGCGCCAACAGCGTCGGCCCCGATACGCTTCCTGGCTGTTGCGCCACTTTCTCCAGCTTCACGGCCTACTTCTTCAGGTCGAGCCCGACGCTCTTGTTGACGAAGGCCAGCGTGTAGGCCTTCTTGATGTCGATGCCCGCCGGCGTGACCTTGGCCTTGACCATCTTGTCGTAAAAACTCTGGATGCGCGCATCGGTCATGGCGCCGATGCCGAGCTTTTCGCTGTCGCCGGAATCGACCACGCCGAACTTCTTCAGCTGCTCGATCGAGAAAGCGATCTGCTCATC
This sequence comes from Mesorhizobium sp. M0074, assembly GCF_040322975.1. NCBI lineage: Bacteria > Pseudomonadati > Pseudomonadota > Alphaproteobacteria > Hyphomicrobiales > Phyllobacteriaceae > Mesorhizobium > Mesorhizobium sp. M0074. Next base: position 270,454 of record NZ_JAMYUM010000004.1, read on the forward strand.
CGTCATATCCGGATTTTCCTTCTTGATCATCTCGTTGGCGGCCTTGTTGTCGCCGTAGAGATAATTGTACCAGCCCTTGGCCGAGCCATCGACGAAGCACTGGACCACCTCGGGCCGCTTGTCGACCGTCTCCTGCATGGTCTCGACCGTCGTTGCATATGTGTCCCAGCCATAGTCGGCCAGCAGGAACTGGTTCGGCGTGAAACCGCCCTGCTTCTGGACGGCGAATGGCTCCGAGGTGACGTAACCCTGCTGGATCGACTTCTTGTTGGCGATGAACGGCGCCGGATTGAAGGTGTAGGGCGCGCGCTTGGCGGCATCGAAGCCGAGGTCGGTGACCATCCACTGGAAGAAGGTCTGCGCACCTTCGTCGCCGAGGATGTACTGCTCGGCGTTCTTCAGGTCTTCCCATTTGTCCAGCCCCTGCCCGGGATGGGACATGATGACCTGCGGGTCCTTCTGGAAGTCGGCCGCCACGACGCGCATCGGTATGCCTTGCTGCACGGCATCGAAGGCCGACAGCAGATTGCCGCCCATGTAAAAATCGATCTTGCCGGCCAGCAGCAGCGGCCGGCCGCTGACCTGTGGGCCGCCCTGCATGATCGTCACGTCGATGCCGCAGGCGGCATAGGTGCCGTCCACCACGGCCTGGTAGTAACCCCCATGCTCCGGCTCAGCCAGCCAGTTGGTGCCGAAGGTGACTTTTTCGTTCGCTGCCGCGGCAAGCGTGCCTGCGCCAAGCAGCACGATCGCGCCCGCCGAAATCTTGAGTTTTCCGTACATCCACACCACCCTTTGTTCGCTCCGGCGCGTCACGCGCCGGGCTCGACACCATTGTTTCAAGAAGCAAGACACATGCCACCGGCGCGTTGCGCCGGGACCGCCCGCTTGTGCAATGCCCGCCTGAGCAATGGCGGCGCGAAGGCCGGACGGGTCATGCTGTACGAAAGGCATCGTGCCTATTTTTTGATCGCCTGTCCACAATCGCCCTCGTGACATGCACCGCCATCTTGATGCCCGCATCGATCCCGCTTTAGGCTGCCGTGAACGGAGATTGCCATGTTCAAATTTCTCACGCCGAAGTCGATCAAGCCGCCCTTCGCCCGCTACAGCCATGGCGTCGAACTGCCGCCCGGCAAGCGGCTGGTGCTGTGTTCGGGCCAGGTCGCAATCACCCCGGACGACCAGATCCCCGAGGAGGCCGGCGCACAGGCCGAGCTTTGTTTCCGGAACATATCGGCGATTCTCGGCGAGGCCGGGCTCGGCCTGTCCGACATCGTCCGCATCAACGCCTACGTCACCGACCGCGCCTTCCTGCGCCCCTATATGGAGGTTCGCGACCGGCTGTTCGCCGGCCCGGCGCCGGCCTCGACGCTGATGATCGTGTCCGGTTTTGCCCGGCCGGAATTCAAGGTCGAGATCGAGGTCATCGCGGCGGGATGATCGACAGCCGATCGTTCCCGCGTTAGGTCTGGGCTTGTCGGTTCAAGAGGGCATGACATGACCGCTGCAAAAAAACGCGTATGGTGGGGTGACTACCGGACCACCGAATACGCGACCGTCGATCCTGAGGCGACCATTGCCGTTCTGCCGCTGGCGGCGATTGAGCAGCACGGCCCGCATCTGCCGGTCTCGACCGACACCTCGATCATGAACGGCATGCTGGAAACGGTGATCGCGCGCCTGCCCGGCGATCTCGACATCCGCATCCTGCCGGTCCAGGCGGTAGGCAAGTCGAACGAGCATTTGCATGCGCCGGGCACCCTCACTTTGCCGGCGACGACCTTGGTCGAGGCGTGGACCGAACTTGGCCTGTCGGTCGCGCGCGCCGGCGTCCGAAAACTGATTGTCGTCAACTCGCATGGCGGCAATGAGGAGATCATGGGCATCGTCACCCGCGAATTGCGTGTGCGGGCAAAGATGCTGGCGGTAAAGACCAGCTGGCAACGCTTTGGCCGGCCGGCCGGCATGTACACCGAGCTCGAGGACCGCCACGGCATCCATGGCGGCGACGTCGAGACCTCGCTGATGCTGCACTTCCGGCCCGACCTCGTCGATATGGGGAAGGCCGACAATTTCGTGTCCAAGGTCGCCCGCGCCGAAAAGGAATTTTCGCTGCTGCGCCACACCGGAACGCACGCCTTCGCCTGGATCGCCAGCGATCTCAACCCGAATGGCGTGGTCGGCGACGCCAGCATTGCCACCGCCGAAAAAGGCCGGCTGACCGCCGAACATCAGGCCGACGGCTTCATCGGCCTGCTGAGGGACGTGGGCAAGGCAAAGCTGGCGGATTGGTTGGCGTAGGTGTTTGATCCCACCACCTCAGGCCTCGCTCACGAGGGGCGATTCCATTCGCGCGCGAGGATCCTCACTTCACCTCTTGAAGCGGCGACACCGTGTAGATTTCGTCGAGTATCTTCACCATCAAGGTGTTGGCGGTCGCCTGGCCGTCGAGCGCGAGAGTCAGGTTGGTCCATATGACCAGGGTGACATCATTGGCCGGATCGTAGCCCATGAAGGACTGGTAACCGGGCATCTCGCCTTCGTGATAGTAGATTTCGTTAGGCCCGAAGGTCAGCGTTAGGATGCCATAGCCGTATTTTTGCATGGCGGGTTCGCCCGGCTCCGGCGCCTCAGGGCTTGCAAGCCACTGCCGCTGGAAGTCGGCATTGAAGAGCTTGCCCCCGACCAGCGCGCGCATCCAGGTCGCGAGGTCATCCGCGGTGGAGATGACTCCGCCAGCCGCAAAGTAGGCGGACGGGTTCTGCCATGTGTCGTCGTTGGGCTTGAGCGTTCCCGCCCTGGCCGCAGCCTGGAGGTCGTCCGGATAGGGCGCATCAGCCAGGGCGTACGAAGTACTGCCGTAGAGATAGCCGTTTGAGTATGGCTCGGGGATGGCGTTCGACGTGCTCGGCGGCAAAGCGGTGTTCTTCATGCCGAGCGGCCCGAACAGGCGGTCCCGGAAGATGGTCGAGAGCGGCTTGCCGTCGATCTTCTCGGCAACAAGGCCGAGCAGATAGTAGTTGGTGTTGTTGTACTCGAATTCGGCACCCGGCGCGAAGTCCGGCGGCCGTTTGAACGCCATGCCGAGTACTTCATCAGCGGTCCATACCCTGTAAGGATACTTGTCCAGGCTTTCGGCAAGTTCCGGCGCATCGGTGAAGTTAGGGAGGCCGCTCCGCATTGTTATGAGCTGCCGAATGGTTATCTCGTCGCCGTTGGGAACGCGCTGGACGTATTTCGAGATCAGATCGGCGAAGCTCAGTTTCCCCTCCTGCACCAGTTGCACGATGACAGCGGCGGTCATCGTCTTGGTGTTCGAGGCCGCACGGAAGTGGGTATCGGCGCGCGGCGGGTTCGTGGCACCCAGTTCAGTCGTACCATAGCCGAAGACGAGGTTGCCCCGCGGAGTCTTGAGCAAAACCATGGCACCGGGCAGCATAAGTTCCTTGGCCAAACCCTCGACAGTGGCTTGGAGCGCTGCCAGGTCGATCGACTTGAGAGCCGGCATGGACGCGGCCATGGCGCTGCCTGTCGCGCAGACCACGCCAACAACGATGGCCAAAATTCTCCCGATCATCATTCGCCCCTTGGCCGTGTCCTAGAACTCCTGCGCACTTTTCCTGGAATTTGTTTTTAGGCTCAGATTTTCAATTCGAACGGCGTGCCTTCGAAAGCATCCGCGCCGCGCCCGATCGCCTGGATCGCTTCGATCATCCGGCCCCTGCGATCGAGCAGTGCGTCGGCAATTGCGATCAGCCGCGGATTGGGTGTCGCCGTGGGCGACAGCGCGCGCAGCGTCTCGGCCAACTCGGCCTCGTCGCGCTTCGGCGCCAGCGCTGCCGCGATGATATAGGCCGAGGCGGTCGAACGGCTGATGCCGGCATAGCAATGCACCACCAGCGGCCGCGAGCGATCCCATTGGCGGGCGAAATCGAGCAGGTTCAAGACATGCTCCTCGCCCGGCATGGTCATGCCCTCCTGTGCCACCGCAATGTCGTGCATGACCAGATGCAGATGGTTTTCCCTGGTGATCGAGGCCGGTCGCATCACCTCCGTTCCGGCGGCGAGCAGCGAAAGCAGCCGCTCGGCCCCGGTCCTTGCCACCGTTTCCTCGATTTTTGCCAGGGAACAAACATGGATCATCGCGAAGTCTCCTTGGCCCCATCGTCGCGCCGCGAGGCCCAGCCGGCAAGTGCCGATTCGAGCCGCCGCCATTCTTCGTCGGCTCCCGGCAGGCCGGCGCGCAGCACAGCCGGACGATCGGCGAAATGCCGAAGCAGGATGCCGCGCTGGCCGAGCACCGAAAACAGGCCGGCGGCGCCCGCCAGCCTGATATAGCGGAACAACGCGGTGCCACCGACGACAGGCACGCCGAAGCGGCCGAACAGCGTATCGAGCCGTGCGGCATCCTCGGCCAGACGGCGCCGCATCCCGGCCTGCCAGCCGGTATCGGCAAGCGCCCTTATGCCATATTCGAGCGCCGGCCCGGCAACCGCCCATGGCCCGAATTGCGCCTCCAGCCGCTCGACCGTCAGCGCATCGGCCAGTGCAAAGCCGAGCCGCAGGCCGGCCAGGCCGAAGAACTTGCCGAACGAACGCAGCACGACGATGCCGCCCTGGTCGACGTCGCCGGCCAGGCTTTCGCTGCGCGGGCCGACATCCATGAAGGCCTCGTCGACGACCAGCAGCCCACCTCTGGCGCGTAATGTCCCGGCAAGTCGAAGCAATCTTTCGCGCTCGACGACGCGCCCGTCCGGGTTGTTGGGATTGACGACGACGGCAAGGTCGGCCGCCGCCAGGGCTTCGAAATCATCGACTTCAGCCGCCGCATGGCCGGCGATCGCCGCTGCCCGCCGATGCTCGGCATAAGTCGGCCCGAGCACCAGCGCCGTGCCCGGGCTGACCAGGGAAGCGACGCGCGGCAACAGAATCTGCGTGCCGGGCGCCGCCGCGACATTCGCCGCCGACGGGGCGCCATAGGCGCTTGCCGCGCGTTCAGCCAAGTCGCGGCTGCGCGCTGTTTCCGGCAATCGCGACAGGGCGGTGGCGGGCAAATCGAAAAGCGGGTAGGAGTGCGGATTGATCCCGGTCGAGAGGTCGACGAAAGGCAGCGGCGCGTGAGGGAAAAGCGCCCTCGCCCGGCCAAGGCTTCCGCCGTGGTCCACTGCCGCCGTCACTCCATCAAGAGACTTCATGCCGATCCTGATCACTTTCCTGTCGCTGGCCATCGAACTTGTACTCGGCTACCCGGCCCGGCTCTTCGATGCCATTGGCCATCCCGTCACCTGGTTCGGCAGGCTGATATCCTTTCTCGACCGCAGGCTCAACCGCGCCACTGATTCCGACGCGGACCGTCGCTGCTGGGGCGTCGTCGCGCTGCTGGTGATCGTGCTGGTGCCGGCCGCCCTCGCCCTCTGGCTCGAAACCTTGCTTTGGAGCATTCCACTCGGCTTGTTGGTCACCGCAATCCTGGCGATGTCGCTGCTGTCGCAGAAGAGCCTGGCCGAGCATGTCGAAGCGGTCGCCGACGCCCTCGACAGCGGCGGACTGGATATGGGCCGCATTGCCGTCTCGCGGATCGTCGGTCGCGACCCGGAAAAGCTCGACAGGGCCGCTGTCTGCCGCGCCGCGATCGAAAGCCTGGCCGAGAATTTCTCCGACGGCGTCGTCGCGCCGGCCTTCTGGCTCGGTATCGGCGGGCTCGCCGGCGGCGTCGCCTACAAGGCCGCCAACACCGCCGATTCGATGATCGGCCACCGCACTCCGCGCCACGAAGCCTTCGGCTGGGCGGCTGCGCGCTTCGACGACTGGATCAATCTGCCGGCGTCGCGGCTGACGGCTCTTCTGATCGTACTCGCCGCTTTCCTGGTCAAGGGCGCCGACGCCAAGGGCGCCTGGCACGCCGTGCGGCGCGATGCGAAAAAACACCGCTCGCCCAATGCCGGCTGGCCGGAAGCAGCGATGGCCGGCGCGCTCGGCCTGGCGCTCGCCGGCCCCCGTTCCTACGACGGCGTCATGGTCGAAGACGCGTTGATGGGCGAAGGCGGCCGGCACGATGATGTCGAGAGCACCGACATCCGACGGGCGCTGAAACTCTACCGCGTCGCCGACTTACTGCTGATCGCGCTGTTCGGCGTGGTCGCGGTGGTTGTTATCTTGGCGTGATCTGCGCTCGAGATCGAGCGGAAACAAAAAACCCGCCAAGCGACGGGTCGTTGGAGCCCAATTAGCACCATACCGAAATTAGTAGCATAGCCGCCGGCACAAAGCAAGAACAAAATAAGGCTACGCCTCAAATAATCGCGTCAGGTCGGCGCCGCCCCTCACCCTTACCATTCCAGGGGCGAGCCGCTTCGTGCGGCTTTCCCTTCTCCCCTTGTGGGAGAAGGTGGCCGCGAAGCGGCCGGATGAGGGGTGTTCCAGCTTGGCACCAACAGCGCTCCGGCCAGCACCCCTCAACCGTCTTGGCGCTGCGCGCCAATCCACCTTCTCCCACAAGGGGAGAAGGAAGAAGAGGCGCCAGCACCAGCCCTCAGAACTCAATCCCTTGCTGCGCCTTCACGCCGGCGGAGAAGTGGTGCTTGGTCACGCCCATCTCGGTGACCAGATCGGCCGCCTCGACCAATACCGGTTTGGCGTTGCGGCCGGTGACGACGACATGCAGGCCTTCGCGACGCGCCTTCAGCGCCGCGACCACCTTTTCGAGATCGAGGTAGTCGTAGCGCAGCGCGATGTTCAGCTCGTCGAGCACCACGAGGCTGATCGACGGCTCGGCCATCAGCTCCAGCGCTTTCGCCCAGGCAGCCTCGGCCGCCGCGATGTCGCGCTTCAGGTCCTGTGTCTCCCAGGTAAAGCCTTCGCCCATGGCGTGCCAGACGACACGGTCGCCGAAGGCGGCAAAGGCGTCTTTCTCGCCGGTGTGCCATTTGCCCTTGATGAACTGAACGACGCCGACGCGCTTGCCATAGCCGAGCATCCTGAGCGCCAGCCCAAAGGCGGCCGTGGTCTTGCCCTTGCCCGGTCCGGTGTTGACGATCAGCAGCCCCTTCTCGACCGTCTTGGCCGCGACCTCGGCGTCCTGCACCGCCTTGCGCTTGGCCATCTTGGCGCGGTGGCGTTCCTCGTCCTTGGGATCGATAGTATCAGCCATGTCATTTCACCTTGAGCGGCAGCCCCGCCACCATCAAAAGCACGGTGCCGGCAACAGCCGCGACGTCCTGGTTCAGCCGGCCGGCGGCGTCGCGAAACCGTCTTGCCAGCGCATTGTCCGGCACGATGCCCTGGCCGACCTCGTTGGACACCACGAACCACGGCCCACGCGGCCGCGACAGCACATCGGCCAGCCTCCGGCATTCGGCCTCGACATCATGGTCGGCCAGCATATGGTTGGTCAGCCACAGCGTCAGGCAGTCGATCAGCACCGGCTGGCCGTCAGGCAGCGCTCCGATCGCGCCGGCAAGGTCGAGCGGCGCATCGATGGTCGTCCAGCCGGCGCCGCGGCGCGAGCGGTGCAGCGCGATGCGCTGGCGCATCTCGTCGTCATAGGCTTGCGCCGTGGCGATATAGCTCCAAGGCGGCGGACAGGCCGTTACCAGGCTCTCGGCATGCGCGCTCTTTCCGGCCCGCGCACCGCCGATGACCAGGGTCAGTGCCCCGGCAGCGCGGTCAGGCAAAGCTGTCGCGCAGGCTGGTCGCCGTGCCCGTGAAGCGTCCACGCACCACGCCGACGACCGCGCCGAGCACCAGCCAGAACACCAGATTGGTCAGCGTCACCGCCACCACGAACTGGTGGTGCAGGTCTTCCGGGATCGCCGTCTCGAAGCTATCGGGCTGCGGCGCGCCGACGATATGCGGCGCAACGATCAACGCCACGGCAAGAGCCACCAGCGGCAGCGATCTGCGGAAGACGATAAGGCCGAGACCGGCCGCTGTCGCCACCACTGTTGCCCACCACCATATCTGGCGTTGGACAAGGTCGGCCGCCGGCATCGCCGGCAGTTCCGGCGGCAGGCCGAGGCCCGGCGCCAGCGTGAACGCGGCAAAGCCGGCCAGCCCCCAGAACAGGCCCTGGCGCCAATTGCCGATGCCGCCGGCGAATTCCGAAACCGCAACCAGGACCAGCGCAAAGCCGATGCCGGTGACGATATTGGCAACGACGCTGAAGCCGAAGCGCTCGAAACCGTCCGCCGGCGCCCAGCCTTCGTCCTCAGCCGGAGCCATTGCTTCAGCCGGTGCCGGCGCGGCGCTGCTCATAGCCGTCGTGCCCGCAGCGTTTTCAGCCGGTGTCGCAGGTGCCGCGGCATGGTCATGGCCGCCGCCGGCCTGTTCGTAGACTTCCGCCTTCAGGATGAGCGGCACCGTGGCATAGGCTTGCATGCAGGCGAGAGCCACGCCGGCCACAAGCCCTGCGATCGCCGCGATGAACACGACGTTGCGAAACAGTGTCATGATGTCAGCCCCTTGTTAGTGGCAGGGAAAGCCCATCGAATGGCGATAGTCGTGCGCGGCATTGTGGACCGCATCGATATGCGAGAAGCCGACAAAGCCCATGACGAAAATGCCGAGGAATGCAGCAAGCGCCAGCTGCATGAGACGCGACTGCGAGGAGGCGGAAGCGCCGAGCGAAACGGAAGCGGTATTCATGTCTTGTCCTTTCGCCCTCCACCCGAGGGCATAGAAGTCAGTTTCCTGTCGCCGGCAGGTCTCCTGGCTCGCGGATCAGCGCCCTTCCCCACCTTCCCGAAGGCGAACCTTCAGTGGCATATGGAGAGGACTACCGCACACAGTTGCGGGGGCAGCCACGGCATTGGGCAAACAACTTGCCCTCACCGCATTCCCTCTTGGTTCCAAACGGAACCGACGACATCAGCGACTATAGGCAGAATCGCCGCGCCCGGCAAACCAAATTCCGCCGGATCGTGTGGCGAATGCGCCGCCTCGCCAAGCCCGGTCGGCCGGCGCCGCGATTGACAATTTTCGCAGCCGGGTGTCGGCTGGCGGATGGGGAGGAAGCCGGCATGCAACCCAGCCCGAATGAGCGCGGTCCCTACAACGGCCTGACGCGGGCCGAGCCGACGCTGCCGTCATCAGCCTATTGGGACATCGCGGCCTATCAGCGCGATCTCGAGGCCATCTGGTATCGCAACTGGCTGCTCGTCTGCCGCGAGGCGAAGCGCTCGCCGATCCGGCCGCGGATATCGACAACATCGTCGCCTTCGGTACCAAGGTGCTGGAGGAGGATGCTGATATCTGCGAGGTCAACCAGATGGGCCTGCGCTCGATGCGCCACAAGGCCGGCGTACTGATGCCCGAGGAATACGACTTGCACCGCTTCCACAACTGGGTGCGCGAGCGCCATGCGGCGCTCGCACATCAAAGCGATTTGGGCAGATAGCGCCAGGCGACGAAGCCGCAGGCCGCCGCCAGCAGCCCGAGTGTCGCGAAAACCGCGCCCAGTCCGAAAAACGCCAGCACGCCGGCCAAAGGCTTTCCGGCTCTGGCCTAAAGCAGTTCTGATGCCGACCGGTACCAACGCGACGCAAGGCCCTGCTTCTTTTGACGGTGGCAACCGTGATAGTCGTCTTGCCGGGCTGAACCAAGACAGCGAGACCATGAGCATCGACACGCCGAGCGCAGCCGTTCAGGATCAACCGAAGTCGAAGCGCATCGCCGTTATCGACATTGCACGCGGCATCGCTTTGCTTGCCATGGCGAGCTATCATTTCACCTGGGACCTCGAATTCTTCGGCTACACCGATCCCGGCCTCACCGCCTTCGGCTGGTGGAAAATCTACGCGCGCTGCATCGCCTCGAGCTTCCTGTTCCTGGTCGGCATCAGCCTCTATCTCGCCCATGGCAAGAAAATCCGCTGGACCGGCTTCTGGAAGCGCTTCGCCATGGTTGCCGGGGCAGCGCTCGCAATATCGCTGGTCACCCGCATCGCCACGCCCGACGGCTTCATCTTCTTCGGCATATTGCACGAGATCGCGCTCGCCAGCCTGCTCGGCCTGGCGTTCCTGCGCCTCCCGGCGCTGCTGACGCTGCTTGTCGCCGTATTCGTCGTCGCTGCGCCTTTCTACCTGCGATCCGAAACTTTCGATCATCCGGCTTTGTGGTGGGTCGGCCTGTCGGCGACCAACCCGCGCTCCAACGACTACGTTCCACTGCTGCCCTGGTTCGGCGCCGTACTTGCCGGCATCGCGGTTACCAAGCTCGCCGCCACCTCCGGCGCGCTGACGCGGCAGTCGGCCTTGGCGCCCGGCCGCTGGGCAAATCCGCTGGTCTTCATCGGCCGGCACAGCCTTGCCTTCTATCTGATCCATCAGCCGGTGCTGATCGGCTCGGTCTGGCTGTTTTCGCAATTCATGCCGGCGCAGGCCGAAACCAGGGAGGTGCGTTTTCTGAAATCCTGCCAGATATCCTGCGAGCAGGCACGCGACACCGAGTTCTGCTCCAGCTATTGTGCCTGCATGCTGGACACTCTCCAGGGCGAAGCCTCGCTTGACCGGCTCTACAGCAACGATCAGTCCCCGGAGTGGAAGGCGCATATTGGCGAGCTCGCCGGCACCTGCACCGCCCAAACCGAGGCGGCGGAACCGGGAACGCGCTAATCGAGGGAGGACAATAATGAGCGACAGTCACCCGAAACCCGTGCAGCAAAATCCTGGGCAGCCGAAGCTGGGGCACATCCCATGGCCGCCGCTGATCTATATCGCCGCCATCATCGTCAGCGTCGCGCTAGGGCTGTTCTATCCGCTGCCGTGGATCGGCGATCTTCTCGGCGACATCCTGTTCGCCGCCGGCCTTGTGGGGTTGGTGGCGGTTGCCGCGCTCTGGTTCACGGCAATCCGCACCATGATCCGCGCCAAGACGACGCTCAACCCGAACGGCGTGCCTGACCATCTGGTGACTACCGGACCCTTCGCCGTCAGCCGCAACCCGATCTACCTCGCCAACACGCTGCTGCTGGTCAGCCTCGCCTTTGTCACTGGGATCGCCTGGTTCCTGCCGCTGGCGGTCATCGCGGCGTTCCTGACGCAGAAGCTGACGATCGAGAGCGAGGAGCAGGTGCTGACGGCCAAATTCGGCAAGAAATACCGGGACTACGCCAAAAGGGTGCGGCGCTGGATTTGAGGCGAGGCTGACACCGGCTTACGTGGTGACGCCGAGCTCCACCAGCCGCTCGACGCAGGATTCCTCGGCCTGGTCGAGCTCGGCCAAGGTCTCTTCGAGGTCGCGGCGTTTCTGGCGCAAATCCTCGCGCTTTTCCTCGATGCGCTTGATCATCAGCTTGAGCTGGCCGACCTCGCCGGGCGGCTCCCTGTACATCTGGATGATTTCGCGGATCTCGTTGATCGAGAAGCCGAGCCTCTTGCCGCGCATGATCTGGCGGATGAGATGCCGGTCCGACGGACGGAACAGCCGAGTGCGGCCGCGTCTTACTGGCTGCACCAGCCCTTCGTCCTCATAGAAGCGCAACGTCCGCGTCGACACGTCGAATTCGCGGGTCAGCTCCGTGATCGAATAATATTCCCGCATCGTCACTCCAATGCCCCGGCCACGCCGCGAGTTCCAACTGGCCGCCGCCGGCGCCCAGGCGCGTACCAGAATCGGCGGACAAGGCACCTTTCAAAGCCTCGCATGGCATTTACGTAAAAGTCAATTGAGGTGACGTTCAGCGCACGCCGAACCACCATGTGGCGAGCCCGAGAAAAGCAAAGAAACCGACGACATCGGTGACCGTGGTGACGAAAACCGCCGAAGCCACAGCCGGATCGATCTTGAAGCGGTCGAGCAGCAGCGGGATAAGGATGCCCGCCAGAGCCGCCACGAACATATTGATGATCATCGCAGCCGCAATGATGCCGCCGAGATTGCGATCGTGGAACCAGGCAGCAGCGACGAGGCCGATCAGGATGGCAAAGATGATGCCGTTGATGAAGCCCACCCCGATTTCGCGGCGGATGATGCGGCCGGCATTGTAGATGTCGAGGTCCCTGGTCGCCAGCGCCCGCACCGTGACCGTCATGGTCTGCGAGCCGGCATTGCCGCCCATGCCGGCGACGATCGGCATCAGCACCGCCAGCGCCACGATATGCTCGATGGTGCGGTCGAACAGGCCGATCACCGAGGCCGCCAGGAAAGCCGTCAAAAGATTGACCAGCAGCCAGGGCACGCGCGAGCGCGAGGTCGAAAAGATGCTGTCCGAGAGTTCTTCGTCGCCGACGCCGCCCATGCGCAGCAGATCTTCCTCGGCCTCCTGCTGGATGACGTCGACGACGTCGTCGATGGTCAGCACGCCGACCAGCCGCTCGTTCTCGTCGACGACGGCGGCAGACAGAAGATCGTATTGTTCGAATTCGCGTGCCGCCTCCTCCTGGTCCATGGTGGCCGGGATGGCATGCCTGGTCTCATGCATGACCTCTTCGACCTTGACCGAGCGCTTGGTACGCAGGATCTGGTCGAGGTCGATGGCGCCGAGCAGCTTGAAGCTCGGATCGATGACGAAGATCTGGCTGAAACGGTCGGGAAGATTGTTGTCCTCGCGCATGTAGTCGATGGTCTGGCCGATCGTCCAGAACGGCGGCACCGCGACGAACTCCGTCTGCATGCGGCGGCCGGCGGTCTCTTCGGGATAGTCAAGCGAACGCCGCAGCCTGATCCGCTCGGTGAACGGCAGCTGCGACAGGATCTCGTCCTGGTCCTCCTGGTCGAGGTCTTCGAGAATGTAGACCGCGTCGTCGGAATCGAGATCCTGCACCGCCTGGGCGATCTGCGCATTGGGCAGACTGTCGACGATGTCGCGGCGGATCGCCTCGTCAACCTCGGTCAGCGCGGAAAAATCGAAATCCTTGCCCAGCAATTCGACCAGCGCGCGTCGCTGTTCCGGGTGCAGGGCCTCGAGCAGGTGGCCGAGTTCCGACTGGTGCAGATCGTCGACTTCACGCTTCAGCGTCAGCGTATCGCGATCGGCGATCGCGGCACCGATCTGGGCGAGGAACGACGACAGGATGACGCCGTCCTCGTCATAGATGTCGGCGCGGCGCTCCTCGGCTGCCCTGGCGCCGGTCATCTGTTCGTCCTGGCCTTCCACCAGCGCCTCCCGCCATCGGATTTCCGGATAAGGTGCCTGTCAGGTCTAACGCATGACCCTGACAATCGGAATCGATTTTGCGAAAGGACCATGCACAACGACAAATTGCTACAGCGCCGTTCGCGCGTCCAAACGACGCGGCGCATACCGGATGGTAGGAGGAGAGGACGTTCTACAAACCTGCGGCGCTGCAAACCTTCGCGGCGGCAGGTAAAGGGCAGCGTATCCCCCCCCGGTCAACCAGATGGGCAGATCGACACTGATTCAAAAACGGCGAGGCCGACAGTGCGAGGGCCTCGCTGGTATTGGACTGGAAGGCTTCCCGATCAGGCGGCGTGGCGCTTGGCCTCAGCCGCATAGCGGTCCAGGAGACCGCTCCAGCCACCCTCGGATTCGAAGGCCTCGCGCATCGCCTCTGCGGTTTCGCCCATGTTCTCCAGAAGCCTGTGCTCGAGTTCCACACGCGTCGCGTTCTCGCCGAGCGCGACAAAGCGGATCTCGACTTCGGTCAGCAATGCCGGATCGTAGCGCCAGCCGGCTCCAATGCGCCAGGCGAGCGTCAGCCTGGACGGCGGATCCCAGGCGAGAACCTCGCCCCAATCGCATTGTGACCCATCCTCGCCGATCTCGTACCAGCGGCCGCCGGCTTTCGGTTCGATCACCGCGGTCGTCAGGGCGGATTTGCCGATCGAGTGCGAAGCCGGCCACCAGCGCCCGAATCCTGTGGTGAACACATCGAATGCCTTGTCGAGCGGCACCTCCACCGTCACCGACTTCCTGACCGGCGCGGGCTTGATCATGGTCGTCATTTCCTCTTCTCCTTGCTGTTGTCGACTTCCCGTTTGAAGGCGCCGAGCGCATCGCCCCACATGCGGTCGAGCCAGGCGCGCATCTCGCCGAGCCCATGCGGGTCGAGATGATAGATGTTGCTGGCACCTTTCGGCTCTGCGCGGACCAGCCGGGCTTCCTTCAAAACCTTGAGGTGCTGCGATACCGCCGGCTGCGAGACCGGAAGCACTCGCGTCAGATCGATGACCGAGCGTGGCCGATCGGCGATGAGCTCGAACACCTTGCGGCGCGTCGGATCGGCCAAGGCCACCATTCCTGCATAATCATAAATCATGACTTATGATAAGCTAAAACTTATGATATGTCAACCGAGGGCGTGGCGGGCCCGTGTTTAAGCAACCGGTCGGCTCGAGGCTCTGGGGCAATTCCTTGACGCGGGGGCATGGACAGCGATGCGGATGCAAGACTGCTCAGGGAATCGATCCACCGCATGCGGGCCAGCCGGCAAATGTCGACCACCGGGGAAAAGTAAACCTGGCGGCAAGGTTTTTACCTTATCGGTGTATGTGTCTCTCCGGCGAAACGTTAAGAACGGGTAAATTGGTTTGGCCCTAACCACGGAAGCCTCTCGCTACAGGCCCTCCGCCATATGGCAATTGCGCCTCTCCTTGTTCATGGCGACATACGTTTTAGGCGCATCTGCACTATATCCAGAAGTATTCTATACGTCAGCTTTAATCTATTCTCACAAGTTTCTTGTTGGCATTCCGGTGTTGTTTATCGGGGGCGTCTGCTGTACCGCGCTAATCCATGGCCGGCGGCAACCGGTTCGCTACGCACTGGATTTGGTTCAAGGGCGCTGGCGCGGTTGTCTGCTGGTGCTGTTGTTCTTCTTTGCCAGCTTGACCGCGTTCTCTACCTACAAGATCGCCATCCCGTCCGTCGTCCCATACTATGCCGACAACTGGTTGGCCGATGCTGATGAATGGCTGCACGGGATGCCGCCATGGGAGATCGTCCATAAGCTCGACAGCAACAATTGGTCGTTCGTCGTCTTCAACAGCTATGAAGTCATTTGGTTTTACCAGTGGTTCGGCACCATCCTTTTCGTGTCGCTCTGGTCGGACGAGATTGCCCGCATCCGCTATCTCTGCGCAGCAGCGCTGACGTTGTCCGTCCTCGGAACGGTCTTGGCCCTGGCGCTGGCATCGGTCGGACCGGTTTACTACCACCACTTTGTCGGCGTGGATCGCTTCCACGGATTGAATGCGGCCCTGGACAGGCTGGACCATAGTTACATGGTGCGGGAACCCGCGGCATATCTCCTGATGGCTTACCAAAGCGGCCGGGCAAGTCTTGGCGGCGGCATCTCGGCCATGCCAAGCATGCATGTCGCCTTTGCCGCATTGAACGCCTATTTGCTGTCATCGATCAATCGCTGGCTTGGCGTTCTGGGTTGGACCTTTGCAGCCCTGATCCTGTACGGATCGGTGTTCACTGGCTGGCACTATGCCGTGGACGGCTACGCATCGATCGTTGTTGTATCGGTGATCTGGTGGGCGACCGGACGCCTGGTGCGCGAATAGTTATGTGCGCTTTTCGATAGATGGCCATGCCCGCCGATGCCCACTTCGCATAAGCCAAACTCGCGACCGCAATCAGGCAAACAGCACGTGCCCCGACAAGGACGCTCCCTGCCGTGCTCGAATTCAACGGGCAAGAGATTCCGCTTTCGAATTTAATGGTGCGGTCGAGATGCAGCGCCGCAACGCCTCCCGCGTTGATTTTAAAGCATTTTTCCACGATTCCGTGGCGATTTGTATTGAGGGTGGTTCGGCAGCGGCAAAGCATGTAGTTCCAGCCAGCCACCATCGGCAGGCAGCTGGCAGCCTTGCCATCACATCCTCCTCCTGACGAACACCTAGTCTAATACGGTCAACCGTTAGGCGCCGCGCCGCGCCGCTCGAGCGCGGTCTTGCGGATGATTTCCGCGATCTCCGGGCTGCTGCTGCACAGCATCTGGAAATCCGCCGAGTGTAGCGACAGGAGTGAGACCACCGTTGTGGCGCTGACGGTCGCCGAGCGCGGTTCGCCGGTGATCAGCGCCATCTCGCCGAAGAAGGCGCCAGGGCCCAGATCCACCGGGTTCGGCGTCGCGACGCTGACGCGCCCCTCCACGACGAAGAACATCTGATCACCGGCCTCGCCATTGCGGCAGATCACAGCGCCCGCCGGCACGATGCGAGGTCGTAATGCGCGCACGATCTCGACTAGTGTGGCCGGGCCGAGCTTCTGAAACAACGGCACGGCGGCGACCAATTGCCAATTGCGGACGAAATCCTCGCGACGGACTTCTTGATAAAAGCCGGTGGCAAGAATGCCAGCCCAGAGCGCGAAGATGCCGATGCCACTCATCATGACCGCCCCGGCAAGGACGCGGCCGGCGAAGCTTTCCGGAATAGCGTCGCCATAGCCGGTGGTGGACAGCGTGACCACGGCCCACCACATTGCCTGGGGGATGCTGCCGAACTGTTGCGGTTGGACGTCGCGCTCGATGACATAGGCTGCGAGCGCAAAACCGAAAAGAACGATGCCGAAGACCGTGGCGACGCCGATCAGGTTGCGCGCTTCGTTGGTCAGGATTCTGCCCAGCAGCGGGAAGAAAGTTGAATCGCGCAGCGGTTTCAGCAGCCAGACAGCACAGTAGAGGCTCCGGTCGGGCGTGCCGACGAGCAGAAATGCGGCGAGTGGAACCAAAACCGCGAGCACATCAATGGCGATTGCCGGCGTCCTGTCCCGAACGTCTCCCGCCCGGCGCTTGAGCAGTTTCTCGGCCAATTCCAGGAGATAGACGCCCCAAATGACTGCGAGCACGGCAGCCAAAGCCAGTCTGCTTCGTCCGGACAGGTCCGGTGTCGTGAGCGTAGCCACCGCCACAAGCCCAGTCGCAGCCAGCACCGCGTTGAGCGGCGCGCAAATTCTTAAGGAAGGCAGTACCGACATTCTATGCCCCGAGCGGATACTACCCTCCAGAATAGGATGCCTTCAAGGCAAGCGCAAAGGTGCTTATTTTCGCTGCGATCGTCGCTGGACCATAGGCCATGAACCATCCGATCAGGGTCGAGATCGAGCTGCCCCTCGACGGATGTGTGGCATAAACGACCTCACTTGATTGGCAATGGATTTGCCGTGTCACCGTTGGCGGTCGAGGGGCCGCCCCGCGCGATCGAGCATCCGATCGATCTTGCTCGCCATGATGAAATCGTTCTCGTGCAGTCCTTTGATCTTCTTGGTGCTCAGGGAAACCGTCACATAACCCCAGCCGAAGCTGATGTCGGGGTGATGGCCCTCGGTTTCGGCGAGCTCACCGATCTCCTGAACAAGGGTGAGCGCGTCCCGGAAATTGCGGCATCGAAAGCTCCGCTGGATGCGGTGGGCATCGTCACCCAGCTCCCAATCAGGAGCCTGTGCCTGGAAGCGTTGGGCTTCATCACGCGTGAGCGGCGGGACGCCGCCGCGACAAGGCGTACATGTTTTCTCGGCAAGAGTGTCGGTCATGTTCTTGTCTCCAAGACCATTTTTAGCAGCAAATACGACAGCGACGAGCCTATCGATCGATCTCCCCGAACACGATGTCGAGCGAACCGATGATCGCCGAGATATCGGCTCGCATGTGCCCGCGTCGCTGGCCTTCCGTCGTCCTGGCTATAGTTTCAGGCGCCGCTCAGTAGTCCATTCCGCCCATTCCGCCCATACCTCCCGCGCCACCCATAGCGGGCGAAACCTTCTGCCGAATGTCCGCGATCATTGCTTCAGCGGTGATCAGGAGCGCGGCAATCGAGCCGGCATCCTGCAGGGCCGTCCGAACGACCTTGGCGGGGTCGACGATACCGGCCTTGATCATGTCGACATAGACTTCGTTCTGGGCGTCGAAGCCCTGATTGTGATCCTTGCTGTCGGAGAGCTTGCCGACGACGATCGAACCTTCAACGCCGGAATTCTCGGCAATCTGGCGGATCGGCGCTTCAAGTGCTCTCAGCACAATCGAAATACCTGCCGTCATGTCAGCATTCGCGCCAGTAAGCTCAGTCAAAGCTGCCTTGGCGCGCAAAAGCGCAACACCGCCGCCGGCAACGATGCCTTCTTCCACGGCTGCACGAGTGGCGTTCAGCGCATCATCGATGCGGTCCTTCTTTTCCTTGACTTCCGTCTCGGTCGCGCCGCCGACGCGAATGACAGCAACGCCGCCAGCCAGCTTGGCGAGACGTTCCTGGAGTTTCTCCTTGTCGTAATCCGAGGACGTTTCCTCGATCTGCAACTTGATCTGCTGGACGCGCGCCTGGATGGTGGCTTTCTCGCCGGCGCCGTCGATGATCGTCGTCGTATCCTTCTCGATGAGCACGCGCTTAGCCCGCCCGAGCATGTCGATCGTGACGTTCTCGAGTTTGATGCCGAGATCCTCGGAAATCATCTGGCCGGCGGTGAGCACGGCAATGTCTTCCAGCATCGCCTTGCGCCGGTCACCGAAGCCTGGCGCCTTGACGGCTGCGACCTTGAGGCCGCCGCGCAGCTTGTTGACGACCAGCGTTGCTAGCGCCTCGCCTTCGACGTCTTCCGAGATGATCAGCAGCGGCTTACCGCTTTGCACCACAGCTTCGAGGATCGGCAGCAACGCCTGCAAATTGCCGAGCTTCTTCTCATGGATGAGAACGTAAGGGTCCTCCAGCTCCGCGCGCATCTTCTCGGCATCGGTGACGAAATAGGGCGAGAGATAGCCACGGTCGAACTGCATGCCTTCGACGACATCGAGTTCGGTTTCGGCTGTCTTGGCTTCTTCGACGGTGATCACGCCCTCATTGCCGACCTTGTTCATCGCCTTGGCGATCATGGCGCCGACCGACGCGTCGCCATTGGCGGCGATCGTACCAACCTGGGCGATCTCGTCCGAAGATTTGACTTTCCTGGCCCTGGCTTGAATGTCCTTCACCACAGCAGCCACAGCAAGATCGATGCCGCGCTTGAGATCCATCGGGTTCATGCCCGCGGCAACGAATTTGGCACCTTCGCGCAGGATGGAAGCGGCCAGCACCGTGGCTGTCGTCGTGCCGTCGCCGGCGAGGTCGTTGGTCTTCGAGGCCACTTCGCGCACCATCTGGGCGCCCATGTTCTCGAACTTGTCGGCAAGCTCGATTTCCTTGGCGACGGCGACACCATCCTTGGTGATGCGCGGCGCGCCATAGGCCTTGTCGATGACGACATTGCGGCCTTTGGGGCCGAGCGTCACCTTGACGGCGTTGTTCAGAATTTCGACGCCGCGAAGCATCCGGTCGCGGGCATCGGTAGCGAATTTGATTTCCTTGGCAGACATGATTTACGTCCAGTTCAGTCTTGAAATTGCGGGATCGGAAATCGCCCGGTCAGGCGGCTTTCTTGGCCGCTTTGATCTTCTCGACGATGCCCAAAATGTCGCTCTCCTTCATGATCAGGAGGTCCTCGCCGTCGATCTTGACCTCGGTGCCGGACCATTGGCCGAACAGGATGAGATCGCCGGCCTTGACGTCGAGCGGGATCAGCTTGCCGCTCTCGTCACGCGAGCCCGGGCCCACGGCGATCACTTCGCCTTCCTGAGGCTTTTCCTTGGCGGTGTCGGGAATAATGATCCCGCCCTTGGGTTTGGTATCGCCTTCCGCGCGCCGAATGACGACGCGGTCGTGGAGTGGCCGGAATTTCATTGGGGGTTCTTTCTGCCGCCGCACATAGAGCGACTGCAACACTTAACATAGCCCCTTTGGCACTCGAATGATAGGAGTGCCAAATTTTTAATTCCTCAAACCGAAAATATTTGAAATGAAATCAGTCGTTTTTACCGGCGCTTTTGGCCGTCCGAAAGGCG
This sequence comes from Mesorhizobium sp. M0074, assembly GCF_040322975.1. Classification (NCBI taxonomy): domain Bacteria; kingdom Pseudomonadati; phylum Pseudomonadota; class Alphaproteobacteria; order Hyphomicrobiales; family Phyllobacteriaceae; genus Mesorhizobium; species Mesorhizobium sp. M0074. The sequence goes on from NZ_JAMYUM010000004.1 coordinate 290,232, forward strand.
GAGCCATAAGCAATTTTATTGTAATTCATCCCTCTTAATTTTGCCGACAACAGACTATATTAATCCGCAATTACGAGACAAACCTATCGAGCCTTGATTGAATGTGCATCGAGAGATATATACAGTTCGCGAAAATTTGGCACGATTTGGCTTTCCCGGTCCCGATCGACATAGGTCCGCGACCTTCGACCCACCATGAAGCACCGAATTTTCGACAGCGAATGTATAGCGCTTATCCGGCGCGCATGTCGCTCTGTTCGAGCCTTTGAACCACGGCGCTGACCACGGATGTACTGGCAGCATTGGGATCTTTCCGGTTCGGATGGAAAAGATGCAGGAGGGGCGTCGGCGTGCTCCTGCGGAAAGCCGCACCCCCTCATGCAACGCAGCCTCCCCGCGTGGGGAGCGCTTGCCCGCGCTACGGCGGCGGCTTTCCATGCGAGCCGCTTCAAAAATGATGCTGCGAAACGGCGCTGGCTTTATCCGACGAACGCCTCACGCATCCGAGCGAACATGCCGGGCTGTCTCCCGGCAATCGCCGCACGGATGTGACGGGCGGCCGTTGCGGCGGTCACCGTCGCGCCGAAATGGCAATAGCAGATGATCTCATGCAATTGCCTGTCGGTCAGTTCGAAGAACCGCTTCGCTTCGCCGTAGTTGTCGTTTTCCAACCCGGCGGCGCGGAGGACAGGATTCTCGAAAGCGACTGAGATCGGCGAGCCGTCGCCGCGCATGGCCCCGCGTGCTCTAACCGGCTGATACTCGGTCTGGTGCAGCGTCGAGAGGCGCCGGTCAGGGTTCCGTTCAAGGAGCTCCGCCCAGTGTTCAAGACGCTCGCTGCGCGACATGGCCTGGCGCGGGTAGGCCTGATCGATCTCGGCGACGATCTGCAGTTGCTCGAGCGTCTGGTGTTTCATTTTGGCCTCCTATTCGGACGATAGTTGGTCCACCCATATCCTTCTTATGCCTGCGGCCAGCGTGACTCCAACCGATCGTGAAGTCCAATCACGATGATGCTGGGAGGGCTTCCCCCCCACGAAAATGCGGAGGCTTCGCAAAGATCCGGCCATTAATTTGGCGAACGCGGTCAAATGCGCGGCTGTTCGACGATGTCGGTCTGGAGTCCGTGCCGATCGAGGTGATCGACGGGCAGAGTCTGTGCTGGAGTAGCCCAGCTCCATCGCTGGCCGGGCAGCGGGATCAAGCGAGTGGCAGTTTAGCTTCGAAACCGCCGTAATTCTGAACGCGCACAATGCGAAGAGACGCAAGGCCGCGAGCCTGCAACAGACGTTCGCTACGCGGTTCTTGACGGCTTGAGGTATGTTCAACCTTGGCGCTGACTTTTCCGAACCGAAGCCGCAGCTACGACGAGGCCGGACAATACCTCCATTTTCTCGGCTACGATGGCATGTTTGAAATGCCGTTCTTGATTGAGATTGAAGCGCTCGCGAACGCAAAACCGGAAGCAGCCACAGCCGAAGCGGGTTATTTGGCGACCTTCGATGCATCAAGGGACTCCATTCGTGATGTCGCGCGGAAAGCTTCCTCCCACGGCCGCAAGAACGTGTACCAGCCCAGAAGACCTCGACGCTTCGAACGGCGGACGAGCAAAGCGTTCCCCGTAAGGGATCGGCTTATCCCTGCGACCGCGGAGTTGTGCGGTTTCGACATGGTTGGCGACTACGTCCTTGTCCCCGTCGATTAGAGGATTATCCTTGACACGTTTGGGCGAGGCGATCGCCCATGGAGGTTGTCATGGCAGACGACAAGTCAAAGCGTGGTCCGCAAGACAGAGCACGGGTCGACGGTGGCGAAGACTATGAAGTCGGGTACCTCATGAAGAAGCACCATCTCGAACGGGCTGATGCCCTCAGGCTGGTAAAAAAGTATGGAAACAACCGCGCAAAGATCGAAGAGGAACTCTTTGCTCGAAAGGTTTGATCGCGTATTCCCGTGAGGCTGGCATAGAGCCAAGCACGCCTGAGTGTGACCAGGCTGCAGGCATAATCATGGCGCTTTTCAGCAACGGCATCGGCACTGCTGAGGAATTGAAGGCAGCGCTCCAGTTCCGTTTGGAGAGTGAGTTGCGACGGCACGGTCAACGCCTATCCCGCCTAGCTGAGAACCGCTCTAGATCGTAATTGTACATCGAATTCCAAGTGGAGGTCGCGTTAGATGCAAAACGCGAGCCTCTGAAGAAAACCATTGTCCAATTAAGGCAGTGGGTTTGGAGGCTGTATGAAAGGGGTCGTTGTTTGGCGCTATTTCACTGGCATGCCGTGTCAGAAGCACGCGGGCCTCCGGGGAGTAACATGCTGCTGAGGCTGGACCAGATCGACAAATTCTACCCCACTGGCGAAGGGCCGTTGCATGTTCTGCACGGGATCGATCTTTCGCTGGAGGCGGGCAAGAGCCTTGCGCTGACCGGCGAGTCTGGCAGCGGCAAGAGCACGCTTTTGCACCTCGTTGCAGGGCTCGACAGCCCTGATGCGGGAGAAATCCACCTTGGCGGTACCAATATTGTGGGGCTGAACGATACGGCCCTTGCCGCCCTGCGGCGGGGAACAGTCGGACTTGTGTTCCAGCAGTTCAACCTGATCCCTTCGCTTGATGTGGCAGCCAACCTTGCCTTTCAGGCTCGACTTGCCGGCCGTCCTGATCCGGCGTGGCTGAAGGTCCTTGCTGAACGGCTGGGCCTGGCCAAGGTCCTAACGCGCTACCCTGAACAGCTGTCGAGTGGGCAACAACAGCGGGTGGCGATTGGGCGGACCCTAGCCGTTCGGCCCCGGCTGGTTTTGGCCGATGAGCCCACGGGCAATCTCGATGAGGCAACAGGGGACGCTGTACTCGATCTTATGCTGTCGCTGGTGGCTGAAACGGGTGCCGCCCTGTTAATGGTTACCCATTCCAACCGTCTGGCAAACCGGCTGAACGCCCACGTTCACCTGCACGCGGGACGGCTGGCTTGATGGTGTGGACCGGGTTGTCAGCGCTCTTGTCGCATTGGCGCAGGCGGCCTGTCCAACTGGCGATGCTGCTTTTGGGGCTATCGCTGGCAACGGCGTTGTGGTCAGCGATTCAGGCGATCAACGGTGAGGCGCGGGCGAGCTATGACCGTGCAGCGGCGATCCTTGGGCAGGACCGGCTCGCGCAACTGGTGCGTGAGGACGGGACCCGGATGGATCAACAGGTGTTTGTGAGACTGCGGCGAGCAGGCTGGCTGGCTTCGCCGGTGATTGAAGGTGAAATGCGGTTTGGGGATGTGCGGTTGCGCGTCCTCGGCATTGACCCACTGACTTTGCCGCCGCAGGCGCAGCAGGTGGATGTTGCAGTGGGTGATGAGCTATTGCCGTTCATCACGGCGCCCGGGGTGCTCTATGCAACTCCGGAAACCGCGGCACGACTAACCGAGCAAGCAACACCTCCCGTGCGCGTGGCCGAGGGTTTGCCGCCTGGCACAGTCCTCACCGACATCGGGCAGGCGCAGGTCTTGCTTGGGGCAAAGGACAAGATCTCTCGTCTTTTGCTCTGGCCGGACCAACCGATTGGCCGTACCCCTCTAGAGGTGACAGCCCCCGGCCTGACCCTGCGCGAGCCGAGTGAAACGGGGGATCTTGCCAGGCTGACCGACAGTTTTCACCTGAACCTGACGGCTTTCGGTTTTCTTGCCTTTGCGGTGGGGCTCTTCATCGTGCATTCCGCCATCGGTCTGGCTTTTGAACAGCGCCGCCCGGTGTTTCGCACGCTGCGCGCACTGGGCTTGCCGGCCCGCGTGCTGGTCCTTTTGCTGATCGCCGAGCTGCTGATCTTCGCCCTCCTCGCGGGATTGGTGGGCGTGGCACTTGGCTATGTAGTCGCCTCGGCCCTTTTGCCCGACGTCGCCGCCACCCTGCGCGGACTTTACGGGGCCGATGTGCCGGGAACGCTGTCGATCCGCCCCGCAGTGTGGGCAGCGGGGCTGGCGATCGCGGTAATCGGCACGCTGGTAGCGGCCGCACAAAGCCTCTGGCGGCTATGGCACCTGCCGCTGCTTGCGCCGGCCCAGCCTCGGGCCTGGGCGCGGGCTTCGGAGCGGGCCCTGCGCGCGCAAGGCGTGGCTGCGATGGTGCTCCTGTTGACGGCGGCGGGAATTGCACACTTCGGATCCGGCCTCGAGGCGGGCTTTGCGCTTCTGGCGGCACTGCTGTTGGGGGCGGCACTGGCGCTGCCGCTCGTGCTGACGGGGATATTGCACCTTGGCGGCCGCTTGGCGCGTGGACCATTGGCTGAATGGTTTTGGGCCGACACGCGTCAACAGCTTCCCGGCCTGTCATTGGCGCTAATGGCACTGCTGCTTGCGCTGGCCGTCAATGTGGGCGTCAGCACGATGGTGTCGAGCTTTCGGCTGACCTTCACCGGCTGGCTCGATCAGCGTCTCGCCTCAGAGCTTTACGTGACCGCCCGCACCGAAGCAGAGGCCACGGCGATACGCGACTGGCTGGCCCAGCGCAGCGACGCGGTCCTGCCGATCTGGAGCATTGAGGGCCGGGTCGCAGGCCAGCCCGCGGCAATATACGGCGTGGCCGATCATGGCACCTATCGCGACAACTGGCCGATCCTCTCTGCAGTGCCGGGGGTGTGGGACCGGATCGCCACAGGCGACGGCGCCCTGATCAACGAACAACTGGCGCGGCGCCAGGAGTTGGGCTTAGGGGACCAGATCACGCTGCCCGGTGGCTGGCGGGCCAGCATCGTCGGCGTCTATGCCGACTATGGCAACCCGATCGGCCAAGTGATCATCGGGATCGACACACTGCTCCGGCACTACCCTGACGTCTCCCGCCTGCGCTATGCCATTCGGATTGCCCCTGGCAAGGCCGAAGCACTGGCTGCGGGTTTGCGGGCGGAATTCGGGCTGCCCGCGCAGAACGTGATTGACCAGGCCGGGATCAAGGTCTTTTCGCTCAAAGTGTTTGAGCGCACATTCAGAGTGACAGCCGCGCTGAATGTGCTGACGCTGGGAGTCGCGGGGCTGGCGATGTTTGCGAGCCTCATGACCCTGTCGGGGATGCGCCTACCGCAACTGGCGCCGGTCTGGGCCATGGGTCTGCCCCGCCGCCACCTCGTATGGCTGGAGCTTTGGCGCGGCTTGTTGTTGGCAGCCTTGACCATGCTGGCCGCTCTGCCTGTAGGTATCGGGCTCGCCTTTGTTCTACTGGCGGTGGTGAATGTGGAGGCTTTTGGCTGGCGTCTGCCGATGCACCTTTTTCCCGGTGACTGGGCGCGGCTGGCGGCGCTCGCGTTGCTGGCGGCCGGACTTGCAGCCGCCGTGCCTGCCTGGCGGCTGGCGCGTCTTTCGCCATCGGATTTGCTGAAGGTATTTGCACATGAGCGTTAGAGCATTGCTGATCTACATGAGCTTGGCCGCACCTGCCTTTGGCCAGGGTTTTGCTGGGCTTGGCACAGAGGCTGACGGGTTTTCAGTGCCGCAGCCGGGGACTGCATTCAACTTTCCGGCAGACCACGGCCCGCACCCCGGTTACCGGATCGAATGGTGGTATTTGACGGCCAACCTGCAAGCTGCGGATGGAGCGGACTATGGCGTGCAATGGACTCTTTTCCGATCCGCCCTGGCCCCGGTGGAGCGGTCCGGCTGGTCCAGTCCGCAGCTTTGGATGGGCCATGCCGGGCTGACGACGCGAACGCACCAATTCGTGGCCGAACGGCTGGCACGGGGCGGCATCGGCCAGGCGGGGGTTTCGGCTGCACCCTTTGCGGCCTGGATTGACAACTGGCAGATGGCAGGTCGGGCCCTGCCAGAGGCGGATGCGCTGTCGGCGCTCGATCTGCACGCGGCGGGACAGGCGTTTTCCTACGAACTGGCACTGGACGCCAAAGGCCCTCTGGTGCCGCAGGGAGTGCAGGGCTACTCGGTGAAATCCGAGAAGGGGCAGGCGAGCTATTACTACTCGCAACCATTCTACCACGTGACCGGTACACTGACCCTTCCGGCGGGCGTGATCGCGGTGTCCGGTCAGGCGTGGTTGGACCACGAATGGTCCTCGCAGCCGCTGGCTGAGGATCAGACCGGGTGGGACTGGTTCTCCTTGCATTTCGACAGCGGCGAAAAGATGATGGGCTTTCGCCTGCGCGACGGAGGCGCGGGCTTTACATCGGCCACATGGATCAAGGCCGACGGCAGGCCGCAGCCGCAGGCCCCCGGCGCGCTAAGGGTGACGCCGCTCGAAACGGCGGCAGTCGCGGGACGTAGCGTGCCGATCCGCTGGAGGGTGCAATTGCCGGAAAACGGAGTGGATGTGACCATCCGGACGCTAAACCCAGAAGCCTGGATGGACACACGCTCTCCCTATTGGGAAGGCCCGATCCGATTTGAGGGCACCCATGCCGGGCGCGGCTATCTCGAGATGACAGGCTATGAGTGACTGGAGGACACTGCTCAATCGCGAGATCGCGACGGTTGGCGAATTGCCGAAAATGGAGAAGGTTAGTTTCCAGCGCCCTTCCCTCTACCACCACCTCAAACCCACTATCTCAGGTAATGGCTCTGGCGATGTAGCGGTCCTGCGCCGCCACCTACCACTACATGGCTCCGAATTGCGGATCGATGTTGCGTGGCCGGAGATGGGCGCGCATCCGCGTAGTGCAGAGTTGCCGCGAGCGTGTTTTCCGATTTCTACGTCGAAGCACCACCGCTGCACGCGTCAATCTTGTCGGTGTCGATCTCCATGCCAAGCAGTCTAACACGCGAAACGGCGTCTGCCGCGGTCCACACCGGATGGTTACGCTGCACGGCGCATTCTGCCGATGATTGAGGTTCATGAAGGCCTTCCCGCAAAATATGCGCCTTAATGCCCGGCCTCACGGCCTCACGCAATCCAGACATTTTCAAACTCGCCACACGAAAAAACCGCCTCGGTTAGACCGAGACGGTTATCGTACTATGACAGAAGTGGTTGCGGGGACACGCAACCACCGATACCGACATCATTAACGTGACGATTTGACAGGTCCAGGCCAGCATTGCAGGGAGGCGACTTGGTGGGCTCGGAGGGATTCGAACTCCGCGCTTGGAAAAGCGTCCCTCTCGTCTTCACCATGCAGGCCGCTTACTCTGGGCGGCAGAGTGCCCTTCCGCGCTTCGCCAAACCTGCCGTGGGAAAAGCCTTGCCGTTTTTTCCGGCGGGGCTTTGATCAGATCGCGACTATTAGTGATTTATGCTGGAACTGGTTGCGGAGGTTGGAGTCGGACCGATTTGCGCCGATTAAGAAGCCCGTCAGCAAACGAACTCGGTCACAGCACTGTATTGGCGGTATCCCTCTAGCGACTTGAACGCCCCGGCCGTTGCTTAGGTCGCGCCCACCCTTTTGCACGCGCGCCCCTGCCCGGCCGTTGAACCCGTTGGGCGGCTTGCTAGTCTGCCAAGCTCCTAACAGGGATAGCAACCTGGAATGAACACAGCACTGCTTTTGATGGCTCAGTATGGTGGCAAGGCCATCATCCCGATCGATGAGGTCTGCCGAGACTATTTCTCCCACCTGACGCCGCCGAAGTTGGTCCGAAAGATTTCCATGGGGGAAATTGCCCTTCCGCTCGTGCGGATCGAGGACAGTCAGAAGTGTGCCAAGGGCGTCCATCTCGCCGATTTGGCCAAATACCTTGAGTTCCGTGCCGAGGCTGCAAGAAAGGAAATGAGGGGTCTCACGGAGTAGCGAGAGACGTGGATGGGTTTCGTTCAGCCCTGCCGTACACAGCCGCCCGCCGCTTATGGCCTGATGAGCGACGAACTGGATCAACCGTTTCAAGGCCGGTACTGCATTTGGTACAGAACCACTTCAACAAAGACGCGTAATCGACTGTCTGAACTGCATGTTTGTTGGGACTGCGTCCCATCTGATGTTGGACACGATGGTACAACTTTGCAGTATCAAACGAGGCGTTTCGCGAAATGATCCTACAGAACACGCACGTGTCCCTGCGACGAGCCGAAGCAGCGCACCGGCTGCGTGGAACACGCTGACGGGAGGGGCCTGAAAAAGAAGATTATTAGTCGGCTGCCGAGGTCATTATGAATTCAAATGCCGTCAGCTATTTGTACAGTTCTGGCTTACTCATTGCGCCAATAACTGCCTTTCGCCCTTCTGATAGTGATTGCAGACCCGCCTCGGCGGCGATTGCAGCCCGGTATCCGTCCAGCAGCTTGCTCCGGCCGGAATTCCGCTGAGTATTGAATGGATCCAGGCCTGGGCCTGCAGGCGATGGGCATCGGTGAAGCGAGGACGCCAGTCCGCGGGATAGGCCGTTCCTCGCGACAGACCCGAATTGATCTCGGTGCGCAGGGGCGAAGGCAGCGAGACCGTTGCGGTGGAAGCGTAAGCGCCTCGCGGATCGCCTATGGATTTGGGCTTGACGTTTTCCGGAATCGCCAGGGCATGAGTTCCTCGATCTGGGTTTGCGGATGGCCGTTGATGATGGCGTCGAGGGTTTCGGCGAGGTAGGCGACCGGGTTGACGTCGTTGAGCCTGCAGGTGGCCACGATGGAGGCGAGCAGCGCCCAGTTGTCGAACGTAGTGCTGTGCTGCGATTGTCGACAGTGTCCCAGGAGCCTCTTAGGGACTATTGCCTCCAACGATCCGTTGCTTTCCCCACCCCAACTTTCAAAATTGTGGTAAAGTCTCGACGTTGTTATTGGCTTTGAGCGAGCGGTGTGAGGGCGCTGGAGGCTACCATGCACTTCATTAAGCTCCTGGTTGGCTCAGCAATATTGACAGCATCGGGGGCAGCGTTTGCGGCAGAGGAGGTGTCTGTCGAGAGAGGACGGCTGGTTTCCATCATCGGCAGCTGTCACGACTGCCATACTGACGGCTACAGGGAAGCCGAAGGCGCACTCGACCCCACCAAGGCATTGAGAGGGAAAGTAATAGGTTGGCGGGGGCCGTGGGGCACAACCTATGCAAGCAATCTGAGATGGAGCGCGCAAGACCTTAGCGAAGACGGGTATGTAACCTACATCAAGACACTTCGCACATTGCCGCCGATGCCTTGGTACAACGTTCGCGTCATGCCGGAGAGCGACATTCGGTCATTCTATCGATATGTGAAGTCGCTCGGTGATCCCGGCGCCTTCCTCCCGAGAACGGCGAGACCGGGGGAAGAGCCGAGGACGCCCTTCGTCACGCTGGAGCCACCGCAAATGCCGAAACCTTGTTCACGCGACCTGGACTGCGGCGTGGGCGAAGTTTGCTCGGCCGCACCAGTCCGCCAATGCGTTAAGAAGTAGGCACCGTGGGCAGCGGCCCTCTTAAGACAGCCGACCCCAATTACGCGGTAGGGCGAAACCTTAAGTTTCGGAATAGTAGCGAACGCCGCCCTCGGGCCAGACGTCAAGTCAGACCGTCAATGATAAACTTAGGGTGAGCGCCTCGCGGATCGCCTGTGGATTTGGGCTTGACGTTTTCCGGAATTGCCAGGGCATGAGTTCCTCGATCTGGGTCTGCGGATGGCCGTTGATGATGGCATCGAGGGTTTCGGCGAGGTAGGCGACCGGGTTGACGTCGTTGAGCCTGCAGGTGGCGATGGAGGCGAGCAGCGCCCAATTTTCGGCCCCGACTTCGTGACCTGCAAACGGGGCATTTTTTTCTGGTCAGGCATACTGGCCTGATCGCGTTTTCGACCGGGTTGGTGTCGAGTTCCAGGCGGCCATCGTCCAGGAAGCGGGTCAGGCCTTGCCAGTGGCCGAGCCCATAACGGATGTCTTCGGCCAGGCCAGAGCCGGAGGAGATCATCGATAGCTGCTTTTCGAACCATGGTTTCAGGGCAGCGATGATGGGCGGAATGCTCCCGTCGGGCGGCAAGCCGGGCTTGAGGTGATGCGAGCATCCGCGCGTGATCCGCACCCATTACCCCTACGCCGACAATTCCAACGCGTATACTCAAGTTGACCTCCGTATTATTCCAATGCGTTCAGTCAAGCCAGCCGGTTGTCCGGGCTTTTCCGGCCTCGTGCGAGTCGGCGGCCGCCTGGATGAATTTCACCCAGCGCAGCCCGTCGAGCACGTTCGGAAACAAGATCGTGACTGCCTCCGCATGAACGGTTGCACGGTACAACGCGGTACGCGATGCCGTTTCGTGAGACGCTTCTCGCAATGAATCCTGGCCGGCTCCGCGGGCGAAAGCGCGTCAGAGAAGCAGCCGCTGGTCCGTTGTAGGCAAGATGCGGATCATATCCGCAGTAGGATGAACCTGCCGTGCCGGCGTGTCTATCTTCTGAGGCTGACCGGTGCTGGCGGCGCGCTCAATGGCAAGCAGGGCGCGCACGTCGGCAAATCCTTCTCCACCGTCGGCTTCAGGCGGTTGTGCATTCAGGATGCAGTCGGAGAAATACGCGGTCTGTCCGGCGAAATGGTCTGTCTGCGGGAACGTCTTTTCGGTTCTGATGTCGCCATGCCGAAGCTTCATTTGCACGGCAGTCTCGAAACGGAAGCCAGGGTCGGCCGTTACGCTCCCCTTCGTTCCGGCCACGTGGTAAAAATCCGAATTGTCCGCGCCGAAGCTGGCAATGAACTGCGCAAGCCGGCCCTCGGGGAAGCGCAACGTCACGGCAATGCTTTCCTCTACCTCCCCGACTGAGGCGCTGCCGAAACTCCTTACCGCGACTGCCTCGATCGGCTCAGTGGCAAAGATATGGCGCGCGGCATTCAGGCAGTAGACGCCGATGTCCTGCAAGGGACCGCCCCAATAGGCGGCCTTGAGGCGGTGATTGTCGGACGACGCTACGAAGGAGAAGACCGCGGCAAAGATGCGGGGATCGCCGATCTCACCGCTGCGGATGCGCTCCAGGACCTCGACAGTGCCGGGCTCGTTGTGCAGCCGATACGCCGTCATCAGGTACGCTCCGCTCTCATTGGCGGCGGCGATCATCGCCTCGCATTCCGCCTCGGTCGTGGCCAGCGGCTTCTCAACGAGCGCGTGCTTGCCGGCTCTCAGGGCTCGGATCGCATAGTCGGCATGCATGGAGTTCGGCAATGCCACGTAAACTGCATCGGCGACGTCCGATGCGAGCATCTGGTCGTACTGCTCATAGCTGAAGACGTGTTCCACGCCGTAGAATTCGGCGAGCTTGGCGGCGTTTTTGGCCGAGCCGCTGACGATCGCCGTGATTGTCGAGTTTCCGGTCTGGGACACACCGGGCATAAAGGCTTCCTGTGTGATCCAGCCCGCGCCCACCACGGCATATCGTATCTTTCTCAATTGCTCCTCCCGAATGGGATCACTCCCGGCACTCGTCTAAAAATGGTCACGCCGTGGCCAGCGGAGCGTCTCTGAGGCCTGACGGCAGCGGTCGATTTGAGCCAGTCGCTCGATGGGTCTGTTGTCGCCTCTCAGGGGCAAAGGCGGGCAAGAGTCATCCCTCGCCCGCCGCAGAGTTGCGCCCCCCGCCTACTTTCCGATGCAGGTGTCGGCGGTTTCGGGGGTGCAGACGTCGAGACCGGTGTAGGTCGGGTCGGCCGGCGCGGGCTTGCCGTCCTTGATGTCCTTCAGCGCCAGCATGGTCTTGTAGCCCATTTCGAACGGCCGCTGTCCGACCTGGCCGAGCGACAGGCCTTCCTTCATCTGGTCCATCTGCACCGGCAGCGTGTCGGCGACGACCAGAGCCAGCTCCTTCTTGGCGATCTTATCCTTGTACGGCTCGACCGCAGCGCGATTCGCATCCGGTATGAATTGCGGAAAGCCGCCTGTCGGCACGAAGGCGTCGAGGTTTGGCGTCTTCGCCATGAAGTCCTGGAACTGCTGAACCGACAGAGGGAAGTCGTCGTTGGTATAGAGAGGGCAGCCCGGTGCTTCCGTCCAGCCGTTCTGGCCGGTCAGGGCATCACCTGGCGAGGCGGCCGACTCCTTGCCGGCCAGCGTATCGCGTATACCCTTCATGCGCTCATTGTGGTTGGCCGCGGCAGCTCCGCCCGACTGGATACAGATGGTGCCGCCTTTCGGCTTGATGGTCTGCACGATCTTGGCGAGGTTGACGCCAATTTCGTAATTGTGCGTGCCGATATAGGCGACACGCAGGTCCTTGTTCTCCGGTAGCACATCCGAGTCCCAGGTAAGCACGGGAATGCCCGCTTCCTTGGCGGCCTGAAGCGCGACGGCCATTGCCGCGGCGTTCGACGGGGCGACGGCGATGCCGTCGACCTTCTTGGCCACCAGGTCCTGCACGATCTGCACCTGCTCCTCGCCGCCGCCATGCTCGCCGGGGCCGATATACATGCATTCGATCGCGCCGCTGGATTCGGCTTCGGCCTTCTTGCAGCCGTCACGAGCCTGGTCGAAGAAAGGATTGTTCATGTTCTTCGGCACAAGGGCGAAGACGTATTTCTGCTGGGCATAGGCCTGCCCTGCCATCAGCGCGGAAAACGCCACGGCCGCCGTCAGAATGTATTTTTTCACCTGTTCCTCCACTTTGTTTTGACGTCCACTATCCCCGACGGCTTGCGGCCGCCGGATTCTATTTGCGCTTCCAGGTAAACATACCCTCCAGCGTCGCCCGCAGCGACTTGCCCGAGGTCTGCATGCCGAGAAGCACGGCAAGAATGATGAAGGCCCCGACAAAGGCGCCCTGCCAGTTCGAATCGATCCCGGCCATCAGCAGCGCGTTGCGGATGACCTCGAGGAAGGCCGAACCGATCACAGCGCCAAACGCGGTTCCGTAGCCGCCCATCAGGCTGGCCCCCCCGATGACGGTGCCGGCGATCACCCTCAACTCGTAGCCGGTTCCCATCGCGTTGATGGCCGAGCCGCTGTAGCCGAGCAGCAGCAGGGACGCGATCGATGCGGTAAATGCGCAGAAGACATAGGCCTGGAATTTGATCCAGTCGACGGGGACGCCGGTCATCCGCGAGGCGTTCTCGTTGCCGCCGATCGCGAAGAGGTGGCGCGCCCAGGCGGTGAAAATGAAGACGGAGCCGACGATGAGCGCGAGGATCACCATCACCCAGAACTGCGAGGACAGTTCCGGGATCCAATGAGGCACCCAGCCGTCAGGCGTGTGCCTCGGCCATTTGGCCTGGCCGATGGCCTTGACGATCGGCGCATCGGGTCCGAACTGGTAAAGCATCTGGTTGCCGGACAGCACGACCGCCAGCGAGCGCGCGATCGACAGCATGCCTAGCGTCACCACGAAGGACGGCATGCCGATATAGGCCACGAAGAAACCGTTAAAGGCTCCGCAGGCGATGCCTGCGAGCAGACCCGCGCCAAACGCCACATACCAAGGCTGGTGCCAAGTGAGCAGCAGGCCGGCGACGATCGCGACCAGCCCCATCACCGAGCCGACCGACAGATCGATGCCGCCGGTGATCAGCACCACCGTCATGCCCAGCCCCATGATGGCGATAGGTGCAAAATTGCGGGTGGTGTTGGTAACGTTGTCGACCGTGCCGAAGCTGGGCTCCAGCCACGTCATGAAGACCACCAACACGAAAAGCGCGATCGCGACCCAGAAGGCCTGGCTGGCGATCATCTTCTGGAAAACGCTCTGCTCTATTATGCCGACCACATCACCGATGGACGCATGGCCTTCCTTCAGCATGTCGCTCTGGCTATGCATCACGGATCGCTCCCGTAATTAGGCCGGTGATCTCCTCCGGCGATGTCTTCTCCGTCGCCTTGTCGGCCACTTTCGAGCCGCGTCTCAGCACGATGATGCGGTCGCAGACCGCGAACACATCGGGCATGCGGTGGCTGATCAGCATTACCGACACATTTTGCGATTTGAGCCGCCGGATCAGCTCCAGCACCTCGGCTACCTGGCGGACCGAAATCGCCGCGGTCGGCTCATCCATCAGCACGAGCTTGGAGTTGGATAGCCGGGTGCGGGCAATGGCGACCGCCTGCCGCTGGCCGCCTGACATTTTTTTGACCAGATCGCGCGGCCGCGTCTCCGACTTCAGCTCCGCGAACAGTTTTGCCGAGCGGTTGATCATCGCCTGCTTGTCGAGCACGCGGAGCGGCCAAAACCCCTTCTTAATCTCGCGGCCGAGAAAGACATTTTGGGCGGCCGTCAGATTGTCGGCCAAGGCCAGATCTTGATAGACGACCTCGATCCCTTCGCCCCGTGCCTCGATCGGCTTGTGGAAATGGCAAACCTTGCCGTCCACCGCGATTTCGCCGTCGGAGGGTGGGAAGTTCCCCGCAATCAGCTTCACCATGGTCGATTTGCCGGCACCGTTGTCGCCCATCAGGCCAACCACCTCGCCGGCAGCAACCGCGAAGCTAACATCTGACAAGGCGCGGATAGCACCAAAGCTTTTCGAGACGCTTCGTACGTCCAGCACAGACACATTCTCCTCCCTGTGCGACGTCGACTTGAGCACTCAGCCGACGTACCTCTCTCCGGCTGCAATCTATATTGCAAAATGTACAAACATGCAATGTTTATTTCAGACGCATGCGGGGCGGCGACCAACTCTCCCTCGCATCAGTCTGTTCGCAGCCACTTGCTCTCCCGGGCCGAGCCCTGAATTGCCTCCACGAGTTCCTGGATGCGTTGGCCGGCCCGGAAGCCGAAAGACTCGTCTCGCTTCCCGGCGATCGCATCGACGAACCGCGCAATCTCGATAGCCTTCAGATCGTTGAAGCCGAGCTGATGGCCTGATGCGACGCAGAAGAGTCCATAGGGATCGTGATCCGGACCGGCCTCGATGCGCCGAAAGCCACGCCGGCCGCCGGGATCGGCCGTGCTGTAGAAATGCAGCTCGTTGAAGCGCTCCTGGCTGAAGACGAGCGCCCCCTTGGTGCCATAAACCTCGAAATCGTGCTGCATCTTGCGGCCGGTGGCGACCCAGCTCGCTTCGATGCTGCCGGATGCACCATTGGCAAAACGCAGAAATGCGCGACCGATGTCGTCGACCTCGATGGTCCGGCGCCCGCCTCGGCCATCCGGACGGCTCGCTATGACGGTGACGGAATCGCCGAGGACCCGTTCCACCGAGCCAAGCAGAAACTCCGCCGTGGCCAGAGCATGGCTGCCCAGATCCGCCAATGCGCCACCGCCGACAGGATCGTGCCGGAAGGTAAATGGGCTTTCCGCATCCGCCATGTAGTCCTCGGCGTGAATGCCGCGATAGCTGCGGATCTCGCCCAACTCGCCCGCGCGGATCATCTGCCGCGCCAGCGCGAGCAGCGGGTTGCAGAGATAATTGAACCCGACCTGCGTCCTGACGCCGGCCGCTTCCGCCGCCTCGGCCATCCGTCGGGCATCCGCCGCAAGGGGCGCCAGCGGCTTCTCGCAATAGACGTGCTTGCCGGCGGCAATGGCGGCGAGCGCCATCTCCTTGTGGAAGCCGTTCGGCGCCGTGATATCGATCATATCGATCTCCGGGTCCTCGACCAGACGCCTCCAGTCCCCGCTCGCCCGCGCGAACCCCAAGGCCTGCGCCGCCTGCGCGGCGAGGTCCTCGGTTCTGTCCGCAACCGTGTGGAGCACCAGTTCGTAGGGAAGATCGAAGACACGTTGTGCGGCAGCAAAGCCGAACACATGGGTCTTGCCCATGAAGCCGGTGCCGATCAGGCCGATTCTGAGTTGAGGTTTTTCACCGGCCATTCAACTCGGCTCCGTTTACCACCAGCGCTGAGTCGATCCGCCCGGCGAAAAAATCGAGCACGTTCTGCACGGACGAGATTGCCATGCGCTCGCCGCACTCGGCGGTGAGCCCGGCAATGTGCGGCGTCAGAATCACCTGGTCGAAGCCGAAGAGCGGATGGTCCGCGGCGGGTGGTTCATCGTCGAAGACGTCGATACCGGCCGCTGCGATGCGCCCCGCTCGCAGCGCCGCGATCAGCGCCGCCTCGTCGACGATGCCGCCCCGCGCTGTGTTGATGAGAACAGCAGTCGGTTTCATCGCCGAGAGTTCCACGGGGCCGATCACCGGGCGCTCGGCCTTGGGTACGTTGACGGAGATCGCATCGGCCCAGGCGAGTCCCGTTTGCAAATCGCTCACCGGCGCGACCGGCCCCTCCGGCCAGCCTTGCCTCTCAAGGAATGGATCATAGGCACGCACGTCCATGCCGAATGCCGCCGCCATGCGCGCCAGGTGGCGGCCGATCCGGCCGAACCCGAGGATCAGAAGCCGCTTGCCCGAGAGTTCGCTTGGCTCCAGCCGGTTGCGCCAACCCCATTCGTTACCGCGCACCGAACGATCCGCTCGGATCAGCCGCTTGGTTGCCGCCAGCAACAGCATCATGGCGTGCTCGGCCACCGACACCGAGTTCACATCGCCGACTATCGCCAGCGCGATACCACGTTCGTTGAGAGAAGGCAGATCCACAGCGTCGTAGCCGACGCCATGGCGCGAGACGATCTTCAACCTCTCGGCGCGTGCGACGGTCGGAGCCGACAAGGGCTGGGTGCGAATGACGAGGCCATCGGCCTTGCCGATCAGAGGTGCGTAGCTTGGTTCGGAGACATCTTCGACATAGTCGTAGGTGACGCCGGGCGACGCATCGAGAAGTTCGATGCCGCTCGGATGAAGTTTTCCGGCGACCAGAACGTGCGGCATCAATAGCCTCCCTTGCCGGCTTCAAGAGAGGCGGGCTTCGCGCCGGTCAATTCGCGAAAGCGGGCAACACACGCCTGGGCCGCCGCTGCGAGCAGGCGGGAGTCGCCTGACACGGTGGTCATGTCGAAACCCCATTCGATGGCACGTGCGGCGTAGTCGGCCGTGCCGCAATGGAGCGCGGCGCGTTTGCCGTTCCTCTTGCAGGCTGCAACGATCGTCCGCAGAGCGGCGATCATGTCAGGCTCCTCGCGATCGAAGGACGGCGCGAGACGCCCCTGGTGCAGGCTGAAGGTCAGGTCTGCGGGACCGACATAGATGCCGTCGAGCCCTGGCGTTGCGGCGATCGCATCGAGATTGCGCATCGCCTCGGCGGTCTCGACCATGGCGAAAGCCAGGATCTCGTCATTGGCTTCGGCCGCGTAGTTGGCACCTGCCGAGAAGTTGGCACGCGTCGGCCCAAAACTGCGCTGGCCGGCCGGCGGATAGCGCAGGTAGCTGACGAGCTGAGCCGCCTGTTCCGGTGTGTTGATCATGGGACAGATCACGCCATAGGCGCCGGCATCCAGCACCTTCATGATGATGCCCGGCTCCAGCCACGGCACGCGCGCCATGGGCACCACCCTGGATGCACGCATCGCCTGGAACATCGGAAGCAGCATCGAATAGTCGAGCGCGCCGTGCTGGACATCGATGCTCACGCTGTCATAGCCCTGCGCGGCCATGATCTCGGCGGTGAATGGACTGCCGATCGAAAGCCAGCCATTGATCGTGGGCCGCCCTTCGGCCCAGATCTGCTTGAGCTCGTTCTTGATCAAGGCGGCCTCCTCAGAACACAATCTGCGCAAGCTTGGTGTCGAGGTAGTCACCGATACCTTCGCTGCCGCCTTCGCGACCCATTCCGGAATATTTCGTGCCGCCGAACGGCGCTTCCGATGCGGCGAGAGCGAAGCTGTTGATGCCCACCATGCCTGCCTTCAGCTCGGCTACCGTGCGGCGCGCACGCTTCGGGCTCGACGTGAAGGCATAGGCCGACAATCCCATTGGCGAAGCATTCGCCCGCTCCAGCGCCTCCTCATCCGAGGAAAACCGGGTGATCGCCGCGATCGGCCCGAAATTCTCCTCGGCAAAGACCCTCATGTCGTCGGCAACATCGGTCAGGACCGTGGGCTCATGAAAATGGCCGGCATTGAACGCCGCAACCCGATGGCCACCCGCGACGAGCTTCGCACCGGCTTTCATAGCGTCGGACACGATGTCTTCGATCTCGGAAAGCCGGCCGGCATTGATGAGCGGGCCCATCTGCACGGATGGGTCGAGCCCGTCGCCCAGTTTCAACGCTTTGGCGCGTTGCACAAAGCCCTCGACGAAGGCGTCGTGCAGGCTTTCGTGGACGAAGAAACGATCCGGTGTGACGCAGACCTGGCCGGAATTGGCGTATTTGGTCGGCACGGAGACGTTGAGCGCGGCATCCAGATCGGCGTCGTCGAAGACGATCAGGGGCGCGTTGCCGCCAAGCTCCATAGACACCTTCTTCACCGTGTCGGCAGCATCGCGGATCATCTGCTGGCCGACGCGGGTCGAGCCGGTGAGGGACACCTTGCGCACCGCCGGCGAAGCCATGATCGGCGCATAGGTCGTGCTCGTGGGCCCAACGACCAGGCTGACGGTCCCGGCAGGAAGATTGCAGGCGCGGATGCAGTCGACCATCAGCATCGCCGTCCCGGGCGTCTGACTTGACGGCCGGACGATGGTCGAGCAGCCAGCGCCAAGCGCCGGCGCCACCTTGCGGGCGACCAGTGCCGCCGGAAAGTTCCAGGCGGTGAAGGCGGCTGCGATCCCGACAGGCTCGTGCAGAACTTCGAAACGACCGCCGGGCACGCGCGATTCGATGACGCGCCCATAGATCCGGCGGGCCTCCTCGGCGTACCAGCGGAACTGATCGACCGCCAGCCCCCATTCGCGCTCGGACTGGGCAATAGGTTTGCCGGTCTCGCTGGAGATCATCCGCGCGGCTTCGTCCTTGCGGCGGATCATCTCGTCCGCGATAGCATGCAGGGCGGACGCGCGCTCAAAACCACCCTTGGATTTCCATGCGGGAAACCCACGGGCGGCGCTAACCAGCGCCTCTTCCGTGTCCGCGCGGGTGGCGACCGGAGCCTCGCCCAGCGGCTTTTCCGTCACCGGGCTCGTCACCGGCGCCGTCCCGCCGTCGGATGCCTTGCGCCACTTCCCGTCGATGAACAGTCCGTAGTTCGCGTACATGGCTTATCCGATCTCGCTGACCTTCACGAAGCGGCCTTCGACCGCCGATTTCATCGCCGCTTCGGCCAAGACCAGAGCGCGGCGCCCGTCCTCGAAACCGACCAGCGGCGGCTCGGCCTTCTCGACGCAGGTGACGAAGGCGTCGATCTCGGCATCGAACGCTTCGCGGTATCGCTCGATGAAGAAGTCGAGATAAGGCGCGGCGGCTTCGGTTTGCGCGACCGAGTAGCGGCGCAGTTCGTGAGGCTTCCTGTTGCCGCTGATCACCATGCCGGTGCTGCCCAGCAACTCGACGCGCTGGTCGTAGCCATAAGTGGAGGTTCGGGAGTTGTTGATGTGGCACTGCTTGCCGCTTTTGGTCCGCATCACGACCATGACGCTGTCGTAGTCGTTCAGCTCCGCCATCATGGCCGGGTCGATCAGCCGGCCACCGATGGCGAACACCTCCTCCGGCTCCTCTCCCAGCATGAAGCGGGCGAGGTCGAAATCGTGGATCGTCATGTCGCGAAAAAGCCCGCCCGCGACCTCGTAGTAGGAACGGGGCGGCATGCCAGGATCACGCGAGGTGATAATAACCTGGTGCAATTCGCCGATCTCGCCGGATCGTACGGCGTTCCACGCCGCACGATGACCGGGATCGAAACGCCGGTTGAAACCGATCTGGACCGGCACGCCCTTGGACAAAATTGCTTCGGCGCAACGGTTCACCCTTTCCAGGCTGAGATCGATCGGCTTCTCGCAGAGCACGGGTTTGCCAGCGGCCACCGCCTTTTCGATGTAGTCGGCATGCGTGTCAGTCACCGTCGCGACAAGGACCGCATCTACATCTGCCGAGGCAAATACCTCGTCCGCGGATCCCGAAGCGCGAACGCCGTGCCGCGCCGCGACAGTCTCCGCGGACGATTCGTCGATGTCATAGACGGTGGCTAGTTCCGCACGAGGATGTGCGGCGATGTTTGCCGCATGCATCCTGCCAATCCGACCGCAGCCGAGCACAGCTATCCTGAGCAAGAAGTCCTCCCGGTTTGAATTTTTGCAATGATCGTTGCAAACATATTGATTTGTCAATGGGCATTCCATATAGATTTGGAAAGACCGTCGTTAGGGAGGAGACAAAGATGACCAGGGCCACCGTCCGTCTGACCATGGCACAGGCGCTCGTGCGCTATCTGTGCAACCAGTTCACGGTCGTCGACGGCGAGAAAGTTCCGCTTTTTCCGGGAGTCTTCGCCATCTTCGGGCACGGCAACGTGACGTGCCTTTCTGAAGCACTCGAGGCGGTGAAGCACGTGCTGCCGACCTGGCGCGGCCAGAATGAGCAGTCGATGGCGCTTGCAGCGATCGGCTTTGCAAAGGCGAAGCGCCGGCGCCAGATCATGGTTGCGGCGACCTCGATCGGTCCGGGTGCGCTGAACATGGTGACGGCGGCGGGTGTCGCCCATTCGAACCGGCTGCCGGTGCTGATGCTCTCAGGCGACACCTTCGTCAGTCGCCGGCCCGATCCGGTCATGCAGCAGGTCGAGCACTTCGGCGACCCGACCATCAACGTCAATGACGCCTTTAAGGCGGTCACGCGCTACTGGGACCGCATCGTCCATCCCGAGCAGATCATCTCGTCGTTGCCGCAGGCGGTTGCGGTGCTGCTTGATCCGGCCGATTGCGGGCCTGCCTTCATCGCTTTGCCGCAGGATGTGCAGGAGATCGCCTGGGATTATCCCGAAGCCTTCTTCGAACAGACGGTGAATGAGGTGCCACGCCCCCGGCCCGATCGCAGCCGGCTCGCCGAAGCGACGCGCCTCCTCAAAGGCGCAAAGCGGCCGCTGATCATCTCGGGTGGTGGCGTGCGTTATTCGGGTGCCGAGAAGGTTCTTGGCGATTTCGCCAAAAGGCATGGGATCCCGCTCGCGGAGACGATTGCCGGCAAAGGCACGGTTACGCACGACCACCCCGCGCATGTCGGACCGATCGGCATCGTCGGCTCAACCTCCGCCAACGCGCTGGCGGCGGAAGCCGACGTGATCATCGCCGTCGGCACACGGCTCATGGACTTCACCACCGGATCCTGGAGCGCCTTCTCGGCCGACGCAAAGTTCGTCTCGATCAATGCCGCACGCTGGGATGCCACCAAGCACCGGGCGCTCGCCGTCGTCGGCGACGCGCTGGAGACGGTGAGCGAACTCGAAGGTGCCCTCGGCGACTGGAAAGCGGAGAGGGCCTGGACAGACAAGGGTCGCATCGAGTTCGCCAAGTGGAACACGATGCTTGACGGCTTCCAGAAGCCGACCAACGAGCCGGTCCCGACCTATGCGCAGGTCGTAGGCGTGGTGAACGCCAAGGCGGGCGAGCGTGACCTGCTGATCACCGCGGCCGGCGGACTGCCCGGCGAGGTGATGAAGAACTGGCGGGTGAAGGAACCCAACACTTTCGACTGCGAGTTCGGCTTCTCCTGCATGGGTTATGAAATCTCTGCCGGCTGGGGCGCGGCCATGGCCGACCCTACCCGCACGCCGATCGTCATGATCGGCGACGGCACCTACATGATGATGAACTCCGACATATATTCGTCGGTGCTCGCCGGCCACAAGATGATTCTCGTGGTATGCGACAATGGCGGCTATGCGGTGATCAATCGGCTGCAGAACGCCAAGGGCGGCGCCTCCTTCAATAACCTTATCAAGGACTGCCGGGTCAAGGAGCCGTTCTCGGTCGACTTCGCCAAGCACGCGGAAGCCATGGGCGCGCTGGCGCGGCGTGTCGAAAGCCTTGCCGATCTCGGCCAAGCGATCGAATGGGCGAAGACCACCGACCGAACCACCGTCATTACCATCGTCTCCGACGCCTTCAGCTGGACGCCCGGGGATGCATGGTGGGACGTCGGCGTGCCCGAGATCAGCGGGCGCCAGCAGGTCCGCGACGCGCATGCCGCGCAAACCGAAGGTCGCAAGAAGCAGCGCGTGGGTGTCTGAACCGTTCGGGCGCGCGGGGGCGTCCCCTGCCGGAACGATGCAAAACTCCCTGAGCATTGTTCCGGCAGTTTTTTGTCGCTGCGCAGGCAGCCAGCAGCATTCGAAAATCATGATTGGAGATGACGATGAGAGCCAAGCTTGGCATCGCGCCGATCGCCTGGTGGAACGACGACCTTCCCGAACTGAGCGACGACGTCTCGCTGGAGGAGTGCCTGCGGCAGGCCCGTCAGGCCGGCTTCACCGGCATGGAGACTGGCCGCCGCTTCCCGATGGACGCGGCGGTGCTTGAGCCCATCCTGAGGCAGCATGCCATGAGCGTCTGTGGCGGCTGGTTCTCCGGCCGCTTGCTGGTCGGCAATATCGATGAAGAGAAGGACCGCATCGCCGCGCAGATGGAGTTGTTCAAGGCGACCAACGCGCCCTGCATCGTCTATGGCGAGACGGGTCGCACCATTCAGGGCGACCGCGGAACGCCGCTGGCTATGCGCCCGCGTCTCGACGACGATCAGATCAAGGCCTACGGCCGTAAGCTCACCACTTTCGGCGAATGGTGCGCGGGTCAGGGCATGCCGATTTGCTACCACCACCACATGGCCGCGCCGATCGAAAGCGAACAGGACGTCGATCTGCTGATGAAGCATTCCGGCGAGGGTCTGCCCCTGCTCTACGATGCCGGCCATATGGCCTTTGCCGGCGGCGACGTGCTGCGGGTGGTGGACAAGCACCACGCCCGGATTTCGCATGTACACACCAAGGACATCCGCCAAGCGGTCGTGGACGGGCTCGACCGCAGCCGGGAAAGTTTTCTCGACGCAGTGGTAAAGGGGGCCTTCACCGTACCCGGTGACGGCTCGCTCGACTTCGAGGCGATCGTGAAGCGGCTGGCCTCCTACGGTTACGAAGGCTGGTTCGTCGTTGAAGCCGAGCAGGATCCCGTCAAAAGTCCGCCACTCGAAATGGCGAAGATCGGGCATAAGGAATTGCGGCGCGTCATGGCCGCGGCTGGCTACACTGTGGAGAGCTGAAGTATGAATCGCATGGATGGAAAGGTCTGCGTTGTCACGGGTTCAACGCAGGGGTTGGGAGCGGCCATTGCGCGCCGGCTGGCGGAAGCCGGCGCTGCCGGTCTTGTCACTCTCGGCCGCAACGAGGCGAAGGGCCGTGCCGCGGCCGAGGCGATCACGCACGACACCGGCGTGCCTGTCCACTTTGTCAAGGCCGATCTCGGCAAAGTCGAGGATTGCCGAAGCGTGATGGCGGAGGCCGAGCGCGTTTATGGCAAGATACATGTGCTGGTGAACGCCGGTGCCCGCACGGACCGTGGCACCATCCTCGATACCTCGCCCGAACTTTTCGACGCCCTGTTCGCCGTCAACGTGCGCGGACCCTACTTCCTGATGCAGGAGGCCATCCGCCGCATGATCCGCGACGGCATTGAAGGCGCCATCTGCAACATCGGCTCGATCTCGGAACATGCCGGCCAGCCTTTCATCAACGTTTACTGTGCCACTAAGGCGGCGCTGGCGACGCTGACCCGCAACACGGCGTTTTCCGTCATGAAGAACCGCATCCGCGTCAACCAGCTGGATGTCGGCTGGATGGCGTCTGATAACGAGCGAGAATTGCAGGCGAGTGAGACGGGCGATCCCAATTGGGAAGCGAAAGCCGTTGCGAACCTGCCCTTCGGCCGGCTGGTCGATCCGGCCGAGGCCGCCCGCACCGTCAACTTCCTCGTTTCGGACGATGCCGGGCTCATGACAGGTGCGGTGGTGGATTACGACCAGACAGTCCTCGGTGCCGCATCCGGCCCCATGGCCGTGCCTGAAAAGGCGATGGCGCTCTCGCCTTCCGACACTGATTGAGAATCGACGGCCGGCGGTCCGAAAATGCTACAATGAGGCCAGGTTTCGCGGTTCGCAGTCCCTACCGCTCGGTAACCGTTGGAATGCGGGGATCGACTGCGTTGTTCTGAAGCCTGGCCGCCAAGGCCACGGTCAAAGCCTGCGCAAGACACATAGGAGCTGCCAGCGAGCGCGAGAAAGTGTATTCGTGCTCCGGTACGGCGAACAGAACGCGCGCGCTCTTGGCCAATGGAGACAGCGTGCTGTCCGAGATCGCCACGATGGGTACACCTCTCCCCACGGCTTCTTCCACAACATTGACGACCTCGTTCGCATAGAAGCGGAACGACACCGCAAACAGCAGGTCCGTCTTCCGCATCGCGCGGGCCATATGCGTGGCCAGTCCGCCGCCCGGATCCAGGAGCACGCAGCGCTTACCTAGCATGGTCAGTATATAGCGAAGGAGTTCGACGACCGGTGCCGAGCGAAGTTGTCCCATCAGATAGATGACGTCGGCCTTCTCGAGCAGGCTAACGGCTTCTGCCAGATCCTCGGGTTGAAGATCGGTGAGCATCTCTTTCAGGGACGCGATGTCACGGACGACCAGGTCGTGCATCAATCCCATCTCGCTGCGATCTGTCCGCTCCCCCAGTTCCTTCTCCAACGCCTTGACGCGGGCTTCGAAGCCGGGAGCCGCGGTGGACAATCGTTTCTGGAAGAGGCTCTGCAGGTCCTTGAACCCTTCATACCCCAATGCTTGGGCAAATCGGACGAAGCTGGACGCGTGAACGCCGCTGCCTTCCCCGATCGAGTTCACCGATCGCACCGCGACGTCATTCGGATTTTGGGTGAGGTACAACGCAATCTTCTGGTACGACTTGCTCATCCCATCATACCGGTCGTGTATCACGCGGATGAGATCCTCATAGTCCTTGGGAGCCTCGACCTTCTCGTCCACGATGCACATCCTTGCAATTTTTGTTGCATGATGGCTTCTTTGAAGGTTTTTGACCAGCAGAGAGTTGTCAACTCTGTTATCGGGTCTGTTATCGGGTCTGTTATCGGGCCACAAGTTGTGTGCGCACCGCGCGTCCGCGCACCAAGAGGGCTGCGACAGCTCCGTGCGAAGGAGAAGCGTCAGAGGAGCAGCGGTTTCGGACAGGCGTAGGAATAGAAGGCCGGAAAGTCGACCGCTCCACCGCCCGACCAAAAGGCTTCGCGGCGGCGAAGATCTTTGCCGACGCCGCCCACTACGACTTGGAGAATTCCTGCTGCCGTATGCGATCCGCAGAGTTACCGATCCGGAACCAAGCCTCATGGTCGTCCTGGAGAGCACATATCGCGCCGCCGCAGACCTCGCGGACTGGGATTCAGCCGGTCTCGAATGTGCATTCGGGCAACCTCTGCGACCACGGGCTCCGTAAGTGCCCTGTCGCGCCGACGTTCGCAACGGCAAGTCCGTCCTACGACCCTGAAAACATCATCGGCTGCGCTTCAGCGGTACTGCATTTGGTACTGCATCGCCAACTTAAACCCCCTTAAGCTTTGATTTTTATTAGCTTTTCCGGACAGTCCGTCCAGTCCATCATTGAAATCGACATGGATGTCCTGGCCGCGTCGCCGATTTCTCGCCATAGCTTCCATTCGAGCGATCGAACCGCTGCAAACGTTGCCATTCTCCGGAGATTAGCCAAGATCCGATTATGCCGCCTTCCGATTTGTGGCGCGATAGATGCCATAGCCGATCTTGATGAGCAGGCCCTCGTCACACATCCGGGCCAGATAGCAGCCGGAATTCCGATGTCCGTGAGATCGCGTGTTCGCACACTTGTCGCTCCCATGCGAGTGCGATCGCCCGTTTTTCTTGAGTGACGGTTTCGGCCCACCGGCCAAGAGGACGCGCTCCGCGCGCTCGCGGTCACGCTTGCGGATCTTGATGGTAGGCTGTGGCGTAGATTTGTAGATTGGAAAGGGATCGGCAGCTCATGCTTCGCAGTTTCGCTCAGCCCGGGGCCAAAGCCTTTTCTACGCTAAGGCGCGATTTTGCACACCAGCGTGCGACTTCTCTCTGTCCCTCGATCCGCTTCGCTTCCACTTGAATGGTTGTAGCAGCCTAGTCCGGTTTCGATACGCCCGCGTTCATCTCTTGGCGGAAACTGCTCCTGCTCATGTAAAGATAGGCGCCGTAGAGCAGCATCCCAATCGCCGCAACAGGCTCTTCAAAGAGCCGAACCATTTGGTCAGCAAAACTCTCTCGTCAGTCATCGCTCAATGCCCCCACAGCGCCACCGTAATGAGCTCACCGCGCATAGCCTTCATTCACGGTTTGCTATTCGCAGCGTTGTGGCGGCTCAACCGGCTCGAAGACGCGCTCCAAACGGTATACGAGCGCTATGAATTCAAGCCTGCTCTCGTCGACAACATATTCCGGCGCTCGTACGTGAACCGGGTGCTCGAAAGGAACCAGCAGTACGGCTACAGCGACGCTCGGGCTTGTATTCGATGCCCCGTTTTCGCGTCCGATGCCCGTTGTGATCGACGAATGTGAAATCGTAGCGTTTCGTGGCCTTCAGGTGATGCTTCCTAGTGGGGACCATGAAGTGCGTGGAAATCGGGACCGTCGCCTTTGGCGGGATGACAGGTTCGCCATCGTGCGCCCTCGGCCCATCCACAATGAGATCGCCCTTGACACGTGGTCGGTCGATTTCCACCCCCACCATACGCAGAGGACGGTCGCTGTTGTTAGTCAGCCACCAATCGTTTTGCAGTTGAAGGAGGAATGTACCATCCGACTGTCTCGCCAGATGCCACCTGTTCTCTTTCGGTCGTTCGGTGATAGTCGGGCGCGACGCCCAGCTCTTCACGACGTCGGGTACGAAGGGCCTTCCTACCCGTTCAATGAACTGCACGATCGCGGCAGTAGCCGACGAAGACTTGGGAATTGCTTCGTCTTCGTTATCTTGCGACATCTGAATGTCCTACCGCCAACGCCACCACGGCACAATATACAAGACGGCGAGCATTGCGTAAGCGATTTGAAGCAGGGTCATCGAGGTCGCTCCGTTGGACGATGACCTAGCCATTTATCGAAGATTTTTTGTCATGGGTGACAAATCCTTTGTCACGCACGACAAATCTTTTTCCGAAATCCGGAAAGATCGCGCTGCGGTTCAGTGCCCTCCCATACCGAAGAACGCGATGGGGTAGCCAACGAAGGCAATGAACGCGCCCGCGGCGAGGCAGAGATAAGCGATCTGGAGAAGTGTCATAAGCGGCATCCTTTGTTGCTGCTTACTCTATAGCGCTCCGCAAACCGTGTTGCGTTTTATGGTGACACGCTCCTGTCATTCGACGGCAAGCGCAAACACAGGCGCGCAGTACGTGCGGCAACTGAACGGCGAATACGAGAAACACTACGCGCCAATTTCATTGACGCTAGACAGGCCAATACGACGCGTACGAACAAACACTAGCCGATGGCGCTAGCCGCACTAGCGAACGAACACTGCATTGTCCGCAATGACGAACTCAATGCGTCGAACGACGCTAAGCACCGCGAACTGTCATATGGTTAGCGCAGACACTTGATTGACCAATTAGGCCAATTGGCGATTGACAGTGCATTTGATAAATGCGCCGAACCAACGGCAATTAGCAATGCTAACGTTGACATCGCCCTGATGCAGCACCTTGGATTTGATCGCTTCGCAATCGCCGGGCACGATCGGGGAAGCCACACCGCCTTTCGGACTGCTATGGATCATCCCTCCGCGGTGACACATCTCATCGTGCTCGATGGCGTTCCTATCCTCGAAGCGCTTGAACGATGTGATACACGCTTTGCAACCGCGTGGTGGCATTGGTTCTTCTTCGCCCAGCAAGAGAAGCCGGAGCGCGCTATCAATGCCGATCCCGATGCTTGGCATGGTGGCTCCGCCGAACAGATGGGCCCAGAGGCCTATGCCGATTACAGCGCGGCCGTTCACGATCCGCGGGTCATTCACGGAATGATAGAAGATTATAGGGCAGGTATCACGATAGACCGTCTGCACGACGCGGAAGACCGAGAGGCGGGCCGCCGTATTGAATGATGGTTCTGTGGTCGCTGCGTGATGACCTTGAGCAGC
The DNA here is from genome assembly GCF_040322975.1 of Mesorhizobium sp. M0074. Classification (NCBI taxonomy): domain Bacteria; kingdom Pseudomonadati; phylum Pseudomonadota; class Alphaproteobacteria; order Hyphomicrobiales; family Phyllobacteriaceae; genus Mesorhizobium; species Mesorhizobium sp. M0074. The sequence goes on from NZ_JAMYUM010000004.1 coordinate 317,979, forward strand.
TTTACGGCGATGTTCTCGAAGTTTGGCGACCGTGGACGGCGGCGAGACAGCAGGGGAAGGCCCTGGACTGTGGTCACCACATGGCTGAGGAAGCACCGGATGCGCTCGCGGCCGAAATCCTGCGATTCTTGGGACCCTGCTAGGCTCTGCCTGCCGTGGCACGTATCGAAGCATTGACGCCCGGCAAGCCATGTTGTCCGCTTCGCCCGCAATGCGGACCCAATGTGAGGGCTTCGGAACTTCGACTTTGGGTCAAATGCCGAATTTGGTCCGCTGTAACATAGCTCCGACTTCCTTGCGCGCCGAGCACGAAATACCACCGATCCTGCCGACATCATGGCACACCTCGAGTAAAGCCTTCGTCTCGAGCCCCTCGCCCCGATTTTGTTCGCGCGATAGAAGCGGCGGTTGGCGATTAAGCAGCATGGAATCGCCGAATTCATGCGCGCGGTAGCGGTAGGCGGCAAAGGCTGTGGAGGCCTTGGCGAGCAGAGCATCGTCGGCAAAGGCGCGCAGGAGCTCGAAATGGCTTTCGCCGGGCTGGTGGACGCCTGTGAGA